>NZ_JBEXLH010000103.1:0-19113 GCF_040609855.1 Nonomuraea sp. NPDC004580 | reverse complement strand
CCTCCGAGATCGTCGCGGCGCAGGAGCAGACCTGGTTCGCGGTGCTGCTGATCCCGTCGTTCCTGGTCTACGTGATCTGCATGTTCGGTGAGGCCCACGAGCAGGACGCTGCGCCGGGTGCCCGCCGCGGCGCGGCCGAAGCGGCAGTCGAGGTCACCCAGCGCGTCGCGGATGAGCGCGCCCTGCGGGTCGTCGCCGATGAGGTCGGCGAAGACGACGCCGAGGCCGAGCGCGTGGCAGCCGAGCGCGACGCCGGCGCCGGTGTTGCCGATGCGGTCGATGACGGGCGGCACGGGGTGGGTGTCGCGGTAGGGCAGCGGCAGCTCGGGGACGTAGACGGTGGTGTCGACGCCGGAGCCGCCGAGCACGAGCAGGTCGCTCACCGGTTGACCAGCGGGCCTGACCCGGTGGAGCCGCGCACGACCAGCTCGGGCTGGAAGATCAGCTCGACGTTCTTCGCGGGGGCGCCGTTGACCTCTTCGAGCAGCGTCTGCACGGCGGCCGAGGCCATGGCGCCGATGGGCTTGCGTACGGTGGTCAGCGGCGGATCGGTGAACGCGATGAGCGGCGAGTCGTCGAACCCGACCACCGACACCTCCCCCGGCACCGACAGCCCCTTCTCCCTGCACGCCCTGATCGCGCCGAGCGCCATGAGGTCGCTGGCGCACACGATGCCGGTGCAGCCCCGGCCGAGCAGCTGCGCGGCGGCGGCCTGGCCGCCCTCGACGGAGAACAGCGAGTGAGCGATCAGCTCTTCGGCGTCGGCCGAGCCGAGCAGCTGCGCCATGGCCTGCCGGTAGCCCTCGATCTTCCTGATCACGGGGACGAACCTGCGCGGCCCGAGCGCGAGGCCGATGCGCTCGTGGCCGAGGTCGACGAGGTGCTGCACGGCGAGCCTGGCGGCCATGCGGTCGTCGGGCGAGATGAAGGGCGCGTCGATGTGCTCGCTGTAGCCGTCGACCAGCACGATCGGCAGGCCGCGGTCGGTCAGGCGGGTGTAGCGGTCCATGCGGGCGGTGGTGTCGGCGTGCAGCCCCGAGACGAACACGATGCCGCTCACACCGCGGTCGACGAGCAGCTCGGTGAACTCGTCCTCCGGCGCGCCGCCGGGCAGCTGGGTGCAGAGCACGGGGGTGTAGCCGTGTTGCGTCAGCGCCTTCTCGATGGCCTGGGCGAAGGCGGGGAAGATCGGGTTGTCCAGCTCGGGGGTCACCAGGCCGACCAGCCCGTTGCTGCGCTGCCGCAGGCGGGGCGGGCGTTCGTAGCCCATGAGGTCGAGTGCGGCCATCACCGCCTGCCGGGTGCTCGCCGAGACGCCCGGCTTGCCGTTGAGCACCCTGCTGACGGTGGCCTCGCTCACCCCGGCCTGGGCGGCGATGTCGGCGAGGCGGGCGTGACCGTTCATGGCTGACACTTTACTTTCCACCAGGCCGCGGAATCCCCTGCTCCAGGGACATCCGAGGCGATGAGCAGCGTGCCGTCCACGCCGAAGTCGACGGGCTCGGCGGTGAGGTTGACGGCGCACACGACCGGGCCCCTGGAGAACATGAGCGTGCCCTCAGGAGAGTCGTGCCAGACCAGGTCGCCAGTGAGATCGCCGGTGAGGTCGCGGCGCAGCCGCAGCGCCGCGCGGTACAGCTCCAAGGTCGAGCCCGGCACGCCCTCTTGGGCCTGCACGCTGAGCTCCGCCCAGCCGGCGGGGATGGGCAGCCAGGGGTCGCGCCAGCCGCCGTCACGCGTCCAGGGCAGCGGCACGCGGCAGCCGTCGCGGCCGCTGTCGGGGTCGCGCAGCCGCTGCGGGTCCTGGCACAGCTCGGGCGGCAGGTCGAGCACCTCGGGCAGGCCCAGCTCCTCGCCGTTGTAGACGTAGGCCGAGCCGGGCAGCGCGAGCGTGAGCAGCGCGGCGGCGCGCGCTCTCGCCAGGCTGCCGTAGCGGGTGACGTGCCGCTTGACGTCGTGGTTCGACAGCACCCAGGTGGTGGGGGCGCCGACCGAGGCGGACGTGGCGAGCGAGGCGTCGATCACCTCGCGCAGCTCGGCGGCGTCCCAGGGGGCGAACAGGTAGGGGAAGTTGAACGCCTGGTGCAGCTCGTCGGGGCGCACGTAGTTCGCCAGCCGCTCGGGCGTGGGCGCCCACGCCTCGGCCACCCCGATGCGCTCTCCCGGGTACGAGTCGAGCACCCGCCGCCAGGAGCGGTGAATCTCGTGCACCTCGTCGTTGTCGAAGAACGGCACCGGCTCCATGCCGACCATCGTGGCCTGGTTGCCGCGCCCGACGTCGGGCAGGCCGCGCGGCTTGACCATGCCGTGCGCGACGTCCACCCGGAAGCCGTCAACGCCCAGGTCGAGCCAGAAGCGCAGGATCGACTCGAACTCGCCGCGCACCTCCTGGTCGTCCCAGTTGAGGTCGGGCTGGGAGGGGTCGAACAGGTGGAGGTACCACTGGCCGTCCTCGACCTGCGTCCAGGCGGAGCCGCCGAAGATCGACTCCCAGTCGTTGGGCGTGTCGCGGAAGATGTAGCGCTCGCGGCCCTCGCCGCGCAGCGCCTGCTGGAACCAGGGGTGGGCGGCGGAGGTGTGGTTGGGGACGATGTCGACGATGATCCGCAGCCCGTGGCCGTGCGCCTCGTCGATGAGCGCCTTGGCGTCGGCGAGCGTGCCGAACAGCGGGTCGACGTCGCGGTAGTCGGCCACGTCGTAGCCGAAGTCGGCCATCGGCGAGGGGTAGAAGGGCGTCAGCCAGAGGGCGTCGACGCCGAGACCGGCGAGGTACGGCAGGCGATCGCGAACGCCGATCAGGTCGCCCACGCCGTCGCCGTTGCCGTCGGCGAAGCTGCGCACGTAGACCTGGTAAATCACGGCATTTCGCCACCAGTCGGTCATCGTCTCCCCCGAGGTCTCCCCAGCACGTTCGGACCATGAAATCCCTTTCCGCAAGTTTACGCAACTCCTTCCACGCCTATAAGATCCGGAAATCTGGGCGTTCGGATGCCCAAAACTCCCGTCCGAAACGCCCGCCGAATGAGATTCTTTATGTCAAGGGTGGACATGTACCGTTAAGGCGCGATGTACTACCTCTTCAATCAGCCCCGTCACAGGTGACACGCGCGCAAGGTGTGGGCCCATGAGCTCGGTCGTTCTCGACAAAGTGTCAAAGGTGTATCCGGGCGACTATCTCGCGGTCGACCGGCTGAGCCTTCAAGCGCAAGACGGTGAGTTCCTCGTGCTGCTCGGCCCGTCGGGCTGCGGCAAGTCCACCCTCCTCCGCATGATCGCGGGACTGGAGGACATCACCGAGGGCGACCTGTGGCTGGACGGCGAGCTGGCCAACCACCTCGCGCCGCGCGACCGCGATGTGGCGATGGTCTTCCAGAACGGCGCCCTCTACCCCCACAGGACGGTCAGGGGGAACATCGCCTTCCCCTTGGAGATCTCCAGGGCCGACCCCGCGATGGTCCGCGAGCGCGTCACCGAGCTGTCCAAGGCGCTGCACATCGACGAGACGCTCGAACGCCGCCCCGGCACCCTGTCCGGCGGCCAGCGGCAGCGGGTGGCCATGGGGCGGGCCATCGTCCGCCAGCCCAAGCTGTTCCTCATGGACGAGCCGTTGTCGAACCTCGACGCCGGCATGCGCACCGAGCTGCGCATGGAGATCTCCGCGCTGGTCAGGTCGCTCGGCGTCACCACCATCTACGTCACCCACGACCAGGTCGAGGCGCTCACCCTGGCCGACCGCATCGCGATACTGAACCGCGGGGTCCTCCAGGACGTCGGCACCCCGGCCCAGATTTACAACGATCCAGCGACCGCGTTCGTGGCCGCGTTCCTCAACTCCCAGCAGTTGAACCTGTTAGCGGCCGGAGTAAGGACGCCGCAGAACCAGTACGTCATGCTCGACTTCGGGCCGCACCGGCTGACGATGCCGTGGAGCGATCCCAGGGCGTACGCGATCTCGCAGCACACCGGCGGGCAGGTGCTCGTCGGGCTGCGGCCGGACGGGCTCGCGCCGGTGCCGGAGTCGTACGAGGGGCCGGCCTTCTACGGGCGGGTGCGGGCACTGGAGTACCACGGGCACGAGTGGCTGGCGTACCTGGAGTGCGGGATGCCGGCCGTACCGGTGCCTGAGCCGCCCGACCCGCGGCAGCGGCGGCGCTCCGGCGGGCGCGCGACCGGCACGGGCAAGCTGACCGGGCTGGTGCGGCGGCTGTTCTCCCGCGAGGAAGAGGAGTGGCAGGAGCAGGAGCAGGTCGGGCAGCACCCCAACGGCAGCGGCGTCCACCGCCGCTCCGACCTGATCGTCCGCCTGGGCAACCGGCCGATCTGGCGCCAGGGAGACGCGGCCAAGGTGGCCGTCGACCTCTCCCGCATCATGATTTTCACCTCGGACGGCGCCCGCATCGACCCACCCCGCCGCTGACCCGCGACGCCTCCGCAGGCGGATACCGGCCGTCGTCATCGGTGTTCTAGGCGAGGCCCCAGCGGGGGCCCTCTGGGGTGTCCTCGACGGCGACGCCGCCTCGGACGAGGGCCGCGCGCAGGGCGTCGGCGACGTCGTACCGGCCGCTCTCGCGCAGCGAGGCCCGCAGCTCGAGCAGTGGCTCCACCAGGGCGGTCAGGCCCTCCGAGCGGCGGCCCGACGCGGCGGCCAGCTCGCCGAGCCGGGCGATCAGCAGCCGCACCAGCTCTCTGGCCTGCTCCACGCCGCCCGAGTCCTCCTCGGTGTCGGCAGCCCACTTGACCATCTCCGCCTCCAGGTCGAGCACCGCCCCGGCGGCCGCCACCGGATCGTGCTCGCCCACGGCCGCGTTGAACGCCTCCTCGCACGACCGGATCGACTCCTCCAGCGTCATCTCGGCGGGCACGGCCCGCGGCTCCGGTGCGGCAGCGGCGGGTGCCGCGCCCGCCGTCTTCCCCTCGGCCAGGCGGCGCAGCTCGGCCAGGTCCGTACGGGTGCCGGCCGGCAGCACCGTCACCGACCCGGGCAGCCGCACGGTCAACCCGCCGCGCCCCGCCACCCGCACCTCCTCGCTGCGCAGGTCGATGACCAGCGCGGTGTGCTCGTCGATGCCGAGCACGGCGGTGCCGGGCGGCAGCTCGCGTTCCATGCGAGACAGCCGCCGCTCCCCCAGGTAGCAGAAGCGGGTGTCGTGGGTGCCGCCCTCGGCGTTGTCGAAGTGCGGGATCAGCACCGTCCGCAGCCCCAGCGGCTCCAGCAGGTCGAGCCCTTCGCGCCAGTGCGGCTCCGCGCCCACCTTGTAGATCTCGTAGACCGGCACGGTGGCCAGGCCCGCCGTGCAGGCCGCCGCCGACGCCAGCACGGTCACACCCGACCGGGCGCGTACGCGGGCCCGCAGGTCACCCGCGACACCCGAGCCGGCCCAGCGGCCGAGCGCGTACGTGGGACTGCCGGGCCCCGAGAACACCCAGTCGGCGCCCGTGATCGCCGGCGAGACCTCCACCTCCAGCCCGACGCTGCGGGCGAAGTAGCGGCGGGCGCGGGCCGAGATGTCGGCGCAGTTCTCCTGGAAGGCGTAGGGAGTGTCGAGCAGCACGGCCCGCGCCCCCGAGCGCAGCGTCCGCGCCGCGGCGCGGTGGATTTCGACCATGGTCGGGCTCGTCTCGCCCGACCCCATCAACACCAGCAAACCGGGCATGGCTGTCGGCCTCTCTCTCGCACGCCCTCGATCACAACCCGGCCGCCCTGGTGTTTCAAGAGCGAAAAGGGACATGCCCGTGGAACGCACCTGCACATGACTGGCAGTAAGTTGGTGACGGTGACGGCAGGACACGTGGTCTCGGTCGAGACGCTCATGCTACGGGTGGACGCGCGGCGCCGCTGGTCGTACCGGTCGGCCATGACCAGCCCACGACCCGGCGAGAGCCCCGACGCGGCGGCCCGGCGGCTGGCCGGCGTGGCCGCCGGCGACTCGGGCACCGTCGTCCACTCCACGAGCTGGCGCTACGAACCCGACGGCAGAGTCGTCCTCACCTACGCGATCTGCCCCGACCCCGAGCCGTGGCTGCCCGCCGTCGAGGTGCCGGTGCTGGAGATCGCCCGCGGCCGGGCTCCCGCCGCGCCGTCACCCGACCGCGTCGCCCTGCCCAACGTGGTCGCCCACGCCGTGCGGCACCTGGCGTTCCTGATGGCCGAGGACCCGGTCGTCGCCCGCGTCCTCGCGCGGCACCCGCGCCTCGCCGCCGCCCTGGAGCCCGCCGCGGCACCGGCGTGAGACCCGCCGGCCGAGGTCCTGCATCGGCTTCTCCACGAACCGGTACGTCAGCGCGCTCGCCCCGACGACCACCGCCAGCGCCAGGGCGGTCATCAGCAGCTGGTACGGCAGCGCCGCCTGCCGCAGATCCCCGCTGACCTGCACGAAGTACTTCAGCAGCGGATGGTGCACCAGATAGAGCGAGTAACTGATCAGCCCGAACCACACGAGCACCCTCGGCAGCCGCCGCCCCCGCAACGCCATCCCGCCCGCGAAGGTGGCCGCCGCCAGCACGATCGTCGTCAGCCAGACGTCGGCCCGCACCCACCACCAGCCGCTCTCGATGGCCCAGACGGGGGCGATCACCACCAGCGCCGCCGTCACCGCCACCGGCCACAGCGGCCCGGCGCCGCGCTCCCACCGGTAGATCGCCGTCCCCGCGAACATCACCGCCAGCACCGCCGCCCCCAGCCACGGCACCCGGCTGCTCAGCAGCAGGCAGGCCACCGCCATCACGCCCAGCAGGCACGCCGAGACCCTGCGCAGGCGGCCCAGCACCACGCCCGTCAGGCCGAGGACGAACACCGCGCACGACACGTACGCCGGCCACCCGCCCCCGAACACCGCCCCCGACGCCACCAGCCCCACCAGCACCGCCGCCACCGCGAACACGATCGCCCACGTCCCGCTGCGCTCATGCCCGCGCGTCAGGAACAGCGCCGTGACCACCAGGTAGAACACCATCTCGTACGACAGCGTCCACATCGTGTCGGCCACCCCGCCGATGCCCACGACGTCGAGCAGCATCGTCGCGTGCGCCGCCACCGCACTGCCGTCGCGCACCACCGCCTCCCGCACCGGCACCCACCAGGCGAGCGCCAGCACGAGCACGATGATCGCGAGGTAGAGAGGGTAGAGCCGGAAGAACCGGCTGATCCAGAACGCCCGCACATCACCGTGCCGCTCCAGCGACGCCGGGATGATGTAGCCGCTGACCAGGAAGAACACGAAAATCCCGTAGACGCCGAGACTGAACCAGTAGGGCCTCAGACCGGGCAGGAACCACGGCAGCAGGTGCTCGGCCACCACCGCGAGCGCACCGATGCCCCGCAGAGCGTCAAGCCAGGCGAGCCTGGAGGACGAGGTGAGGGCGGCCGGGGACGCGGGGGGTGGAACGGCTGCGGACACCCGGCCCAACCTACCCGTAACGCCCCGGCCGATGCGCCAGGCTCAGCGAAACCACCCACATACGACCGGCTGTACGGCCGGGGTCAGTGGGGGCGGTGGGTGGTGAGGGTGGCGTGGTGGTCGGCGTCGGCGGGGCCGTCCGGGTCGGTGTGGACGGTGGCGGCTCGTAGGCGTGGGAGTTCGTGGATGAGGCGGTGTTCGGCTTCGACCGCGACCCCATGAGCGGTGATGACGGACATGTCATGGGAGACGAGGATTTCGACCTCGGCGTGCAGGGCGTGGCCGATCCAGCGAAGGCGTACTGAGCCCACGCGGCGGACGCCGTTCACCGAGGTGAGGATGCGTTCCGCGGCGTCCACGAGGGCGGGGTCGACGGCGTCCATGAGGCGGTGGTAGATCTCGCGGGCCGCGTCGCGCAGCACGAAGCAGATGGCGACGGTGATCAGCAGGCCCACGACGGGGTCGGCCGGCGGCCAGCCGAGTGCGGCGCCGCCGGCGCCCAGGAGGACGGCCAGGGAGGTGAAGCCGTCGGTCCTGGCGTGCAGGCCGTCGGCGACGAGGGCGGCCGAGCCGATCTCCTTGCCGACCTTGATGCGGTAGCGGGCGACCCACTCGTTCCCCGCGAACCCGATCAGCGCCGCCCCGGCCACCCAGCCGACCGCCCTGATCTCCTGGGGGTCGAGGAGGCGGGTGACGGCCTCGTACCCGGCGAGGGCGGCGGAGACGGCGATGAGCGCGACGATGACGATGCCCGCCAGGTCCTCGGCCCTGCCGTAGCCGTAGGTGTAGCGGCGGGTGGCGGCGCGGCGGCCGAGCGAGAACGCGATGGCCAGCGGGACGGCGGTGAGGGCGTCGGCCAGGTTGTGCAGCGTGTCGCCGAGCAGCGCGACCGAGCCGGACGCCGCCACGATGACGGCCTGGACGGCGGCGGTGACCATGAGGACGGCGAACGAGACGGCCAGCACGCGCATGCCCCTGCTGCTGGTCTCCAGGGCGGTGTCGGTCTTGCCGGCGGTGTCGTGGCTGTGCGGGGTGACGGCGTGCGTCATCCGCTTCAGCGCAGCTCGGATCCCCCGCCACCGGTCCGAACGCGCGTCCCCATGCCCATGCCCATGCCCATGCCCATGCCCATGCCCATGCCCGTGCCCGTGCTCGTGGGCGGTGTCCTCGTCGTCGGACATGGTGTTCCTCGCTCTCGCGGTCCGTCCGCGCCCAGGATAAGCAGCGGTCCCGGGCGCGGCGGAGTCACCAGCCGACCTTGCCCTTTCCGGAGATGAGCGAGCGCGCGACGACCATGCGCTGCACGTCGTTGGTGCCCTCGCCGATCGCCATGAGCGGCGCGTCGCGGTAGAGCCGCTCGACCACGTACTCCTGGGAGTACCCGTACCCGCCGTGGATGCGCATCGCCTCGAGGGACGCCTTCAGCGCCACCTCGGAGGCGAAGTACTTGGCCATGCCGGCCTCCATGTCCACCCGCCGGCCTCCGTCGGCCTGGGAGGCCGCCCAGTACGTGAGCAGCCGGGCCGCCTGGAGCTCGGTCGCCATGTCGGCCAGCTTGAGCTGGATGGCCTGGAAGCCGGCGATGGGCTGCCCGAAGGCGGTGCGGTCGCGGGAGTAGGCGAGCGCGGCGTCGTACGCGGCCTGGGCGACCCCGACGGCGCGGGCGGCGATGTTGATGCGGCCCATCTCCAGCCCGCCGAGCACCTGCTGCATGCCGCGCCCCTCGACGCCGCCGAGCAGGCACGAGAGCGGCACCCGCACCTCGTCGAGCACGACCTCGCAGGTCTCGGTGCCCTTGTAGCCGAGCTTGGGCAGGTCGCGGCTGACGGAGAAGCCGGTCAGGCCGGGGTCGACGAGCAGCACCGACATGCCCTTGTGTGCGGGCTCCTCGATGGAGGTCTTGACCAGGACGGGCAGCGGGTCGGCGTGGCGGGCGTTGGTGATCCAGGTCTTGGTGCCGGTGACGACGTAGTGGTCGCCGTCGCGGACCGCGCGGGTCTGGATGCCCTGCAGGTCGGTGCCGGCGCCTGGCTCGGTCAGGGCGATGGCGGTGCGCCGCGCGCCGGTGGCGAGGTCGGGCAGGTGGCGGCGTTTCTGCTCGTCGGTGCCGTGGCGGGCGATCATCCAGCAGGCCAGCGAGTGGGAGCCGATGGTGCCGGCGACGCCCATCCAGCCGCGCGCGATCTCCTCGAAGACGAGCGCGAAGGAGACCATGTCGGCGGCGAGCCCGCCGTACTCCTCGGGGACGGACAGCCCGAACAGCCCCATCTGCTTCATCTTGTCGATGATCTCGGCCGGGTAGCGCCCGGAGTGCTCCCAATCGGTGGCGACCGGCACGATCTCCTTGTCCACGAACGCGCGCAGGGTCTCGCGGAACGCCTTCTGCTCGTCGGTCAGCTCGAAGTCCATGTGACTCAACTCCTCAGAGCGGGCCGGTCCTGGCCTGGGGGAAGTAGCCCTTGTCGTGGGGTGCGTCGCGCTTGTAGACCATGACGGTGCGGGTCCAGGACATGATCTCGTCGCCGTCCTGGTTGAGCCCGCGCGTGTACGCGGTGACGATCCCGGCGTACGGCCGCGACTTCGACTCCCGCTTGGCGGTCACCTTCGACTCGGCGTAGAGGGTGTCGCCGACGAAGACGGGATGGGTGAGCTTGATGTCGGTCCAGCCGAGGTTCATGATCGCGGTCTGGCTGACGTCGATGACGGACAGGCCGAGCACGATGGCCACGGTCAGCCCCGAGTTCACGATGATCTTCCCGGTGGGGGCCTTGGCGGCGAAGTGGGCGTTGAAGTGGTTCTGGTTCGTGTTCATCGTCAGGAGCGTGAACCAGGTGTTGTCCGCCTCGCTGAGGGTGCGGCCCATGGGGTGCTGGTAGACGTCCCCGACGGTGAAGTCCTCGTAGTAGCGGCCGATGGCGGGCTCGTGGACGGTCAAGGGCGGCTCCTGTTCACACCGTCGTGACCGCCCACGTTAGTGACCAGATCATTATTCGGTCAACGGTTACGCGCGGGCCGCCAGCTTGGACACCACGTCCACGATGCGGGCGGCGCGCTCCACCTCGGCGCGGTGGAAGTCGGGCCCGTCGGCCCGCGCCACCACCACGTGCAGCCCGGCAGTGACGACGGGCAGCAGCATGAGGCGCAGCTTCTCGGCGTCCCTGGCGACCGCCCTCGGGGGCGGCTCCGGCAGGTCGAACGAGGCGGGCGCGGCGTGCGAGGCGTGCCGGACGACGCCGTCGGCCACCGCCAGTGACCACTCGGCCCCGCACAGGCCCGGCAGCGCGTCCACGAGCGTGGCGAAGCCCCGGGCGGGCTCGCTGGCGACGTGCATGAGCAGGTCGTAGTCGAGGGCGGAGCCGGGCACCTCCTTGGTGGGCCACACCCCTTCGACCCGGACCCCCGGCAGGGCGGAGAGCCGCTCGCGCGCCTCTTCTGTGGTCACCGGCGCGGGCCAGGAGACGGTGAAGTCGTCCACCGCCCGTCCCGCCTCGCGTTCGAGCACGGTGACCTGCAGGATGTCGGCGCCCAGCGTGCCCAGGGCCTTGGCCACCTGGCCGAGTCCGCCGGGCCTGTCGGGCAGTGACACCCTCAGACGCAGCAGCATGTCCGCCCCCTTTCCGCAGAGGCTCTCACAGTGCCGTGGACATGTTTCGAGCATGTTCCACGGATATGTCGTGCACGCTGCGGTTATATCCAACATTGCAGTATTAAGTCCGGATTGTCGATAAAGGGACTTTCCGCCCCACCGCATCCCCAGACAAAGCGCCGCTCGAAACGCTCAGGCGAACACGTCCTGCTGATAGCGGCCCCGCTCCTCCAGCTCCGCCAGCCACGCGGCCCCGTCCTCGCCGGTCCTGTCCCGGTGAATGTCGAGCAGAACCTGACGGACGGCGGGCGCCATCCGGAGGCCGTCACCGCAGACGTACACGTGCGCGCCCTGCTCCAGCAGCTCCCACACCTCCTCGGCACGCGCCGCGACGGCGTCCTGCACGAACCGGTACGGATGCCCCGCCACCGCCGAGTACGCCCGGTGCACGCGCACCCCGCCGCCCCGCTCCCACCCGGCCAGCTCGCCCCCGTAGAGCAGGTCGTGCTCGGGATGCCGGCAACCGGTGAACACCAGGGCAGGCCCGCTCGCCCCGCTCAGCGCCCGCTCCTCCAGGAAGCCGCGCAGCGGCGCGAACCCGGTGCCTGGTCCGACGAGGATCACCGGCGTGGCGGGATCGGCGGGCAGCCGGAACGGCGGCGCGGGCACCCGGACGTAACCGTAGAAGACGTCCCCCTCCTTCAGCCCGGCCAGGTACGCCGAGCACATGCCCTGGTACGTCCCGCCGCCTGACAGGGCGGGCCCCTCGACCAGGCCGACGGTGAGCCGGACCAGCCGGGGGTCGGCCAGCGGCGAGGACGAGACCGAGTAGTAGCGCGGCCTGATGGGCCCGGCCATCTCCAGGAAGACGGGCAGCGGCAGCTCGATGGCGGGGAAGCGGTCGAGCAGCGCGAGCGGCGAGACCCGCTTGGCGAGGATCTCGTCGGCGTAGGAGGCGGTCAGCTCGGCGAGCTGCCGCGTGGTCCACGGGCAGGCGGTGTGCGCGGCGAGCAGCTCCAGGTCGGACCTGGTGGCGACCTCCTGCAGCTCGGCGAACTCGGTCAGCAGCAGCCCGGCGGTGACCGGCGTGCCGACGGGCAGGTGGGTGGCGCCCTCGGCGTGCAGCCTGACGACCTGCTCGCGCGGCACCCGCAGGCAGCGCAGCGCCCACTCCACCAGCTCGGGGTCGTTCTTGGCGAAGACGGCCACGTGGTCGCCCGCCTCGTACGTGACGCCCTCGGGCAGCCTGGCCACGATGGAGCGCACGCCAGGGCGCGGCGGCTCGGTGGAGAAGTCCCACAGCCCGGCCGGGTCGCCGGTCAGCTCCTCGGTGGCGACCACGGTGAACGGCGCGGCGCGCTCCGACACCACCGACGGCCTGACCTCGGCCTCGGTGAGCACCTCCATCTCATAGCGGGACCCGGCGCCTCCGGCGGCGGCGCTGTACTCCTCGGCCAGCGCCGCCCACAGGCGGGTGGTCCAGGCGGTGACGTCGCCGTCGAAGTCGCCGTCGGTGTCGGCCTCGCCCCGTTCGACGATGGGCACGGCCCCGGCGGCGGTCAGCTTCTCGTACGCGCGCCGCGGGAAGTCCTGGTACGTCGGCCACTGCGTGTTCCCGCAGCCCAGCACGGCCAGCCGCACCCCCGACAGGTCGGGCAGGGTCTCCAGGGCGTCGAAGCGCTGGGCGTTGTCGGGCGCCTTGCCGTTGTAGGAGGAGGCGACCACGATCAGCAGGCCCTCGCTGGGCGGGGTCAGCTCGTCGAGCGTGGTGAGCGTGGTGGCGAAGCCGGCGCGCCCGGCCCGCTCGGCCAGCCGCTCGGCGAGGTCGGCGCTGGTGCCGAGGTTGGAGCCGTACGCGACGGTGAGCGGCACCCCGGTCACCGCGACGTCCTGCTGCTCGCTCCGCTCGGCGGGCTGGGAGGTCACGGTGGCCCGCTCGTGCGCGCGGCGCTCGCGGACCCGCAGCGTGAAGCCGTCGGGCTTGAGGGTGAGCGTCTGCTTGATCCGCATCCGGTACGCGGCAGGGTCGGACAGCGCGAAGCGGCGCAGGATCATCGCCAGCGCGAGCCTGGCCTCGGTGAGCGCGAACTGGCGGCCGATGCAGGCCCGCTCGCCGTTGCCGAACGGCTTGTACGCGGCGGGGTGGTGGTGCTTCCTGTTCTCGGGAAGCCAGCGGTCGATGTCGAACTCGTCGGGCCGCTCCCACGCCTTGGGGCTGCGGTGCAGCAGCGGCAGCAGCACGCCGACGCCCTGGTTCGCGGGGATCGGGTAGTCGCCGATCACGGTGTCGCGGACGGCGCTGACGTTGAAGAGCGGGATGGGCGACCAGATCCGCAGCGTCTCGTCCAGGATGCGCGGGATGACGTCCAACTTCATGATCGTCTCGTACGCGGGCGGCTCGTCGCCGGGCAGCAGCCGGTCCACCTCGTCGTACGCGCGGGCCAGGGTGTGCGGCTCGCGCAGCAGGTTGTACAGGGCGAAGGAGAGCAGCCCGCTGGTGGTCTCGTGGCCGGCGATGAGGAAGGTGAGCACCTGGTTGCGGATGTTCTCATCCGGCAGCCGGGCGCCGGTGCGCGGGTCGGCGGCCTCCATCATGAGCCCCAGCAGGTCTTTCGCGTCCCCGGAGCCCTCGGCCCTGCGCCGCTTGATCACGTCGTCCACCAGCGACTGCATGGTGGCGATGTCGCGCCGATAGGAGCGCTCGTCCGCCTTCTTGAATCTGGTCACGACCGGCAGCCGCTGGTTGCGCAGCATGGCATGGGTCAGCGCGCCGCCCATGGCCGTCAGGAAGGGGTGCAGCTCGGGCGAGTCGAAGGAGCGGAAGCGGTAGCCGAAGCCGGTGAGCGAGATGATGTCGAGGGTGAGCCTGGTCATGTCGTCGGCGACGGGCAGGTCCTGGCCCTGGCGGGCGGCCCACGAGGCGACGAGCTGCTCGGCGATCTCCAGCATCTGCGGGTAGTACGCCTTCATCGAGCGCTGGCTGAAGGCGGGCATCAGGATGCGGTGGGCGTGGCCCCACACGGGCTCGTCGGCGTCGGCGGTGAACAGCCCGTCGCCGCCGAAGTCGCGCACGATCGTCAGCGGCGGCTTGATGCGCTTGACGAAGCGGCTCTCGTCGCACACCTCGCTCACCAGGCCGGGGTCGTGGACGAAGACGACCCGGCGGCCGGCGATCTCGAACTGGACGATGCCCTCGTCGTACGCGCCGGCCACCGTGACGAAGTGCTCGACCGGGGCGTGCGAGGGGATCTGCAGCGTGTTGCCGACGAACGGCAGGCCCTTCGGTGCGGGAATCCGCGCCATGAGTGCTCCCTTCATAGCCATACACCGTATGGCCGACGCTACCATACGGTGTATGGCTGCGAGCGCGCGCAGGGGCACCCCCCTGACCATCGAAGAGATCAGCGCCACGGCGCTGCGCATGGTGGACGAGGGCGGCGGCGTGGAGGGGCTGTCCATGCGCAAGCTGGCGGCCGAGCTGCGGGTCAACCCGATGTCGCTCTACCACCACGTGGAGAGCAAGGAGGCGCTGATCAGGCTGCTCTGCGACACCGCCGACGCGCGCATGGACCTGCCCGCCGACGACGGCTCACCCTGGCAGGACCAGCTCAGGCAGCTCGCCGTGGCCTACTACCGGCGGGTTCGCGCCCATCCGGCCATGTTCACCTACCTGCACCACCACCCGGAGCTCATCGCCGACCGCAAGCTCGCGCTCTGGCAGGCGCTCTACCGCATCCTGCGCCTGGCCGGCGTGCCGGAGCCGGAGCTGCGGCGGACCAGCGATGTGCTGAACGCGTTCGTCTCGGGTTTCGTCATCGCCGAGGCGCAGGGGCTCCTGCCCGACGATCCGGAGGAGGCCGAGCGCGGCTTCGACACCGCGGTCCGGGTGATCATCCACGGGCTGGCCGGATTCTCCTGGTAGGGGTTGCGTTGGATTTTCCAACTCACGTATGGTGGGTTGGAAAATCCAACCTACGAGGAAGAGGCCGCGATGCGTGACGCCGGCGTGATGGCCATGCGCGAGCGTGGCGCCCGCTACGGCCTGCCGACCATGTGCGCGGCCGGCGGCCTCGCCAACGCACTCATCCTGGAGCGAACCTCATGGAGATCACCGGCAGCGTCGCCCTCGTCACCGGCGCCAACCGCGGCCTGGGCGCCACGTTCGCCCGCGCCCTGCTGGAGCGCGGCGCGCGCAAGGTCTACGCCGCCGCCAGGAACCCCGCCTCGATCACCGACCCGGACCTGACGCCGATCGCGCTCGACGTGACCGACCAGGCCGCCGTGGCCGCCGCCGCCGAACTTTGCGGCGACGTGAGCCTGCTCATCAACAACGCGGGCGTCTCCTACAGCCACGACCCTGGCCCGGCGGCGGCCAGGGCCGAGATGGAGGTCAACTACTTCGGCACGCTGGCCATGAGCGGCGCCTTCGCGCCCGTGCTGGCCCGCAACGGCGGCGGCGCGCTGGTCAACGTCCTGTCGGTGCTGTCGTACCTCACGTTCCCGCGCGTCACCACCTACGCGGCGTCGAAGGCCGCGGCCTGGTCGCTGACCAACGCGCTGCGGCTGGAGCTGCTGGAGCAGGGCACGCAGGTGGTGGGCGTGCACGCCGGCTACATCGACACCGACATGGCCGCGAGCATCACCGGCCCCAAGATCGCCCCCGAGGACGTGGTCGCGGCGACGCTCGACGGGCTGGAGTCGGGGGCGTACGAGGTGCTGGCCGACGACGTCAGCAGGCAGGCCAGGTCGGGGCTGTCCGGCGGCCTCGAGCTGCTCTATCCGGCGCTGGCCGGCAAGTAGGTCAACCGGCGGCGGCCCAGACCGCCTCGAACGCCTCGGGGGTGATCTCGGTCAGCTCCCAGATCTCCAGCGGCTGGTCGGAGAGGAAGCCCTGGCCGTCCTGGAGGTGGCGCCACCAGTAGCGGCGGGCGGCACGGCCGGCACGGCCGGCGCCCACCTCGACCTGGCGGACCGCCCAGTGCTCGCCGTCGCCCTCGACGCTCTCGAACAGCCAGGCCCGCCCGTCCTCGTCCCCCAGGTGCCAGTAGTGCCTGGGGGCCTCGGACTCGGCGAGCCTCTTCACCAGCTCGCGGCGCGCTTCGAGGTGGGCGGAGTCGATGCTCACGGCGTCAGTGCTGGTAGGCGCCCGCGGTGGGCGCGGACGTCAGGACCTTGCCCGCGGCGTCCTTGAAGATCGCCTTGCCGCCGTACCACGTGGAGCTCAGCCGCACCCCGCGCCCGATCGCCGGAGAGCCGGGACGCAGCCGCAGGTCGGTGCGGGAGACGAACTTGGGGTCGGCCATGACCGTCTTCGGCCCGGGCTTGAAGCGGGCCCTGCGCCCCTTGTAGACGCCGCCCGCCTCGTCGGCGCCCTTGCCGTCCGCGTAGCCGGCCTCGCCGCCGACGTGGACGGCGTTGTTGCGCAGCTTGAGTATCGACGGCGAGCACCCGTCGTGGCAGGACCAGCCGACGGTGTTCCTGGCCGGCAGGTAGACGGAGTTGTGCACCGCGATCGTGCCCTTGACCGGGCCGACGATGTGGCGCGGGCCGCGGGTGATGAGGAACGAGCCGCGGCTGCGCTTGGAGGTGACGACGTTGAAGGCGAACACGTTGCCGGTCGCGGTCGTGCCCTTCTTCGCGCCGAGCTCGGTGAAGGTGTCGTTGTCGCGGGCGACGTTGTGGGTGACGCGGTTGCGGTCGCCGCCGAAGATCTCGACCGCGGCGCCGTCGGTGCCGTAGTCGCTGCTCCTGGCGTGGCTGCCGGTGATGGTGTTGCCGGTGACGAGGTTGTCGTCGCCGTTGAGCAGCACGCCGAAGGCGCCGGAGTCGTTGTCGCCGCCCGAGTCGTTGACGCTCATCCGGTTGTTGTCGTTCAGCACGCTGTCGCGGATGGTGTTGTGCGAGCCGGACGGCGTGACCAGCACGCCGGCGATGTTGCGGTCGGCCTGCACGCCCGACAGCTCGATGCGGCGGCCGGCGAGCTGGAAGCCGGCCCAGCGGCAGCCGGAGGCGCGCAGCCCGCTGACGCGCCAGTGGTCGCCCTTGACGATCACGCAGTCCTCCTCGGTGCCGCTGATCTTCGCGAGCGGGCCCTTGCCGTAGGCGCGGACCACGATGGGCCGGGCGGCGGTGCCGTCGGCCTCCAGGGTGAGCGGGCCGGTGAAGCCGCTGCCGCGCTTGACCGCGACCGTGTCGCCCGGCTTGAGCTCGGCGGCGACCACCTTCTCCAGCGACTTCCACGCGGTGCGCTCGCTGGTGCCGTCGGCCGCGTCGTCGCCCGCCTTGGAGTCGACGTAGTAGGTCGTGCCCGCCCGCGCTCTGCTCTCCGCGCTCCGGGTCTCCGCCGCCGCGGCGGCCGGTACGGCGGGCAGGAGCGAAGCCATGACGGCTACGGACAGCAACCTCATACGGGGCACACCACTAACGAGCTGGGAGGTACGGAAAATCAGCAGAGGCCACCGTAGCGTGATCAGCCGCTGGTGCGCCATATGCTCAGCGAAGGTCCGTCACCGGGTATCACGTCGCCGTCTGGCGCGTGGTAGAGGCCGGTGAGGTGCTCGCCGAGCGTGAGCGGCTCACCCGGCGCCCGCCGTACGCACACCACGATCGACTCCCCGTAGGTCTCCCGCGCGAACACCAGGCAGTCGGCGTCGGCGTGCAGCCAGCGCAGGCCGCCGTGCCGCAGGGCGGGCTCGGCCCTGCGCAGCCCGAACAGCTCGCGGTAGGCGGCCAGCGTCGCCTGGTCCTGGTCGCCGGGGCGGTTCCACGGCATGGGCGTGCGGGAGTGCTCGCCGTTGACGCCGGTCAGGCCGAACTCGCTGCCCGCGAAGATCATCGGTGTGCCCGGCAGCGTGGCCTGCAGGCCGGCGGCCGGCAGGTGGCGCTCGCGCGAGCCGGTGACCGTGCGCACGCGGGGCGAGTCGTGGGAGTCGAGCAGCTGCCAGGAGTGCACGTACGAGCGCCACGACATGTGCGCGGCGAACGACCTGAACGTGGCCAGCGTGGCCAGGCCGTCGCGCTCGGGGATGCCGCCCGGCACGCCGAGGAAGTGCTCGAGCTCCGTCTCGGGGCCGCGCAGCCAGGCCCAGACCGGGCGGGTGAAGCCGCCGTAGTTCATGGTGCCGTGCCAGCCGTCGCGGTCGAGGTCGGGCGAGGCGTCGTGGTTGTGCTCGGCGATGAGCGCGGCGCCGGGGCCGAGCTCGGCCCGCAGCAGGGCGGCGACCTCGTGCAGGTGGTCGTCTGCCGCGCGGCGCCCGGTCATGTTGGCGACGTCGACCCGCCAGCCGTCGAGCGGGCCGAGCCACCGCTTCAGCACCGCCGTCATCCGTTCCCGCACCAGCTCGCTGCCCCAGTTGAGCTTGGGCAGCGTCTTGACGCCCCACCAGGACTCGTAGTCGCCGGTGGCGGGGTCGAAGTAGAACATCTCGCGCTCGGGGGCGCGCACGTCGGAGACGGCCGTGGTGAACCACTCGTGGGCGTCGCCGCAGTGGTTGGTGGTGATGTCGCCGATGAGCCGCATGCCGCGCGCGTGCAGCGCGCCCGACAGGCGGTGCAGCGCGGCGTCGCCGCCGAGCAGCGGGTCCACGTGCTCGAAGGTCGAGGCGTCGTAGCGGTGGTTGGAGCGGGCGGGGAAGAACGGCGTGAGGTAGACGGTGTCGGCGCCGAGTCCGCTGATGTGGTCGAGGCGCCGGGTGACGCCGTCGAGGTCGCCGCCGTAGAACTGGGTGGAGGTGCCGGGGCCGCTGGGGATGACCGGGTCGCGGTCCCAGTCGCGGGGCAGCGCCCAGCCGGGCGGCTCCGGCATGGCGCCCGAGCGGTCGAAGCGGTCGGGGAAGATCTGGTAGACGATCGCGCCGGCCAGCCACGACGGCGGCGGCTCATGGCAGACGAGCCGGAAGTCGCCCGCGTCGGTGAGGTCGTGCGCGGCGAGCCCGGCCGCCGTCAGCCATTTCTGGCCCGTACGGGTGTGCAGCAGGAAGCGGTACGGGGTGACCGGGTTGACCGCGGTGATCTCGGCCCGCCACCACACGTCGGTGCGGCCGTAGCCGCCCGCGCCCCGGCGCGCGGGGTCCACGCGGGCCTCGGCGTAGCGGGGCTCGCCGTCGTGCACGGCGCGGACGTGCACGCCGG
>NZ_JBEXLH010000102.1:0-19648 GCF_040609855.1 Nonomuraea sp. NPDC004580 | reverse complement strand
GCGGCGACCTACACCCCGCGCCCGCGCGACCGGGCCGCCCGGCTGGGCCAGGCGGCGGCGCTGGCGCTGTCGTCCGGCCACGCCGACCACGCCGCCACCCTCGTCGCCCAGGCCGAGGACTTGCTGGACGATCCCACGTCGCTCGCCACGCTGACCGAGGTACGAGCGGCGGTGGAGTTCGAGCGGGGAAAGGGCCGGTCGGCCGCCCGGCTCCTGATGGAACGGTGCCCGCCTGCCGACCCGGTGAGCGCCGTGCCCATGCTGCGCACGGCGGCCGGGTACGCCTGGATCTGCGGCGAGGCGGAGGTGATCCGGGGCGCGGCCGCACGGCTGACCGCCATGGGCACACAGGACCCGATGATCCAGGGACTGGCGCACCTGGTCGACGACGACTACGCGCGCGGCCTGCCGCTGCTGGCACAGTTCGTCGCGCACACCCTGCCCGATGTCACCGGCCAGGCGCCGGGCAGCCTGCTGGAGGGCGCCACCGTCCGGTGGGCCGCCTTCTGCGCGATGGTCATGGCCGACGACGACGCGGCCGCCGCCCTGGCCGGCGCCGAGGTGGCGCGGTTGCGCCGGCAGAGCCTGGTGGGGGCGCTGCCGCAGGTGCTTCAGGATCTGACCGGAGTGCACGTGCAGGCCGGCAGGCACCGTGACGCCGAGGCGTGCATCGCGGAGGCCGTCGAGCTGGCGCGCCACACCGGGATGCACCAGCGCGTGCCGCGGCTGCACTCGGTGCTGGCCAGAGTGGCGGCGATCGAGGGCGACGAGCAACGCTGCGTCCGGCTCGCCGGCGACCAGCCGGACGCCGGTGGCATGACCGGCCTCGCCGCACTCTGCCTGCTCGACCTGGGGTACGGACGCTACGACCGGGTGCTGGAGCGGCTCGAGGCCGCGGCTGGAGGACCGCTGCGCCACCTGACGACGCTGGTCACAGCCGGGGCCGAGCAGGTCGAGGCGGCCGTGCGGCTGGGCCGGCCCGAACGGGCCCAGGAGCCCCTGCGCCGCCTGGAAGCCTGGGCACGCGCCGGGAACCAGCCATGGGCCGAGGCGGTCAGTGCCCGCTGCCACGCGCTGCTGAGTGACGACGAGGACGACTATCTGCGCGCACTGGCGGCGCACCGGCGCGCGAACCGGCCCTTCGAACAGGCACGTACCGAGCTGGTGTACGGGGAGTGGCTGCGCCGGGCCCGACGTCGCACCGACGCCCGCACCCCGCTGCGGGCGGCGCTGCAGACCTTCGAGCGGTTGCGGGCCGCGCCGTGGCGGGCGCGGGCGGAGGCGGAGCTGAAGGCGACAGGAGAGTCCGTGCCGGCAGCCCAGCCGACGGCCGCCGACCCGCTGGAGCGGCTCACGCCCCAGGAACTCCAGGTGGTGCGTCTGGCGAGGGACGGGAGCACGAGCAGGGAGATCGCCGCACACCTGTTCCTCAGTCCGCGCACGATAGAGCACCACCTTTATCGGGCCTACCGCAAGCTCGGCATCCGGTCACGCCGGGAGCTGGCCCACCTCGACCTCACCTGAACCACGCCGAACGCGAACCGCCCGGCCCGCTCGGTGCTGCCCGATCAGGGACGGGCGCCGGCCTCGGTGTCCGAGGATCTGGGGATCAGCCGGGAGACGCTGCGTAACCGGGCGCGTCAGGCGCAGACCGACGGCAGCGCGGGCGCCAAGGCGCGGGGACGGTCACGCCCGCGGAGCCGCGGGATCGATGAACCCCGGGACGGCCTCCAGCAGGGCGCGCAGCAGCCGCCTGGCGTCGTCGCCGGAGAGCCGGTCAGGGGTGTTGACGAGCTGCGCGGCCAGCCCGTCCACGAACGTGTGCAGCACCGCCGCCCACAGCTCGACCTGGGGGTCGGGGTGTGGGCGGAGCGCCGCGTCGGGGTCGCGGTCGGGCTCGTGGCCGCGCAGCTGCGCGATGCACTGGCGGTGCAGGGCCCGCTGGTCGTTCCAGGTCTGGGAGCCGTCCTTCGGCGGGTGGTCGCGTTCCCACTCGATGACGGCCTGCCACAGCGCGTATTCCTCGCGCCGCTCGTCGTCGAGCGGGAGCAGCTCCTCTATCAGCGAGATGATGCCCTCGACGACGGAGCTGACCGTGCGGGGGCGCATGACGCGGGGCAGGAGGCGGGCGCGCAGGGCGTCGGAGGTGGCGCGCGCGACGTAGGACTGCAGCTCGTGCTGGTTGGCGAAGTAGTGGCGCAGTGACCCGGTGGACCAGCCGGCCTCGGCGGCGACGCCGCGGACGGTCACGCCGGCCAGGCCCTCGCGCAGGATCACCCGGATCGCGGCCGCGCCGATCTCCGCCCGCCGCTGCTCATGATCGACGAGTCTGGGCACTCGCTTATGGTAACACGTGCGTGTTACTTTAACTGACACGGGCGTGCTGTCAAAGGGGGAACATGTCCATCGAGATCATCGCTACGGTGCTCGGGGTCGCCCTGCTCGACACGCTCAGCCCGAGCGTCATCGGGGTGACCCTGTACGTGCTGCTGGCCAGTCCGAGGAGGACGGCGGCGCTGCTCGGCACCTACTTAGGCGCGGTCGCGGTCGCGTACTTCGCTCTGGGGGCGCTGCTCATGCTCGGTCTCGGCGCAATCGTGCCGGTCATCGACGGCACCGCGCTGGCCTGGGGCAAGGTGGTGCTGGGCGGAGCGCTCATCGTGGCGAGCTACCGCATCCCCCAGCAGGGCGCCGCGCCCGAGGCCCGGTCGTTCACCGTGGGGGCGATGCTGGCGCTGGGGCTCGGCACATGGCTGTTCGAGTTCGCCACCGCCGTGCCCTACTTCGCCGCCATCGGCATCATGACCTCCGCCGGGCTCGCCGCGGCTCAGTGGCTGGCGCTGCTCGGCGCGTACGTGCTCATCATGGTCCTGCCCGGCCTGCTGCTCTGGCCGGCCTGGCTCGCTCTGGGCGAGCGGACCCGGGGGCGGTTCGAGACGTGGCGGGCCAAGCTGGCGTCCGGCTCGCGCGCCACGCTCAGCTGGATCGTCTGGATCGCCGGGTTCCTCATCGTGGCGGACGCGGCGGCCACGCTGTTCCCCGAGACGGTCACCGTTCCGTGGCGGTGAAGGGCACCGACTCACCGCGTACGGCAGGGGCGGGCGCGGCGGCTCTGGCGTGGCGCGGCGGGAAGAACGCGATCAGGAACGACACCAGCGCCGCCCCTCCCCCGATGGCCGGCGCCACACGGAACCCGTCGTCGGACGGCAGCTCGGCGGGCCCGAACCGGGTCGTCATCCCCGCCAGGATGGCCCCGGCCACGGCGGGCAGCTCGGGCACCAGCGGGATTCACCAGCGTCTGCATCAGCGACACCGGTTTGGCGATGCCCGGCGCCGGCTGGGATCATGGCGGCGGACGTCGGCGCAGGGCAGGCAAGCAGTTCCGGTGCGGTGATGAAGATGACGAGGACCATCCGGGCCGAGCGCGTCGGCGTGACCCGCGAGCAGATCCTGACGGCGACCGAGCGGCTGTTCGCCGAAGACGGGGTGCGCGCGGCCTCCAACCGGCGCATCAGCGAGGCGGCAGGGCAGGGCAACACGGCCGCCGTGGGCTACCACTTCGGGGCGAAGGCCGATCTCGTCCGCGCGATCGTCCGCAGGCACGCCGAGCCGATCGAGGCCCGCCGGGCCCGCATGGTGGCCGCCGCCGAAGGGTCGGGAGACGTACGCGACTGGGTCTCGTGCATGGTGCGCCCGGTCACCGAACACCTCGCCGAGCTGGGCTCGCCCACCTGGTACGCCCGCTTCCTCGCCCAGGTCGGCACCGACCCCGCGCTGTGCGCGATCCTCCAGGAGGAGAACCGCACGTCGCCGTCGCTGCGCCTGGCCGTCGACGGCTGCCACCAGTGCCTGCCCGAGCTGCCCGCCGCCGTGCGGGCCGAGCGCGGCGAGATGACGCGCCAGCTCATCCTGCACACCTGCGCCGGGCGCGAACGCGCGCTCGCACTGGGCGCCGCCACGCCGCGGGCGAGCTGGCACGACGCGGCGACCGGCCTCATCGACGCCCTCGTGGGCCTCTGGCTGGCCCCGGCGTCATGAAACCGGGGCGTGGCGGGTTTGCCGCCATCGATTCTGGAGGTCTATTATCCAGAATATGCGGATGAGTGAGGGCGTCGAGTGGGCGATGCACAGCTGCGTCAACCTCTCTTATCTCGACTCGGACGAGGCCATGACCGCGGCGCGGCTGGCGGCGTTCTACGAGCTGCCGCCCGCGTACCTGAACAAGCAGCTTCAGGCGCTGTCCAGGGCGGGCATCCTCAGTTCGACGCCGGGGCTGCGGGGCGGGTTCAGGCTGGCCCGCCCGCTCGAGCGCATCACCTTGCTCGACGTGGTGACGGCGATCGAGGGGCCGGGTGAGGCGTTCCGGTGCGAGCAGGTGATGCGCAAGGGGCCGGTCGGGCGGGAGGACGTCGACTATCGCAAGGCATGCTTCATCTCGCAGGCCATGCGGCGGGCCGAGATGGCCTACCGCAAGGAGCTGGCCGCCCAGACTCTGGCCGACATCAGGGCGAAGGTGGAGCGCCACTCCCCCGGCGCGCCCGAGGCCGCGCGGGAGTGGTTCGCGCGCCGGCGCTCCTGAGCGGCCTTCGCCGTCGGCACAGATTCCGGATATCAAGTAACCAGATTGTCGGTAAAGGAGTCACATCATGCGTATGGACGTCAGTCGAACCGCCATCGCGGGATACAAGGGCATGTTCGCCGTGGAGGCGTACATCGGCTCTGGACCGGTGCCCCGCAGCACGCTGGAGCTGCTGCGGCTGCGGGTCAGCCAGATCAACGGCTGCGCCTTCTGCCTCGACATGCACGTCAAGGAGGGAATCGAGGCGGGCGTGCCCGAGCAGAAACTGCACGCGGTGGCCGCCTGGCGGGACACGCCGTACTTCTCCGACGAGGAGCGGGCCGCGCTGGCGCTCGCCGAGGCCGCGACCCGGATCGCCGACAACCCCGAGGGGGTGCCGGACGACGTGTGGGACGCGGCGGCCGACCTCTACGACGAGGAGTCGCTGGCCGTGCTGGTGATGGCGATCGCCGCGATCAACACGTGGAACCGCCTCAACGTCACCGTCCGCAAGGGCCCCGCGGACTGATCCGGCCGCTCACCGCTCCCCGACGACAAGACTCACCGCTGCCGCTCAAAGCTCACCGCTTTCCGCCCGGCGGGCTCATCCCTCCCCTCCGAGGTGCTCGCCGAAGAAGGCGCTGAGCTTGGCGACGGCGGGGGTGACGTACGCGTCCCGGTCGTAGAGGTCGATGTGGGTGGCGCCGTCGATGACGTACAGCTCCTTGGGCTCGGCGGCCCGCTCCATGGCCTCGCGGCTGTTGTACGCGCTCTCCGCCTCCGACCCGACGATCATCAGCAGTGGCCGGGGCGAGATCAGGTGGGCCATGGCGAAGGAGTCGTACTGGGCGATCCTGTCGATGCTGCGCAGCACCCACCCCTGGACGGCGCGAGGATGGTGGCCGCACGGCGTGCGGTAGTACTCCCAGGTCTCGCGGAACTGCCGGGTCTCGGTGGCGAAGCGCTGCTCGGCGTCGTCGGGGATCCACGGCACCATCCAGGGGGCCTCGCCGCGCGCCTCCGCCGTACGCGCGGCGCCGGCCTGCTGGAGCAGGGCCGGCAGCACCGCGGGGTCCTGGGTCCTGCCGAGCCCTTCGCGGAAGGCGTGGCCCAGGTCCGCGGCGCTGACGGTGGCCACGGCGCGGATGCGATGGTCGGTCTGGGCGGCGTAGGGGACGTAGCCGCCGGAGGCGCAGATGCCGAGCGCGCCGATGCGGCCGGGGTCGATGTCGTCGCGGGTGGTGAGGTAGGTGACGGCGGACTTGACGTCCTCGGCCCGCTGGAAGGGGTCCTCGAGGCCGCGCGGCTCGCCCTCGCTCTCGCCCTGGTACGCCGCGTCGAACACGACCGCGGCGAACCCGGCATCGGCCAGACGCCGGGCGTACAGGCTGGGGCTCTGCTCCTTCACCCCGCCTCCGGGGTGCCCGATGACGACGGCGGGCAGCGGGCCGCCGGTGTGGCCGTCGGGGGTGAACAGGATCCCGGCGAGGGCGAGCCCGTCGCTGGTGAAGGTGACGTTCGTCTGCATCGCACTTCTTTTCGGTATGGGGTGGTTCGTCACCGAGGCTCGCAGAGCCCGTACGGAAGCGGGAGAGGCGAGTCGTGTCCCAGGTCATCGCTGTCCTAGGACAGAACCGGCCCCCCTTACGACGGCCCCGCCTGCGGCAGACTGGGTCCCATGACACACCCCACCGAGCTCGGCGCCTTCCTGCGCGCCAGGCGCATGGAGCTGAGCCCGGCCGAGGTCGGGCTGCCCGGCGGCGGCAGGCGGCGGGTCAAGGGGCTGCGCCGCGAGGAGGTGGCGCTGCTCGCGTCGATCAGCACCGACTTCTACACCCGCATCGAGCAGGGCCGCCGCCAGGCGTCGGCGTCCGTGCTCGACGGAATCGCCCGCGTGCTGCGGCTCAGCGACGACGAGCGGTCCTACCTGTACGAGCTGTCGGGCAAGGAGGCCGCGGCCCCGAGCTGGCGAGCCGCGCAGAAGGTCCAGCCGCAGCTGCGGCGGCTGCTCGACGACCTGGCCACCACCCCCGCCGTGGTCCTGGGCCGGCGCACCGACGTGCTGGCCTGGAACGCGATGGCCGCCGCCCTGTTCACCGACTTCGCGCGGCTCCCGGAGAAGAAGCGGAACTTCGTACGGCTGGTGTTCCTCGATCCCGCCTTCCACCGGCTCTACCCCGAGTGGGAGCACGTCGCCAGGGCCTGCGTGGCGCAGCTGCGCATGGAGGCCGCCCGCGACCCGGCCGACCCGCGGCTGGCCGCGCTGGTGGGCGAGCTGTCCGTCCGCGACGACGACTTCCGCCGGTGGTGGGGCGGCCATCACGTCGAGGTGCGCGACGTCGGCAAGAAGGTCATCGACCACCCGATCGCCGGGCGGCTGGTGCTCGACTGGTCGGCCCTGGCCTGCACCACCGACCCCGACCAGCAGCTCATCACGCTGACGGCCGAGCCGGGCACGCCGTCGCACGACGCCTGCGCCTGCTCGCCTCCTGGCAGGCCGGAGAGCCTGACGGCGTGGGTGGTACCGGCCAGTCCTAGTCTGCACGGGGCCAGCCGGCGTGCCCTTTCTGCGGGTTCCGAGGCGTTCCTACAGGTGAACGCCGATGAACCGAGGAGAGGTCACCGAGATGTGCACGATGGCGCTGCCGTACGAGCTGTGCCGGCTGGGCGCGGACGCCGGTCATGCCCTGCGCACGCCCGTCGCCGCGCTGCGGGTGGAGCTGGAGGAGGCCCGCCTGCACCGCGACGAGCTCGACGTGGACGCGCTGCTGTGCCGCGCCGTCGACGCCGTCACCCGGCTGGAGCGGGTCATCGAGCAGCTGCGGCTGCTCGACGACCCCTCCTACGCCGTCGAGCACGGCTGCCGCTTCGGTGAGCGGCTGCGCGGCTTCCACCCCAGGTGAATGACCTGGGCTTTGCCCGCCGCCTTGCATACTGGCCGTATGAGGCGGCCTGACCAGCTGCGCGAGTTCCTGCGGTCCAGGAGGTCACGCGTCTCGCCACGGGACGTGGGGTTGCCCGCGCGTCCAGGACGCCGGGTGGCGGGGCTGCGCCGCGAGGAGCTGGCCCTGGCCGCCGGGGTCAGCGTCGACTACTACACCCGCATGGAGCAGGGCCGGGTGGGCAACGTCTCCGACCAGGTGATGGAGGCGGTCGCCGCCGTGCTGCGGCTGACCGCGGAGGAGTTCAGGCACCTGCGCGAACTGCTGCGGGACGAGCCTGGCACACCGGAGCGGCCCGACCGGGCGCCGATCAAGCCCAGGGCGGCGCTGCGCATGATGCTGGACACGCTCGGCCCCGTGCCCGCGCTGCTGATGACCGGCGTGATGGACATCGTGGCGGTCAACCGCATGACGGCCGTGCTGCTGGCCGACTTCGAGGCGATGCCCCGCGCCGAGCGCAACATGATCCGCTGGGTGTTCCTCGACCCGCGCGCTCCCGAGGTGCTGCCGGAGCGGGAGGCGATCCTGATCGAGGCCGCCGCCTGGCTGCGCGGCGCGCTGGGCAGGGCGGGCGGCAGCTCACGGCCGCAGGAGCTGGTGGACGAGCTGACGGCGTGCTCGCCGGAGTTCGTCCGGCACTGGGCCGAGCACCAGGTGACCTACTGCACGTACGGCGACAAGCGCTTCCATCACCCGGCGGTCGGCGGCTTCACGCTGCACTGGGAGACGTTCGCGCCGACGGCCGACCCCGGCCTCAACCTCGTCGTCTACACCCCGCCCACCGGCTCGGCGTCGGCGGAGCGGCTGGCGGCGCTGGCGGCGTTGCGGTAGTCGCGCGGCGCCAGGCCCGTCAGGCGCTTGAAGGCGTTGCTGAGGGCGCTGACCGAGGCGTAGCCGACCTCGCGGGCGATGGCCTCCATGGTCGCCTCGCCGTCGCGCAGCCGGCCGGCGGCCAGCTCGATGCGCCAGCCGGTGAGGTATTCCAGTGGCCCCTTGCCGACGACCTGCTTGAACCGGGCGGCCAGCGTCGAGCGGGACACCGCGCACACGCCGGCCAGCTCGGCGACCGTCCAGGCGTGGGCGGGGGCGGCATGCATGGCGCGCAGGGCCGGCGCCACCACGGGGTCGGCGAGGCCGGCCAGCCAGCCCGAGGTCTGGCCCGGCGCGGTGGCGACGTGCAGGCGCAGCAAGTGGATGAGCATGACGAGCGCGAGGTGCTCGGTGACCAGGGAGGCGGCGGGCTGGGAGGCGCGCAGCTCGGCGGCGATCAGCTCGAGCGCCCAGCGCACGGTGGTGGCCTCGGTGGTGCTGCCGGGGACGTGGATCACCGGCGGCAGCACGTCGAACAGCAGCTCACCGGCCCGCTCGCCGAAGTGGAACCGGCCGCTCATCAGCTCGACGTCGTCGCCGTCGCCGGTGCGGGCCGGGCCGCCCGCCGCCGCCCTGAACACCGGCCCGGCCGGGGCGGGCGTCACGCCAGGGCCGCTCGCCAGGGTGAAGGCGCGCGGCTGGACGAGCAGGAAGCAGTCGCCCTCGCGCAGCTCGATCGGCTCGGGCACGCCGTCCACGGTGAGCAGGCAGTGGCCGCGGCGCACGGCGTTGAACTTGACCCCGTCCGGAGGGTCGAACGCCAGCGCCCACCGGCCGCCGGCCACCAGACCGACGGACAGGCGGCTGGTGGTGCCGACGAGCGTGAGCACGTCTTCGAGCGGATCGGCTTGCCGGACTGTCACGCAACTATCCTGGACGGTTGAGGCTTCTGCGTCCAATCGGGGCTTTCTAGAGTGACGGGCATGACCCGTATCAGCACCCCTTTCACCGCCAATACCACCGCCGCCGAGGTGCTCGCCGGCGTCGATCTGACCGGCCGCCGGATCATCGTGACCGGCGGGGCGTCCGGCATCGGCCTGGAGACCGTACGCGCGCTGCGGGGTGCCGGGGCCGACGTCACCGTCGCCACCCGTAACCCGGCCGCCGGCGAGCGGCGGCTGGACCTGAGCGACCTCGGCTCCGTCCGCGCCTTCGCCGCCTCGTGGACGGGACCCCTGCACGCGATCGTCGCGAACGCCGGCATCATGGCGCTGCCCACCCGCCAGGTCACCGCCGGCGGCTGGGAGCTGCAGCTCGCCACGAACTTCCTCGGCCACTTCGCGCTGGTCACCGCCCTGCACACCAACCTGCGGCAGGCCGGTGACGCGCGGGTGGTCATGGTCAGCTCGGGCGCCCAGCTGGGGGCGCCGTTCGACTTCGACGACCCGCACTTCGAGAAACGCCCGTACGACCCGTGGACGGCCTACTCGCAGTCGAAGACGGCCGACGTGCTGCTCGCGGTCGGCGCGGCGCGGCGCTGGGCGGACGACGGCATCATCGCCAACGCCCTCGAACCCGGCTATATCCACACCAACCTGCAGCGGCACGTGGACGCCGCGACGATGCGGGCGATGGGCGCGATGGACGAGGCGGGCCGCCTGCTGACCCCCGACTACTTCAAGACCCCCGAGCAGGGGGCCGCCACGTCGGCGCTGCTGGCCGGGTCGCCGCTGGTGGCGGGCGTGACCGGCCGGTTCTTCTCCGACAACCAGGAGGCCGAGGTGGTGCAGGGCGGGCCAGGGGTGACGTCGGGCGTGGCGTCGTGGGCGGTGGACCCTGAGGCGGCCGACCGGCTCTGGGCGTACGCGCTGGACGCGATCTCGGTGTAAAAGTCTCAACAGGGAGTTCAACGATACCGTCGAAGGTATGACGAACTCCCCGTACGACGCCGACGCTCTCCTGCGGCTGCTGCCCGCCCGGCCGCGGCTGCTCGCCCTCGGCGAACCGACCCACGGCGACGAGACCCTGCTCGGCCTGCGCAACGAGCTGGTCAGGCGGCTCGTCGAGCAGGAGGGCTACCGGTGCGTCGCGATCGAGAGCGACTGCATGAAGGGGCTGGTGGTGGACGACCACGTCACCTCGGGCGCCGGGGACCTGTCGGCGGTGATGGAGGGCGGCTTCAGCCATGGGGCGGGGGCGGCGGCGGGCAACCGCGAGCTGGTGCGGTGGCTGCGGGCGTACAACGGGGGCCGTCCACCCGCCGGCCGCGTGCGCTTCGCGGGCTTCGACGCGCCCATGGAGATGACCCACGCGGCGAGCCCCCGGCAGGCGCTCACCTCCCTGCACGCCTACCTCGCCGCCCACGTGGACACCGGCGTCCTGCCGGAGACGCTCGACCGCCTGCTCGGCCCCGACGAGCGGTGGACGGACGACCAGGCGATCTTCGACCCGTCGCGGTCGATCGGCCGGTCCGACGCGGCGAACGAACTGCGGCTGCTGGCCGACGACCTGACCGTCCTGCTCGACGCCCACGCGCCGCAACTCGTGGCGGCGGGCGGGCGCGACGCGTGGGATCGAGCCCGCCTGTACGCCCGCACCGCCAGCGGCCTGCTGCGCTACCACGCGCAGATGGCCGGCACCGCGCCCGGCCGGGTGAACGCGATGATGGGCCTGCGCGACGCGATGATGGCCGCCAACCTGCTCGCCCTCGCCGACCGCGGCCCGACCCTCGTCCACGCCCACAACCGCCACCTGCAGCGGCAGCGCAGCACGGTCATGCTGGGCGAGCTGCGGGTGGACTGGTGGAGCGCCGGCGCGCAGGTCGCGCGCCGGCTCGGCGAGGCGTACGCCTTCGTCGCCACCGCCGTCGGCACCATCCGCCACGAGGGCGTCGGCACCCCTCCCCCTGACACCGTCGAAGGCGTGCTCCACGCGATGCCCGGGGACCGTTTCCTGGTCGCCGGCCGGGAGCTGGACGCCACCGGCCTCGTCCCCCGCGACTCCGCCTGGTACGGCTACCTCCCGCTCACCCCGGCCGACCTGACCGGCAGCGACGCCCTGCTCTACGTCAGAGACCTGCCGCCGGGTCTCTGACTCAGGTGACGGTGCCGGGCTGCGCCGAGAGCAGGGTCTGGGCCCAGCCGGTGGCGTCGACGGTGTTGTGAGCGGTCAGGTCGTCGCCCTTGCCGTCATAGGGGTCGCCGTCGTGGTAGCGGTACAACGCACCGGCCGGGTTATGCCCGTAATAGACGCCTCCGCCGGGCGAGAGGAGCGCGTCGAAGTTCTGCCAGGTGCTGTCACGGAGCTGGTGCCGGTCCCAGTCGTCCTTGCCCTTGATCTTGTACGACAGCAGCAGCCCGTTCGTGGTGGTCCCCAGGATCCAGTCGGGCCCCGTCGTCGTCAGCGTCTTGAGCGTGAACCCCGTACCGATCAGAGTGTTCCCGGTGATGTCACTGATGGCCGGCTTGGCCGCGGTGAGCGTGTAGCGGCGCAAAGTGCCGGCCGCGATCCCGAAGAGGTGACTCCTGCCGTCGTAGGCCAGCAGATCATGCGTCCAGCCGGTGCCGAGCAGCACAGGCGTCTCGAAGATCAGCTCCTCGTTGTTCGTGCGGATGTCCACCCGATACAGCTCACCCCCGTCGCCGGGCTTGGTCACCAGAAGCGTGTTGAAGTTCAACGTCGCGATCGCCTTCGGGGTGAAGCCGAGACTCGCCGCCGAAACCACCGCCCCATGCGTCCGCTCACCCGACTCCGCATCGATCGTCGTGTAGGTGAGCCGCCCGTCCGGCAGCGCCCCATAGATCTTCGCGGTCCCCTCGGGGGACGTGGCCGAGCAGTTGTGGCTGGTGACGTTGTTCCATTCCCGGCCGTCCGCCTGCCCGTAGGTGACGCCGTTGAAGGTCGGTCTGACCCGCTCGGAGTTCTCGGTGCCCCAGGAGGCCCGTCCGTCGCCGTTGGCGTCGTAGCCGAGCTCGAAGTGCAGGTGCGGGTGGCCGTTGGCGGTCGCGCCGTCCTTGCCGACCTCGCCGATCACGGTTCCGCGCTGCACCCGGTCGCCGACCGAGACGTCACGCGCGTGCAGGTGGATGTAGGTGGTGAAGTAGCGGCCGCCGTGATCGATCTGGATCATGTTGCCGGCGTTCTCGTGCTTGTACGACTGCTTGACCGTCCCGGCGGCGGGCGCGATCAGTGTCGCGCCCAGGGTGCCGTGCTGGTCAGGCTCCTTGACCATGTCCAGCGCGGGGGCGTGTTGCCAGGTGTTCAGCTGCCACTTCTGGCCGCAGGGGAAGGGGAGCTGGAGATCGGGCGCGGCCATCGTCTCGCGTGCGGACGTGGCCGTCGCCTGGCTCGCCGTGCCGGCGACGACGAGCATCGCGGCGACGACGGCGGATAAGCGTACGAATCGCATGACATTTCTCCCAAGTACGGATGCGTGGCGTGCAGCGCCACGGCCAAGACCGTAGGAAGGGGCGGTATGCCGGAGGTATGCCGATGATCGGTCAGGAGTCGTTCAGGTAGCTCAGGACGGCCAGCACGCGGCGGTGGTGTCGTCGTCGGTCAGGCCGAGCCTGCCTGCTCTCCCCCAGGACGGCGAAGCGCGAATCCCGCCCGGGCGCCGGCCGGCCATCGCATACCCGCTCTCCACTCCTTCGGTGCCGTCGTGCCTCCGCCGTGCACCCGGCCGGAGGGACTTTCGCCCAGGCGGGTCCAGGAGTGGGTCTGGACCCGTTCCTCTGTGCGGCAGACGTATCCCGGCGTCAGGGGCGGGTGGCGCGGGTGACGATGACGTCGATGATGTCGTCGGTGCTGATCCCTTTGTGGGCGAGATCACCCACGGTGACCAGCTCGGCGATGCCGTGGGCGCTGGCCAGCACGGCCGCGACCGCGGCCTTCTCGCGGGGGCCGCCGGTGCCGTCGTCCACGCTGAGCGCGGTCATGATCTCGTCGATGCCCTGCTCGATCTCGGGGTGCCGCCCGGCGACGAAGACCGAGGAGAAGACCAGCCGGTATTCCTCGTGGTTGCGTACGGCGTAGTCGATGTAGCTGCGGTAGAAGGCGCGCAGCCGCTCCTCCTGCGTGCCCTGCGACAGCACGGCGGTGGCGATGTGCTGGGTGATGTCGGACATGACGCGGGCGGCGAGCGCCGCGAGCAGCGCGGTCTTGTCGGCGAAGTGGCGGTAGGGGGCCATGCGGGACAGGCCGGCCATTTCGCCGACCGCGCGCAGCGTCACGGCGTCGAGCCCTTCCTCGCGCAGCAACGTCAGCGCGCTCTCTATCAGCCGGGACCTGGTGCCGTCGATCATGCCTTCACTCTCTCATGACCTCCCGTGTTGACAATGTCAGCACGGGCGCTGACACTGTCAACATACCCCAACGTTGACAACGTCAGCAGGAGCGCTATGAAGATCATGGTGAACGGCGTGCCCCACGAGGTGGACGCCGGGCGAGACGATCCGGTGGTGGACGTCCTGCGTGACGGCCTGGGCCTCACCGGGACGAAGGCCGTGTGCCGTACGGGCGTCTGCGGCGCGTGCACGATCGCCGTGGACGGCACCCCGCAGGCGAGCTGCCTGCTGCCCTGCGCGGCGGTGGAGGGCCGGGCCCTGACCACCGCCGAGGGGCTCGACCACCCCGTGCAGCGTGCCTTCGCCGCCCACGACGGACTGCAATGCGGTTATTGCACGCCCGGCTTCGTGGTCGAGGCCGCCGCGTTCGTGGACGCCTGGAGGGCCGAGAACGGCGACGTGACGCCGCCCCGCGAGGAGATCGCCGCGGCCCTGGCCGGTCATCTGTGCCGCTGCGGCGCGTACGCGGGAATCTACGCGGCCGTCGCGGCCTCCTGCCGGGGCGAGCACGACACGGACACCCCCGCACCCGTCCGGGTCGAGGCGATGGAGAAGATCACCGGACGCGCCCGCTACACCACGGACGTCCGGCTGGACGGCCAGCTCGAAGGCGTGATCATCCGTTCGGCGCAGGCGCACGCGCGGGTCACGTCCGTGGAGGTGGACGGCGTCCCCGTGGTGGATCTGCTGCCGGAGGACCGGATCGTGCGCTACGCCGGCCAGCCGATCGCCGCCGTCGCCGCCGCGACCCGCAGGGAGGCGCAGGCGATCGCCGAGAGCGCCAGGATCGGGTACGAGCCGTTTCCCGCCGCGCTCGACGACGGCCCCGACGCCCCGCCGGTCTACGACGAGCAGAGCAGGAAGAACGCCCGCAGCTCCAGCGAGGGCATGACGGTGCCCGGCGGCTGGGACGGCAACGTGCGCGGGCCGTTCAGCGGGGCGAGCAAGCGGGCGGGCAAGGCGGCCACGCTGATCGACGAGGCCCGGCGGCGCGACGACCCGCTGCTGGTGACGGGCGCGTTCAGCACCGCCGTACAGGTGCACACGCCGCTGGAGCCGCACGCCTGCGTGGCGCGGTGGGACGAGCGCGGTGACCTCCACCTGCACCTGTCCACGCAGACGCTGGCCATGGCCGCCGAGCAGGCCGCCAAGCGCTGGAAGCTGGACGAGAGCCGGGTGCACGTCGTCGCCGAGCACGTGGGCGGCGGGTTCGGCGCGAAGTCCGGGATCACGGTCGAGTCGGTCGCGGCGGTCGAGCTGGCGCGGGCGTACGGCGCTCCCGTACGCGTGGTGTTCAGCCGCGCCGAGGAGCTGACGGACGCCGGCAGCCGGCCGGGCAGCAAGACGAACATCGCCCTGCTCGCCGACGACAAGGGCGAGCTGGCCGCGCTCGCGATCGACGTGCGGGGCCGGGGCGGCGTCTCCATCGGATCGGCCTCCGCGTCGCTGGCCCGCCTCGTGTACGGCAAGGCGCCCCGCCGGCTGCGCGACTACGACGTGGTCACCAACGAGCCGCCCGGCACGCCCTTCCGCGGTCCCGGCGCGCCGCCGCTGCTGTGGGCGCTGGAGCAGGCCGTGGACGAGATGGCGCACCGGCTCGGCGAGGACCCGATCGTGCTGCGCCGCCGCTGGGACGGCAACCCCAAGCGGCACGCGCTCTACGAGCGGGCCCTGGAGCTGCCCGTCTGGCGGGACAGGCCGCGCAGCGGGTCGCGGACGGGACGCTTCCGCCGCGGCGTCGGCGTGGCCGTGGCCAACTGGATCTACCTCGTCGCCACGGCGACCCAGGTCGAGCTGGAGGTCGAGGGCGACGTGATCGTGGCGCGCACCGCCACCCAGGACATCGGCACCGGCGTGCGCAGCGTCATCGCCGGCGTCCTGCGCGAGGAGCTGGGCCTGCCCGCGGAACGCATCCGCGTCGAGATCGGCAGCTCCGCCACCGTGCCTGGACCGCCCGCGCTGGGCAGCCGCAGCACCACCTCGGTGGCGCCGGCCGCCCGCGACGCCGCCCGCCGCCTGCTCGCCCAGGGCCTCACCCATGGCGCCAAGGTCGTCGGCAGGCGGCGGGGCGACCGGGGCGGGTACGTGACGCCGTTCTCGGTGCAGGGCATGTCGATCGGGCGCGGGTTCAGCGGCGCGGTGCACGTCACCGAGGTCGAGGTGGACACCAGGCTCGGGACGATCAGGCCGCTGAGCGTCTGGGGCGGCATCACAGCGGGCCGCATCTACGCCGAGCGCCCGGCGCGCAACCAGTGCGAGGGCGGCATCATCCAGGGCATCGGCTACGCCCTGTACGAGGAACGCCACATCGACCCCGTCACCGGCACCGTCCTCACCGCGAACCTGGAGGACTACCGCATCCCCGGCATCGGCGACACGCCGGAGATGACCATCCACTTCCACCAGGAGGGCTGGGACCACGTCAACGGCGGCGGCGTCGGGCTCGGCGAGGTCTCGACGGTCGGCGTGGCGGCCTCGGTGGCCAACGCCGTCCACAACGCCACCGGCTGGCGCCCCCACGACCTCCCCATCCGCCCCGACCGCCTCCTCCAGGGCCTCGCCCCATGACCACCCCACCCCGTAAGACGCCCCTCGGCGGCTCCTCCGCACCTCGCCCGGCGGCCGCCCCGATGTCAGGCCCCTCCACACCCCGCGGAACCCGCCCGGCGACCACCCCGATGCCAGGTCGCTCCACGCATCGCGGGTATGCGCGAACCCAGGAGGTTCCGCCACTCGGGGACCTCTCGGTGATCGCCGCTGAGCCTCACCGCTTGCGGGCCGCCGCCTCTCCCCCTCAAGCCGTTTCGCATCTCGAAGGGATCCGACCTTGACCGTCTCCACCGATCTTCTTGAGGCCGCGCGGCACGGGGTGCCGCGGGCGGGTGGCACCGATGTGATGAGCCGGCCGGTGGCCGGGCCGTTCGTGGATCTGGCCGAGCTGCGTGACGTGCCCGGCATGTCGGGCATCACCTGGCAGCCGGACGGCTCCGCCCGGCTCGGTGCGCTCACCACCGTCGCCGAGGTGGCCCGTGACGAGCGGCTGCGGGCCGCGTACCCGGCGCTGGCCCTGACCGCGCGAGGGCTGGCCACGCCGCAGATCCGGGCCGTGGCCACCGTCGGCGGGAACCTGCTCCAGCGCAACCGCTGCTGGTACTACCGCAACCCGGCCTTCACCTGCCACCAGGACGGCGGCGACTCCTGCCCGGCCCGCGCCGGCCAGAGCCTGTACGCCGCCGTCATCGACACCGGCCCCTGCCTGGCACCCCACCCGTCGTCCCTGGCCATGGCGCTGCTGGCGTACGACGCGGCCGTCGAGGTGCACGGCAGGAGCCCGTTCCCTGCCGCCGACCTGTACGGCGACGGCTCCGACCCGACCCGCGACCACCTCCTCGGCCCCGGCGAGCTGCTCACCTCGGTGCACCTGCCGCCGCCGGTGGCCGGGGAGCGGGCCGCGTACCGGAGGGCCATCGCCCGCTCCGAGGGCGAATGGCCGCTGGTGGAGGCGACCGCCCGCCTGGTGCTGGACGGCCCGCGGGTCACCACCGCCGCAGTGGCGGCCGGCGGCGTCGCCCGCGTGCCACTACGGCTCGCCGAGGTGGAAGCCGCACTCCTCGCCGGCGACCCCTTCGAGACCGCCGCCGCCCTGGCCGCCGCCCGCTGCACCCCGGCCCCGCACAACGCCTACAAGGTCACCCTCCTCACCGCCACCATCCTGGAGGTCCTGGAACGAGCCGCGTCCGACGACTGACGGGTCAGGTGCACCTGCCGTTCAGCCAGGCGCGGTAGTCCTTGGTGTAGTTCGTCATCACGCTCTTCGGGGCCTGGGCCAGCACCTCCGTCCAGCGGGCGGTGTTGCCGTTCCAGGCGGCCGGGGGTTCCTGCCAGGCCACGCTGTCGGTCCAGCGGGCCTGGGAGCCCTTGAGGAGGGCCGGGTGGCGCTTGGCGAGCTCGGCCTGGATCCAGGAGTCCTGTGAGTAGACGAGGATGCGCATCGACGCCTGGCGTTCCTTGATCGGGTCGGAGACCTCCTTCCAGGCCGCCGCTCCGTACGTCCCATCAGAAAGGACGGGCCGGGCCTCGGGCTTGATCTCCAGCAGCGCGATCATGCCGCGCGAGCGCACGTGGTCCAGCCACTGCCGCAGCGTGTGCACCTTCTGCCCCTTGTAGGGCCCGCGGGCGATGCTGCGGTCGCGCAGGTTGTCGCTGCCCGCCGTCCACCACAGGTCGGTGATGGTGCGCCGGACGCCGGTCAGGCCGTTGGTGGAGGTGTTGTGCCACATTACGGCCTTCGTGCCGTGCTTGGTGAGCTGGACGTCCCCTTCCACCCCGTCGGCGCCCCACGCCCGCTGGTCGTCGACGCCGCGGGCGTGGTTGGGCTGGCGGATCTGGTCGCGGTCCCAGGGGTTGGAGCCGCTGGGGTAGCCGCCGTGGCCGAAGACCTCGGGGCAGGCGGCGGCGTGGGCGGCCGGCCGTGCGTACGCGGCCGGTGCCGCGAGCGAGGTGCCGAGCGCGGTCAGCGCGGTCACCAGCGCCGCCTTCCTCATGATCGTCATGCGTGCTGACTCCCTAGGGTCGGGGGATGATCGGCACGGGCAGGCTATGCGGCGCGGGCCCGGATGATCAACAGGTCAGCGGGAGAGTGCGTCGGCGACGAGGTCGAGGTAGGCGTGCCCGGCCGCCACGCTGACGGGCAGGCCGAGGTCGGCGAAGTCGTCGAGCAGGCGGCGCAAGGCGGCGAGGTGCTCGTCCCAGGGGGCGTCGGGGTCGTACGGGCCGCCGATGAACGCGATCAGCTCGGCCGTGCCGGGCGAGCGGCGGGCGACGCCCTTACCCGCGACGGGGACGAGCCCGAGCTTCAGCGCGCGTTCCTCGTCGGGGCCCTTGGGGGTGGGCGGCTCCGGCTCGCCGGACGCGAGCTGCTCGCTGAGGGTGAGCGGGCTGCGTTCGATGCCGTGCCGGTCGAACAGGACGTCGCAGTCGGACGGCCAGCTCGCCAGGGAGACGGGGTGGACGTACCAGTCGGCCCAGAGCGGCAGCCCGTCCCTCACGTACTGAGAGCTGAGGCCGCGCGTGCCGCGCGGGCCGTTGTGGCGGGCGTCGATGGTGATGACCGGCTCGACGGGCGCGGGCGGCGCGTAGCCGTCGAGGTGGGCGTCGGACACGACGACGAGCAGATCGACGTCGCTCCAGTCGTCGGCGCGGCCGGCGCCGAACGAGCCTGCCAGCGCGGCCCCCGCCACGGAGGGGTCGTCGCGGAGCTCGGCGGTCACGGCGTCGAGCCAGCGGGAGCGGAGTGCGGCGAGCCTGGGGGCCGGTGGGGCGGCGGGCGTCACGCGGCGTCTGTGGTCAGGACGCCGTTGAGCAGGGCTTTCAGGTAGCGGGCGGCGACGGCGGGATCGTCGGGATAGGGGCTGTTCTTGACCGCGTACGCGACGCCGCACAGCAGCACCAGCAGGTCGGGTGCGTCGAGGCCGGGCCGCAGGACGCCTTCTGAGACCGCGCGGGCGAGCAGGTCGCGGATCATGCCGACCAGCTCGTCCCTGAGCTCGCGGGTGCGTTCGGTGGTCGGCGCGGGACCGAGCGCCTCGGTGGCGAAGGCCTCGTCCTCGACGTACGCGGTGAGCGCGTGGTCGAGGAACGTGTGCAGGGCGGCGCGGACGTCGGGTGCCGCAACGCCCCTGCGGACCTCGGCGATCATCGCCTCGAACCGCTCCTCGGCGAGCGCGGCCAGCAGCGCCTCGGGGGTCGGGAAGTGGCGATAGACGGTGCCCACTCCGACGTCGGCCTCCCGGGCGACGGCGTTGAGCTGCAGCGTCGCGCCCGCGTCGACCATGGCTCTGGCCGTCTGCAGGATCTGCCGGCGGTTGCGGGCGGCGTCCTTTCTCAGCGGTGTGGCGGGCATTGGTAGTCAGGGGCGCGGTGCCGTGAAGGCCCGGTTCCCCATCCCCCTTTCAATTCCGTACGTGCGGTTTTCCCGCATACGGCTTACCGAT
>NZ_JBEXLH010000101.1:0-20184 GCF_040609855.1 Nonomuraea sp. NPDC004580 | reverse complement strand
ACTCGGAGTCAGCCGTCCTGACCTGGAAGTCGCCGATCTGCCCACGCCGGAGGAGGTCTTCTCGCGGGCGACCTGCGTCCGCGGCTCGACCTGCTCACCCCGCGCCTGCTGCACCTGCTCAAGGACACCGAGCCGGTACGCGGGGTGCCGCGCCGCTGCGCGCCCGCCCTCGCCGAGGCCCGCCGCGCCGCCGAGGCCCGCGCCCGCCTCGACCGCCTGCACCGCGACGCCCTGGCCCTGGCGCTCGCGCCCGTCTGCGCCGCAGACTGACGGGACGGAACCCGCTCGTCCGCCCGGCCCCGTGAACCGGATCGGCCGCCCGCCCGACTGTGCAGGGTGACGGGAGGACGAGATGATCGATGAGCTGCTGGTCGTCCGCGCCCAGCTGGGTGAACGGGACGCGCTGGCCGAGCTCGTGTCCCGCTGGCGCACGCCGGTGTGGACGTACGTGCGCCATGCAGGACGCCTTGAGTGGGCCGACGACGTGAGCCAGGAGGTCTGGCTGGCCGTGGTCCGCGGCCTGCCCCGGCTGCGCGAGCCAGGCCGGTTCAAGCCCTGGCTGTTCACCATCGCCCGCAGGTCGGTGATGGACCGGCTGCGCGTCCAGTACGCCGACGAGCCGGCGCACCCGGGCGAGGAGCTCGCGGGCGACCCGGCCGACGTGGTGCTGGACCGGGCCGAGCTGACGGCCGCCCTGGCCCTGCTGCCACCGGCCGAGCGGGAGATCCTCGTCCTGCACTACCTGGAGGACCTGCGGGTCGAGGACTGCGCGCAGATCTGCGGCATCCCGGTGGGCACGGTCAAGTCCCGGCTGAACCGCGCCCGGCGGCTGATGCGCGAGCGCCTGGAGGAGAAGGGATACCGGCCATGAGCGAGGAGGAGCCGCGCCTGTCGGCGCAGGAGCTTATGGATCGGCTGGAGCCGGCGCTGTCGCCGCGCCGGCGCGTCCGCGCGGTGGCCGCGCTGGTCGCGGGCGTGGCGGGTGCGCTGTTCGTGATCGGGTTGTGGGCGAGCGAGCCGGGGCCGCTGCCGGGGCGTACGCAGCTGGCGTTCGGGCTGTTCACCGCGTTCTGCCTGGGCTGGGCCTGCTACGGCGGGTGGCTGCTGACGCGGCGGGTGGCGCTGTTCGCGACCGACCGGGTGGTGGCCGGGTGGCTCGCGCTGGCGGCCTCGGCCGTGACGACGACGCTGCTGGTCGTGGTGGCCGTGCAGCGCGGTGAGGGGCTGGGGGTGGCGCTCGGGGCCGGCGGTCCCGTCGTCGCGGTGGCGCTCGCGCTGACGATCAGGGCGCACAGGCGACGGGCCGCGCTGCTGCGCCGCAGACGCGAGCTGTCCGGCGACGAGCCCTGAGCTCGGACCCTGAGCTCTGGCCCTGAGTTCGGGCCCTGAGCTCTGGCCCTGAGCTCTGGCCCTGAGCTTGGGTGCGGGGACGGGAGCCGGGTTGCGGGCCCGCGCTGCCGGGCCCGCGCCGGGGGTCTCGCCGCGAGGGTCTCGCCAAGGCGGGAAGTTTATCGATAAAGTCACCTCCGACCGGCCCCCGAACGCGAGGAAGCTCACCCGATGAGTCCTGTCACCGTGCCCGCCATCATCAACCTCGACGTCCCAGGCCCCGTGATCAGCCGCCACCTGTACGGCCACTTCGCCGAGCATCTGGGCCGCTGCATCTACGGCGGCTTCTACGTCGGCGAGGACAGCGACGTGCCCAACGAGGGCGGCATCCGCCTCGACGTCGTCGAGGCCCTGCGCGCCCTGAACATCCCCAACCTGCGCTGGCCCGGCGGCTGCTTCGCCGACGAGTACCACTGGATGGACGGCATCGGCCCCAAGGAGAGCCGCCCCGCCATGGTCAACACCCATTGGGGCAACGTCGAGGAGAACAACCACTTCGGCACCCACGAGTTCATGGCCCTGTGCGAGTTGCTGGGGGCGGAGCCGTACATCAGCGGCAACGTCGGCTCCGGCACGGTGCGGGAGATGAGCGACTGGGTCGAGTACCTCACCCGCGAGGGCGACTCGCCGATGGTGCGGCTGCGCAAGGCCAACGGGCGCGAGGAGCCGTGGCGGGTGCGCTTCTGGGGGCTGGGCAACGAGGCGTGGGGCTGCGGCGGCAACATGAGGGCCGAGCAGTACGCGGCCGAGGCCCGCCGCTTCGGCACCTACTGCCGCGACCACGGCGACAACAAGCTGTATCGCATCGCGGCCGGGGCGAACTCCGCCGACTACGCCTGGACCGAGACGCTGATGAAGCAGCTCGGCGAGCTGGGCTGCGCGTATCGGCCGGCGCCGTTCATGCAGGCGCTGTCGTTCCACTACTACACGATCCCCGGGACCTGGCAGGACAAGGGCTCGGCCACCGAGTTCGGCGAGGACGACCACTACCGCACGATGGCGCAGGCCGCCCGGGTGGACGAGCTGATCACCGGCCACTCCAACGTGATGGACTGCTACGACCCCGGCAAGAACGTGGGCCTGGTGCTGGACGAGTGGGGCACCTGGTGGAATGTCGAACCGGGCACCAACCCCGGCTTCCTCTACCAGCAGAACTCGCTGCGCGACGCGCTCGTGGCCGGCCTGCACTTCGACGTGTTCCACCGGCACGCCGACCGCCTGGTCATGGCCAACATCGCGCAGACCGTGAACGTGCTGCAGGCCATGATCCTCACCGACCCCGACTCGGGCGCGCTCGTGCTGACGCCCACGTACCACGTGTTCGAGATGAACAAGGGCCATCAGGACGCCGCCTCGCTGCGGGTGGACCTGCCCGACGGCCTGCCGGCCCGGCAGGTGGACGGGACGGAGCTGCGTACGGTGTCGCTGTCGGCCAGCAGGAAGAACGGGCAGGTGCTGATCTCGCTGTCCAACCTGGACGCGGGCGAGGCGGCCGACGTCGAGCTGGACCTGCGCGGCGGCGCGGTCGCCGTGACCCGCGCCCGCATCCTCACGGCCGGCGACCTGCGCACGCACAACACCCCCGACGCGCCCGAGGCGGTCGCGCCGCGCCCGCACGAGGAGGTCACGGCCACCGCGTCCGGGCTGCGCGTGCACCTGCCCGCCCACTCCTTCGTCACCGTGGGGGCGAGCCTGGCCTGAGCGGCGGCGCTACCCTCGGCGGCATGGTGACGATGGACGACGTCGCCCGGCTGGCCGGGGTGTCGAAGATGACGGTCTCCAACGTGGTCAACAACCGGGGCGGGGTCAGCGAGCCGGTACGCCGCCGCGTCCGCGAGGCCATCGAACGCTCCGGCTACCGGGTCAACGTCTCGGCCCGCACGCTCAGGTCGGGCCGTACCGGCGTGATCGGGCTCGCCGTGCCCGAGATCGACCGGCCCTACTTCGGGCGGCTGGCCTCCCACGTCATCGAGCGGGCGCGGCGGCGCGGCTTCCACGTCGCGATCGAGCAGACGGGCGCGGCGGCGGCCGGCGAGATCGACGCTATCGCCCACGCGCGGACGCTGCAGTTCGACGGGCTGATCCTCAGCGCGGTCGGGCTCGACGGCCGCGACCGCACCCCGCCCGAGGGCGACCACCCGATCGTGATGCTCGGCGAGCAGGACTTCGGCGGGCGCTTCGACCACATCGCCATGCCGAACGAGGAGGCCACCGCGGCGGCCACCGCCCACCTGCTCGACCGGGGCTGCCGCGCCGTCGCGCACGTCACCGGCCGCCTCGACTGGAACCTCAACATGGTGAACGCCCGCCACCGCGGCCACCTCGGCGCGCTCGCCGCCCGCGGCGTCGAGGCCGACCCCGCCCTGCACGTGGGCCTCGACGCGCTCACCATGGAGGCGGGCCGGGCGGCGGCGCACCGGCTGGCCGCCGCCGGGCGGCCCTTCGACGGCGTGCTGGCGGTGACCGACACCGTCGCTCTCGGCGTGCTGCGCGGGCTGGCCGACGTGGGGCTGCGGGTGCCCGATGACGTGCGGGTCGCCGGGTTCGACGACATCGCGGAGGCGGCGTACCTGGTGCCCGCGCTCACCACCGTGGCGCCCGACCACGCCTGGATGGCCGAGAAGGCGGTCGAGCTGGTCACCGAGCGCATCGCCGACCCGGGGCGGCCGACCAGCCGGTATGTGGCGCCGTACGAGCTGGTGATTCGCGAGTCCACCAGATAGGCGTATGTCCCGTTTCTCCCATAAATGCCAAAGGTGCCTTCTGTAGCTGTTAGATTCGTGGGTCATTGATCACGGAGGGGCGCCCGACGTTAGGAGAAACGTGCTCAGAAAGACCTCCCTGCTCGCCACCGCGCTCGTGATGATGGGAACGGTGCTGACCGCTCCCATCGCCGCCGCGACCGTGACAGGCAAGGACGTCACGAACGCGGTCGGCAAGCGCGGGGTGACCTGGCGGCCGTGCAAGGAAGAGCCGAGCGTCGAGTGCGCCACGCTGAAGGTGCCGGTCGACTGGTCCAAGCCCAACGGGCCGGCCATCGACCTCGCGCTGGCCAGGCGCAAGGCCAAGGACTCCGCCGCGCGCATCGGCTCGCTGCTGACCAACCCCGGCGGGCCCGGCAACTCCGGCGTCGACGGCGTCCTGCGCCCCACCGGATTCAGCGAGGAGATCCAGCGGCGCTTCGACATCGTGAGCTACGACCCGCGCGGCGTCGCCCGCAGCGGCTCGGTCACCTGCTCGGCCTCGGTCTACAACCAGATGCCCTACCCGGTGATGAAGAGCCAGGCCGACTTCGACAAGTGGGTCGCCTTCGACAAGAAGCTGCACGCCGACTGCCGCAAGCGCACGGGCCCGGTCTACGACCACCTCGACTCCAAGAACGTCGCCCGCGACATGGACGCCATCCGCGCCGCGCTCGGCGACGAGAAGCTCACCTCGTACGGCGTCTCCTATGGCACGCTCGCCCAGCAGATGTACGCCGAGATGTTCCCCCACCGGATCAGGGCCATGGTGCTCGACAGCAACATGGACCACAGCCTGAACGTCAAGGCGTTCCAGGTCACCGAGGCGGCCACCGTCCAGGACAGCTTCGACGAGTTCATCGCCTGGTGCCAGCGCGACACCGGCTGCGCCCTGCACGGCCGCGACATCCGCGCGCTGTGGAAGAAGGTCGTGGCCAAGGCCGAGCGCGGCGAGCTGGTCTGGCCCGGCGGCGACGACAAGGTCAGCACCCACAACCTGCTCTGGCTGGCCGTCATCATGAACGAGGCGCCCGACTGGCACCTGGAGGCCCAGGTGCTGCTCGCCCTGGACGGCGGGCCGGTGCCGGACGACATGCCTGGCCCGCCCGGCAACGGGCCGGTGAGCGGCAAGTGGGCCGAGCTGCCCACCGCGATCCTGTGCGAGGACTGGAACCTGGGGCTGCGTGACTACAAGGAGTACGCCGCCGTGATGCGGGCCTCCAACGCGGTGGCGCCGGACGTCCGCTACAACCCGATGCCGATGGGCGACATGCCGATCTGCCAGGGCCACCCGGTCACCAACCCGCAGCACCGGCTGCGCTACAAGGGCAGCGCGCCGCTGCTGGTGGGCACGTCCAAGCACGACCCCGACACGCCGTACCAGTGGTCGGCCAACGTGGCCAGGCAGCTCGGCTCCAAGGCGACGCTGCTGACGTACGAGGGGTGGGGGCACGGCATCTACGGCATGACCGACTGCACCACCAAGGCCATGGACGGCTACCTCATCTCGCTGACCGTCCCGAAGCGGGGCACCGCCTGCCCGGCCGAGGAGCCGGAGCCGAAGAGCTAGGCCGGTCGTCCGGCAGACGGGGCCGCGCGGTTCACCGCGCGGCCCCGCTCGTTCGTGAGGGGCCATTGACCACCCCGATGTGAGCGATCACACTGAGGGCGCCGCCGATGTGAGTCCCTTTCCGGCGGCGCAGGAATGTTAGCGCTAACAGAAGCGTCGTACCCCCTCCCGAAGGAGACGCATGTACGCGACCCTGCCCCGCAGGACGGCCGTGGTGCTCGCCGTGGCCTGCCTCCTGCTCGCCTGCCTGGCCGCCGTCGCCCCCAAGCGGGCCGCCGCCCTCGATCCGTTCACCGGCTACTTGATGGCCCACTTCACCGGCGAGTCCGCCGACGGCGAGCAGATCTACCTCGCCCACAGCGACGACGGCCTGCACTGGACCGACCTCAACAACGGCCAGCTCGTCCTGCGCTCCACGATCGGCACGCGCGGCGTCCGCGACCCCTCGATCGTCCGCTCCCCGTCCGGCGACCGCTACTGGATCGTCGCCACCGACCTGCGCATCGCCAGCGGCACCTCGTGGAACGACGCCGCCAACCGGGGCAGCACCGCCCTCGTCGTCTGGGAGTCGCGCGACCTGGTGAACTGGTCGGCCCCCTGGCTCATCAACGTCGCCGGCGCCATCCCCGGCGCGGGCAACGCCTGGGCACCCGAAGCCATCTACAACCCCGCGACCGGCGACTACGTGCTCTACTGGGCCACCAACTCGGCGCGCAACGGGGTGACGAAACACCGCATCTGGTACGTCCGTACGAGTGACTTCCGCTCCTTCACCACCCCCCAGCTCTACATCGAGCGCGGCGGCACCCAGGGGCTCATCGACACCCAGATCATCGAGGTGCCCGACAGCGTCGGCGGCCACCGCTATTACCGCGCCTCCGCCGACGGCCACATCACCATCGAGGCGGCCGACTCGATCCTCGGCACCTGGACCACCCTCGGCAACCTGTCGCACATGGGCATCTCCAACGGCACCGGCGGCGGCACCGTCGTCGAAGGACCCATGTGGGCGCGTTTCAACGAGCGCGACGAGTGGGCCCTGTGGCTTGACCAGTTCGCCACCGGGCGCGGCTACATGCCCATCACCTCCACCAACCTCGGCAGCACCCGGAACTTCCGCACCCGCTCCGACTACGCCATGGGCGGCAACCGCAAGCGGCACGGCTCCATACTCAACCTCACCGCCGCCGAGGAGAGCCGGGTGCTCGGCCGCTGGGGGAGCAGCGTGCCCGTCAGCCGCATCCAGTCCTACAACTTCCAGGACCGCTATATCCGGCACGCCGACTTCGACGTGCGCATCGACGCGAACGTCAGCCCCGCCCAGGACGCCCAGTTCCGCCTGGTGCCCGGACTGGCCGGCGGGTCCGGCACCGTGTCGTTCGCCTCGGTCAACTATCCCGGCTACTACCTGCGGCACTACGGGTTCGACCTGACGCTGGCCGCCGACGACGGCACCGGCACCTTCGCCTCCGACGCCACCTTCCGGCCCGTGGCGGGGCTTGCCGACGCGTCGTGGACGTCGTACCAGTCGGTCAACTACCCCGACCGCTACCTGCGCCACTACGACTACCTGCTCCGACTCGACCCGATCACCGACGCACAGAGCCGCGCCGACGCCACCTGGCGCCGCGTCTCGGGCTGACCCTCCGGGGTAGGGGGCGGGTGAGGAGGGACGTCGAAGGCCCGCCGCCCGTCCCCTTCCGGGGCGGGGGAGGGGCTGATGGCGGTGACCGGCACTCTTCCGACGGAGGAGGGGCTGATGGCGGCGGCGCGGCGTGCGGGGGAGTCTCGTCTCCAGGGCCTGATGAGGGCGGCGCGGCGGGCGGGGGATCCGCGTGCGCAGGAGCTGGTCGCGGCGGCCGAAGGTGACTGCCGCAGCCTGGAGCTCGTGACGGCCGCCGAGCGGGCGGGGATTCAGGACCTCCGCCTGCTGGCGGCCATCGCCGCCACGCCGCGCGAGCTGTTCGTGCCGCTGCGCTCGGCCGGGCAGGCATGCCTGGACGCGCCCATCCCGCTCGCCCACGGCCAGCCCACCAGCCAGCCGTCCCTGGTCGCCCAGATGATCGACGCGCTCGGGCTGACCGGCGACGAGACCGTGCTGGAGATCGGCACCGGCTACGGCTACCAGACCGCGCTGCTGGCCCGGCTCGCCAGGCACGTCCACTCCATCGAACGCCTGCCCGACCTCGCCGCCCACGCCCGCGCCAACCTGGCCGCCGCCGGCATCACCGGCGCCGAGGTGCTGGTCGGGGACGGCTCGGCCGGGCTGCCCGAGCACGCGCCCTACGACGCCGTCATCGTCTCCGCCGCCGCCCCGCACGTCCCCGCCGCCCTGGCCGAGCAGCTGGCGGAGGGCGGCCGGCTCGTCATGCCCGTCACGGGACAGATCGCGGACATCGTCACCCTCTTCACCAAGCAGCGCGGACGCCTGGCGAGCCTCCGCGAGGTGACCCCCGCGTCCTTCGTCCCGCTCATCCCCGGCCCGTGAAGCCGGCGACGACCTTCGGCGGCGCCTTGCGGACGGTCTGGTTGTGATCCGCCTTGCCCGCGTCGGTCAGGCTGACCGCCGCGCCCCTGGCCCGCAGGTGCCGCCGGCAGGAGGTCGCGTTGGGAGGGGCGCATCAGCCCAGGAAGCCCGGGCCGCGTCGCGGGTGGGCGGCCGAGGGAAGGGTTGGGGGTTGGGGGGTGGTGGGATGGGCAGGGGAGCGGGGTGGCCGTCACGCTCGCGCTGGCGGGGGACACCATGCTCGGCCGGGGTGTCGCCGACCTGCTGGCGAAGTCTGCCGACCCCGGGGATTACGTGTCGGACGCGGTTCGCGCGTACCTCTCCGAGGCCGACTTCACGCTGCTCAACCTCGAGTGCTGCGTGTCCGATCGGGGCGCCCCGTGGGTGGCGCCGGGCAAGATCTTCCACTTCCGCGCGCCGCCGAGGGCCGCCGACCTGCTGGCCGAGCTGGGCGTGGGCTGCGTGACGCTGGCCAACAACCACGCGCTCGACTTCGGCCACGACGCGCTCCTGGACACCTGCGCGCACCTGGCACGGGTCGAGATCCACACCGCCGGCGCCGGCCCCGACCTCGAACGGGCCCGCGAGCCCGTCCTGATCGACGTCAACGGCCTGCGCCTGGCCGTCGTCTCCGTCACCGACCACCCCGGCGACTACGCCGCCACCCCCGACCGGCCCGGCGTGGCGCACGCCGACCTGCCGTCCGGGGTGCCCGCCTGGCTGATGGACGCGGTGGCCAGGGCGCGGGCGCAGGCGGACGTCGTGCTGGTCAGCCCGCACTGGGGGCCGAACATGACGACCGAGCCGCTCCCGTACGTGCGGACCGCCGCGAGCATCCTGACCGGCGCCGGCGCCACGCTGATCGCCGGTCACTCGGCGCACGTCCCGCACGGGGTGGCGCCGCCCGTCCTGTACGACATGGGCGACTTCATCGACGACTACGCCGTGGACCCCGACCTGCGCAACGACCTGTCGCTGCTGTTCCTGGTCACCTGCGACGACCTCGGGCCGCTCCGGCTGCGCGCGGTGCCGCTCAAGCTCGACTACTGCCGGACGACGCTGGCCAGGGGCGCCGAACGGGCCTGGCTGGCCAGCCGCTTCACCGCGGCGTGCGCCGCCCTGGGCACGGACGCCGTCTGGGAGGACGACGTCCTCACCGTCGGCCTCCGCTGACACGAGCTGCCAGGTCGCTCGATCGGGCGGACTCGGCGTCTGACCCGACCCCGGGTCACAGCCGGGTCGTCCCTCTCGGGAAACGCCGCCCGCACAACGCCATCCGCACAACGCCGCCGTACCGGCGATGAAAGTTTCAGCGCCGCTCTGCAACTCCCGCACACTCTCTGACCTGGAAAGACACCGCTCCTCGCCAGGAGTGTCCTATGCGGGGTTGCGGGGCTGTGCTTCACTGCTCCTGCGGTTGGGAAAGCGCTTACCGTAAGTCGGTAAGCGCATTCCGGCCGATTCCGAGGCGGCGCCGCGATCACCGGGCGCGCTCGATGCCCCATGCAGTTAGTCGAAAGGGGAGTTCACCGTGCGTAAAGACAGAAGGCTGAGCGTCGTGCTGGCGGCGGCGCTCGTGGCGGGCAGCGGGCTGGTGGCCGTGTTCGCCACCGCCGCCTCGGCGGCGCCGTCCAATGGCAACTACACGCTGGTCAACGCGGGCAGCGGCCTGTGCGCCGCGGTGCCGGGCGCCGGCACGGGCGACGGCGTCCAGCTCGTCCAGTCGAGCTGCTCGGGCGGGTCGGGCCAGGTGTTCGCGGTCACCTCGGCGGGCGGCGGCTACCAGATCAAGGCCGTGCACAGCGGCAAGTGCCTCGGCGTCAAGGACGGCTCCACCAGCGCGGGCAAGGCCGTGCAGCAGGAGTCCTGCAGCTCGGCGTCGTCGCAGAGCTGGCAGCTGACCGAGTCGGGTTCGAACTACCGGGTGGTCAACGCCAACGGCGGCAAGTGCCTGAACGTCAAGGACAACTCCACCTCCTCAGGCGCCCTGCTCCAGCAGAACTCCTGCGACTCGGTGTCGACCAAGCAGTGGACGCTCAGGGCGGCCGGCGGCGGCAACCCCGACCCGGACCCCACCCCGACCGTGACGCCGCCGCCCGGCGGCGGTGACGGCAGCGGCTCGTGGCCGTCCGACACCGGCAGCGTGCACCTGACCGACACCCGCGAGCTGGGCTCGTTCTTCGACGGCGGCATGAAGCGCCACTACGGAATCGGCGACGGCGGCCAGAGCGAGAGCCAGGACCCGATGTTCGTCGTGCCGAACGGCGGCACCATCCAGAACGTCATCATCGACGCCCCCGCCGGTGACGGCATCCACTGCGAGGGCTCCTGCACGATCCGCAACGTCTGGTGGAACGACGTCGGCGAGGACGCCGCCACGTTCAAGAGCTCCAGCTCCTCGGCCACCTATCTGGTGGACGGCGGCGGCGCCAAGTCCGGCTCCGACAAGGTGTTCCAGCACAACGGCGCCGGCACGCTGACCATCAAGAACTTCCAGGTGCACAGCAGCGGCAAGCTCTACCGGGCGTGCGGCAACTGCTCGTCCTCCTACCAGCGGCACGTGGTGATGGACGGCATCACCGCCCGCTCGACCAAGGTGCTGGCCGGCATCAACTCCAACTGGGGCGACACCGCCCGCTTCAGCCGGATCACGGTGTACGGCAGCGCCACCATCTGCGAGCGCTACAAGGGCGTGCCGAAGGGCCAGGAACCCTCCAAGCTCGGCTCGGGCCCTGACGGCACCCACTGCCTCTACCGGGACTCCGACATCACCTACCGGTAGGAACACGCGAGCCGGGCGGGCGGGTGAGGGCGCCCGCCCGGCCGGGCTCATCCGTTCGGGTGCACGGACACGTGGACGGCGTTCTCGCCGGGCACCTCGCCGCCGAGGGTCTCGAGGGCGAGCACGGTGTCGTCCAGCCCGAACGAGTGCGTGTGCAGCTTCTCCAGCGGATGGCGGCGCGCCTCGATGAGCCCGATGGCCTCGGCGCAGGCCCGGTCGTCCCGGCGGCAGGCACGCCCTGGTGGAACTGATCGACCCCGACAACGGCGAGCCCGTCGTCCCCGAGCCGGGCGCGTCCGGTGAGCTGGTCCACACGTCGGCGGACCGCGAGTGCTGCCCGCACCTGCTCGACCAGGCCCCCCAGGGCACGCCGGCCAGGTTCTCCGCCTGCATCGCGGAGAACGAGGAGGACAGCCCCTGGGAGCCGACAACGCCGGCGTCTCCACGATCCTCGAAACCTTCGCCCCCCCACACCGGCCCTCTGCCCACGGCCCGCATCCGCGACCCCGCCTGACGCGGCCCGCTTCCGGCGCGGCCCACGCTCACAGGACCGCAAGGCCCCGGGGACGTCCCGGGGTCAGCCGCGCAGGCCGAGGGCGTCGGCGGCGCCGGCCAGGACGGCGAGGTGGTCGTCCACCGTGGCCAGGCCCGCCCGCATGGTGTCGATGGCGATGTGGGTGGCGCCCGACTCGCGCCACCGGGCGGCCAGTTCGGCCACCTCGTCCGCGTCGCCCCGCCAGGCCAGCCGCCCCTCCATGCCGAGCGCGGATGGGTCGCGACCGGCCTGCGTGGCGGCCTCCTCGACCATCGCCTTGGCCTCGTCCAGTTCCGGCCCAGGACTCATCTGCGGGAACCAGCCGTCGGCCAGCCGCCCGGCCCTGCGGTAGGAGGGCGGCGCCTGAGCCCCGATCCAGACGGGGATCGGCCGCTGCACCGGCATCGGCGCCAGCCCGGCCCCCGTGACGCGGTCGAACTCGCCGTCGAACGTCACCGTCTGCTCGGTCCACAACCGCCGCATGAGCGCGATCTGCTCCTCGGACCGCCGCCCCCGGGTGGAGAAGTCCTGGCCGAGCGCCTCGAACTCGACCCGGTTCCAGCCCAGCCCGACCCCCAGCCTGAACCGCCCGCCGGTCAGCAGATCGACCTCGGCCGCCTGCTTGGCGACCAGCGCCGTCTGCCGCTGGCGGAGCGAGCGCTCGACCACACGCCGCTCCGGAGCCCGATGAACCGACCTCTCCCGCGCCGGCGGTAACCTACGCACGAGCCGCGAGGAGATGATCACTGATGAACAGGGCAGAAGATGGCGGGCGTCTTCACGTCACGCCGCCCAAGACGTGGGCGGCCGGGCTGCCCGGCGTCACCCACGCGCTGGAATACTCCCTGGGCCAGACCACCGTGCGCCGCACGGCGCTGACGCTGCTCAACGTCAACCAGACGGCCGGCATCGACTGCCCCGGCTGCGCCTGGCCCGAGCCGGGCCGCAGGCACCGCAACGAATACTGCGAGAACGGCGCCAAACACGTCACCGACGAGGCCACCTCCCGCCGGGTGACCCGCGACTTCTTCCGCGAGCACCCGATCTCCGAGCTGGCCGGCCGCACCGACCAGTGGCTCAACCAGCAGGGCCGGCTCACCGAGCCGATGGTCAAGCGCCCGGGCAGCGACCACTACGAGCCGATCGGCTGGGACGACGCGCTCGGCCTGCTCGCCGGCGAGCTGCGCACCCTCGGCCACCCCGACCAGGCGCTCTTCTACACCTCGGGCCGGCTCGGCAACGAGGCCGCGTTCCTGCTGCAGCTGTTCGCCCGCGCCTACGGCACCAACAACCTGCCCGACTGCTCCAACATGTGCCACGAGTCCAGCGGCCACGCCCTCATCGAGACCCTGGGCGTCGGCAAGGGCAGCGTGAGCCTGGCCGACATCCACGACGCCGACCTGGTGTTCGTGGTCGGCCAGAACCCCGGCACCAACCACCCCCGCATGCTCTCCGCGCTGGAGGAGACCAAGCGCTCCGGCGGGCGCGTCGTCGCGGTCAACCCGCTGCCCGAGGCCGGGCTGATGCGGTTCAAGCATCCGCAGAAGGCGCGCGGCATCGTCGGGCGCGGCACCCGCATCGCCGACGAGTTCCTGCAGATCAGGCCGGGCGGCGACCTGGCCCTGTTCCAGGCGCTCAACCTGCTGCTGCTCCAGGCCGAGGACGCGCGTCCCGGCACCGTGCTCGACCACGCCTTCATCGAGGCGCACACCACCGGCTTCGCCGAGTTCGCCGCGCACGCGCGTACCCTCGCCTGGCCCGACCTGCTGGCCGCCACCGGCCTGGAGCGCGCGCAGATCGAGCGCGTGCACGAGATGGTCCTGGCCAGTGAGAAGGTCATCGTGTGCTGGGCGATGGGGCTGACCCAGCACAAGCACGGCGTGGCCACCATCCGCGAGATCGTCGACTTCCTGCTGCTACGCGGCAACGTCGGCCGTCCCGGCGCGGGCGTGTGCCCGGTGCGCGGCCACAGCAACGTGCAGGGCGACCGCACGATGGGCATCTGGGAGCGCCCGCCGCGGCCGTTCCTCGACGCGCTCGAGCGCGAGTTCGGCTTCACCCCGCCGCACAAGCACGGGCTCGACACGGTCGGCGCCATCCAGGCCATGCTGGACGGCCGCGCCCGCGTGTTCCTCGGCGTGGGCGGCAACTTCGTCCGCGCCACCCCCGACAGCGCCGTCACCGAGCGGGCCATGCGCGCCTGCAAGCTGACCGCGCACATCTCGACCAAGCTCAACCGCTCCCACACCGTCTGCGGCGAGACCGCGCTCATCCTGCCCACGCTCGGCCGCAGCGACCGCGACGTGCAGGCGGGCGGCGAGCAGTTCGTCACGGTCGAAGACTCCATGAGCCAGGTCCACGCCTCGCGCGGCAAACTCGACCCCGCCTCGCCCCACCTGCTCAGTGAGGTCGCCATCATCAGCCGGCTGGCCCGCCGCGTGCTCGGCGACCGCCCCGGCATCCCGTGGGAGACGTTCGAGGCCGACTACGGCGCCGTACGCGACCGCATCGCCCGCGTCGTGCCCGGCTTCGAAGACTTCAACGCCCGCGTCGCGGAGCCCGGCGGGTTCCGGCTGCCCAACCCGGTCAACGAGCGCGTCTTCCGCACCCCGAGCGGCAAGGCCGTCTTCACCGCCAACGCCTTCACCCTGCTGGAGGCGCCGCCCGGCCACCTCATCCTGCAGACGCTGCGCTCCCATGACCAGTGGAACACCGTCCCCTACTCCGACGACGACCGCTACCGGGGCATCCGGCACGGCCGCCGCGTCGTGCTCGTCAACCCCGGCGACCTGGCCGAGCTGGGCTTCGCCGACCGCGACGTGGTGGACCTGGTCGGCGTCTGGCACGACGGCGTGGAGCGTCGCGCCCCCGGCTTCACCGTGGTCGCCTACCCCGCCGCGCGCGGCTCGGCCGCCGCCTACTACCCGGAGACCAACGTCCTCGTGCCGCTCGACAGCGTGGCCGACGGCAGCAACACCCCGACCTCGAAGTCGGTCGTCATCCGGCTGGAACGCCCGGCGGTCTAGGGGTTTCGACGCCGGCGGCGAAAAGCGTCCGGCGCGCTCATCAGACGCCGGATCGTGTCTGGCGCGGGCACTAGGGTTGCCGCATGCAGATAACTACGGAGAGTAGCATCGTGCGGACTCTCAGATACGATCTACCGGCGTCGCTGGTGGTGTTCCTCGTCGCCGTGCCCCTGTCCCTGGGCATCGCCATGGCCTCCGGCGCGCCGCTCGCCGCCGGGCTGATCGCCGCCGCCGTGGGCGGCATCGTCGCGGGCCTGCTCGGCGGCTCGCCCCTCGTGGTCAGCGGCCCGACGGCCAGCCTGACCGTGGTCATCGCCGGGCTCGTGCACACCTACGGCTGGCAGGCCACCTGCCTCATCACCATCCTGGCTGGCGGCGTCCAGGTGCTGCTGGGCGCGTTCAAGGCGGCGCGGGCCGCGCTCGCCGTCTCGCCCGCCGTCGTGCACGGCATGCTGGCCGGCGTCGGCATCGTCATCGCGCTCGCCCAGCTCCACGTGGTGCTCGGCGGCAGCCCGCAGCACTCCGCGTGGGACAACCTCGTCCAGCTCCCCGGCCAGATCGCCGACCTGCACGGGCACAAGGTCATGGTCGGCGTGCTCACCGTCTCGGTGCTGCTCGTCTGGAACCGGCTGCCCAAGCACGTCAGGGCCGTGCCCGCGCCGCTGGCGGCGCTCGTCGTGGCCGCCGCGACCGCCTGGCTCTTCCATTGGAACGTGACAAGGATCGACCTGTCCGGCGCGCTCGGCTCCTGGTCCCTGCCCGAGCTGCCGCAGGCCGACTGGCACCAGATCGCCGGAGCCGCGCTGCTGGTGGCGCTGCTCGCCGGCGCCGAGTCGCTGCTGTGCAGCGTCGCCACCGACGGAACCCACACCGGGCCGCGCGCCGACCTCGACAAAGAGCTGTCCGGGCAGGGCGTGGCCAACGTGGTGAGCGGGTTCCTCGGCGGGCTGCCCGTGGCCGGGGTGATCGTGCGCAGCACCACCAACATCCGGGCGGGCGCGCGTACGCACTGGTCGGCCGTGCTCCATGGCGGCTGGGTGCTGCTGTTCGCGCTCTGCCTGGGCTGGACGATCCGGCTCATCCCCATGGAGGCGCTGGCCGCCCTGCTGGTCTTCATCGGCATCAGGACGATCAGCCTCGGCCACGTCAGGAAGGTGCACGGGCACAACGAGGTGCCCGTCTACCTCGTCACGCTGACCGGCGTCGTCGTGATCGGCCTGGCCGAGGGCGTGCTGGCCGGGCTCGCCCTGGGCGCGCTGCTCGCGCTGCGGCGGCTGACCCGCGTCACGGTCGACAAGCGCGAGGAGCCGAACGGCCGCCTGCACGCCACGGTGTCCGGCTCGCTCACCTTCCTCGGCGTGCCCCGGCTGACCGCCGAGCTGCGCGGCATCCCGGCCCGCGCCGACGTCGACCTCGACCTCAACATCGACTTCATGGACAACGCCGCCTTCGAGGCCATCCACTCCTGGCGGCTCGACCACGAGCGGCTCGGCGGCACCGTCACCATCGACGAGCTGCACGACGAGTGGTACTCGATGGCGGCCAGCGGGGCCCGCATGTTCCCCGCCAAGAGCCCGCCCAAGCCGGCCGGGCACTGGTGGCTGCCGTGGACCCACCCCCGCCGCCGTACGACCGGGGTACAGGAATGCCGGCTCACCCAGGGCGCGGCCGAGTTCCACCGCCGTACGGCACCGCTCGTGCGCCCCATCTTCACCGAGCTGGCCGGCCGGCAGCAGCCCAGCCACCTGTTCATCACCTGCGCCGACTCCCGGATCATGCCGAGCCTCATCACCAGCAGCGGCCCAGGCGACCTGTTCACCGTCCGCAACATCGGCAACCTCGTGCCCTGCGCCGGCTCCGAGCCCGCCGACGACTCGGTGGGCGCCGCCATCGAATACGCCACCCGCGTGCTCGGCGTCCACACCATCACCGTCTGCGGCCACTCGGGCTGCGGCGCGATGGCCGCCCTGCTCGGCGGCCCCGCCACCACCGCCGGCCTGCCCCAGCTCGAAAGCTGGCTGCGGCACGGCGCCGCCGGCCTCGACCGGCTGGCCGCCGAGCGCGAGCCGGACGCCTCCCTCGACCGGCCGGCCGCCGAGCGCGAACCGGACGCCTCCCTCGACCGGCTCTGCCGGCTGAACGTCCAGCAGCAGCTGGAGAACCTCAGGACCTACCGCCGCGTCGACGAGCAGGTCAGGGCCGGGCAGCTCAAGCTGGTGGGCCTCTACTTCGACATCGCCACGGCCCGCGTGCACGTCGTGCCGCCGCGCAGCCCCGCGGCCCCGGCGGAGCCCAGCCAGCGGTGACCCCGCCGCGCGCCCTCGCCGGCCGGAGCGGCGGGGGCCCGCCTTCAGCCCAACTCCTTCGCCACCAGCACGAACGAGGCGGCGCCCATGGCCACGTAGGCGAGCGTCAGCAGCACCGCCCCCGCCATGATCAGCACCCGACGGCCCAGCGGCGGCCGCCCGGACATGTCGTCGTCGTGCATAACGGGACGCTAACACCCGGTGACCTGCTGTCACCGCGAACCGCCGCTCAGCCGAGCACGTTCTCGTGCAGCGCCCGCAGCACGGCGTTCGTACGATCGCGCGCCCCCAGCTTGGCCAGCAGCGCCGAGACGTGATTCGTCACCGTCCCCTCGGCCAGGAAGAGCGCCTCGGCGATCTCCCTGTTGCTGTAACCCTCGGCGATGAGCCGCAGCACCCCCAGCTCGCGCTCGGTGAGCGGCTGCACCTTCGCCGGCGGCTCGCCCGCCTCGCCCGCCACCTCGATGTCGCCGCTCAGGCCGAGCAGGCTGCGGATGCCCTGGCGTACCAGCGTCTGGTCGTCGACCACCAGCACCCTGATCATCGGGCCGGTACCCGTGCGGTCACGCGGAAGCCGTCGCCGCCGTCGAGCCGTACGTCGCCGCCGAGCGCGGCGATCCGCTCGGACAGGCCGCGCAGCCCGTTGCCGGGGGTCAGGGCGGGGGCGCCACGCCCGTCGTCCACCGAGGTCAGCCGTACGGCGCCGTCGGGGGCGTGGTCGACGGTGACGAACAGCGACGTCGCCTCGGCATGGCGGATGGTGTTGGTGACGATCTCCTGCACCACGCGGACGAGCGTCGCCGCCAGGTCCTCGTCGGCGGGCACGTCGTCGCCGACGCGGACGCCACCACCGCCGCACCCGCCCAGACCGGGACGAGGTACCCGCTCACCGCCGCCACGAACACCAGCAGGATCGGCAGCCACCCCGCGCCGGACGCGGTCAGCACCACCGCCCAGCTCAGCACCACCGCTGCCGCGTACGCCGCCCACGCCGCGACCGTGCCGGCGTCCTCCAGGACGGCGGCGGTCACCAGCGCCATGAGCGGCGCCGCGAACAGCAAGGCCCACAGCAGCCGGGGCACCCGCGTCTCGCCCGCACCGAACAGCACCGGCGCCCCGACCACGACGCATCCGGCCAGCATCGCCAGCCCTGCCCACGCATCGGGGCCGATTCGCCGCATGCCGCCACTGTACGGCGCGGGACGGCCGCCGAGGAGGTGCCGGAAGTCATGGGTACGCGCGCCCGGCGCCGGCGGCTCAGGCTCAGCGCAGCGGGTCGAACTCGCGGAGCGCGGCGGGCTGCTTGCCCGTGGTGATCTGCTCGGCGAGCAGGCGTCCCGTGGCGGGGCCGTGCGCCATGCCCCACATGCCGTGGCCGCCCGCGACGTACACGCCTGGCCGCCCGGTCGCGCCCACCAGCGGACGCCCGTCCGGGGTGACAGGGCGGGGGCCCACCCAGACGTCGGTGCGCTCCTCCCACCGGACGCCGTCGAGCAGCGGCCGCGCTGAGGCGATGATCGCCTCAAGCCGGGCCGGCACCAGCGGCGCGTCGGGGGAGCGGAACTCCATCGTCCCCGCCACCCGCAGCTTGCCCTGGTACGGCGTGCACGCCACCCGCACCTCGGGCAGGTAGATCGGCCCGGGCACCGGACGATCGACCGGCACGGTGAAGGAGTAGCCGCGGCCCGCCCGCACCTGCGTCCGCACGCCCCACTGCGCGGCCAGCAGGGGCAGCCACGCCCCAGTCGCCACGACGACCGCGTCCGCCGTCAGGGTGGTGCCCTTGGACGAGCTGACGGTGACCTTCCTGCCGTCGCTGCGCACGTCGGTGACCTCGAAGGCGTACACGGTGGCGCCCCTGCTCATCACCGACCTGCCGAGGGCGTGCACGAACGCGCCCGGGTCGACGTACCGCTGCCCGTCGATCCGCACTCCCGCGGTCAGCGCGCCGGACGCAAGCGGGACGTGCTCGACGAGCTGCTCGCGGCGGAGCGGGGCGTGCGCGACCTGCTGCCCGGCGGCGGAGATGCGGCGCAGCTCGTGCAGCAGCGCCCGTGCCTGCTTGGGCGTGCGGAAGGCCGCGGTGATCGGGGCGTGCACGAGCGGCGCACGTACGCCGTTGTACGTGAGCACGTCGAACGCCTCGATGCTCTCCTCGTTGAGCGGCAGGTTGGCGCGCACGGCCCTGGTCCACGACGGCCACCGGCAGTTGGCGGCGAACCGCAGCAGGAACGACCACAGCCCCGGGTCGAGGGTGGCCGGCACGTGCAGCGGAGCGGACGGGCTCAGCAGCGAGCGCAGCCCGTACCGCAGCACGGACGGCTCGTTGAGCGGGATGGCCAGCCCGGGGGAGATCCATCCCGCGTTGCCCCAGGACGCTCCTGCTGCCACGCCCCTGCGGTCGACCACCTCGACCTCGACACCGCGCTCCTGCAGGAACCACGCCGTCGACAGGCCGACGATGCCCGCGCCCACCACGATCACCTTGCGCGGCCAGCCGCTGCCCCCGTCGACCATGACGCCCTTCCTCTCCTCGCTGCTTACGGGGACAGCATGACCCCGGCGAGGCGGGGGAGCGCTGTACAGACGCGACAATCCAGACGCCCGGATTGTGCGGGTCTCACAGCGGAATGCCGCGCCTCCACCGGAGAGCGCCGGACCGCGTCGATCGAGTGGGGCCGGCCAGGGTCACTCGCCGAGTGCCTCCAACTGGATGATCATGGCGAGGCGCTGCCGGGCGTCGTCCAGGTCGAGCGGGGTGATCTCGCCGATCTTGCGCAGCCGGTTCCTGACCGTGTTGGGATGCACGCCGAGCCGCTCCGCCGCCGCCACCGGGTCGCCCTGCGCCTCCAGCCAGGCGCGCAACGTCGCCACGTACCGGGTGCCGTGCCTGGCGTCGTGCCGCCGCAACGCGCCGACCGGCCCCCTGGCCGGAGTCCTTCCGGTACGCGCCGCGGCCCGCAATCGCTGCAGCAGGATGTCGCCCCACGACTCGTCGTACACCGGCGGCGCCCCGCCCGCGCTCTCGTGCAGCGCCAGGCACTCGTCGGCCTCCTGCCGCCCGGCGGGCAGCTCCGCGACCCCGGCCGGCGCGCCGATCCCGGCCACCAGCTCCACCTGCGCGGGCAGCGCCGCCTGCAACGCCGCCGCCCACGCCGGCGCCGCCCCCGCCTCCTCGCCCGGCAGGATCGTGTAGAGCGTGTTGCCCAGCAACGTGCTGCGTCCGGGGCGCGACCAGCCGAACCCCGTGGTCGCCCGGTCGAAGGCCAGCATCCTGGTCGTGGCCAACAGTGGCCCGGTCATCCCGCCGGACCGGATCGGCGCGCTGC
>NZ_JBEXLH010000100.1:0-20265 GCF_040609855.1 Nonomuraea sp. NPDC004580 | reverse complement strand
AGCAACCCGAGGGAAGGCCCAACCCCCGGCCCCTTAAGCCCCGCACCTTCAACCCCCGCTCCATCACACCAGCAACATCTTCAGAAGGCTCCTAGCGGATGTCGGCGCTGTTGCAGGCCACGCCGTTGCCGTCGAGGTCGGTGTACCAGGCGTACTCCTCGTGGCGGCCCTTGTGGTAGGGGCCGTAGCCGGCCGCCACGGCCTCCTTGCAGCTCGGGAAGCGCTTGTCGGGGACCCGGCCCGAGACGCCCGTCCGCTGGGCGCCGGGCTGGGTCTGGCCCGTGCCGGTCTGGGTCTGACCCGGTTGCGTCTGGTTCGTGCCGGGCTGGGGCTGAGCGGTGCCGGAAGGCGTCTGCTGCGTCCCAGGCGGCGTCTGCTGCTGGGTGCCGGGGTTCGTCGCGCCGGGGTTCGTCGCTCCGGGGTTCGTCGCGCCGGGGGACGCCGGGTCCGTGGGGGCGCCGGTCGGGGAGCCGCCGAGCATGCGGGCCACCAGCGACTCGGCGTCCTCCTTGGTGAAGCCCGCGATGCTGACGCTGTCGCCCTCCATCGGCTGGGTGACGATGGGCGCGGCCAGCACCGTCTTGGGCTGGTCGGCCTGCTCGGGCGCCAGCACGATCGCCACCTGCCGCTGGTCGAGCGCCAGCTCGTCGACCAGCTCCATCAGCCGCTCCTTGAACGCCGGCGCGACCGCGATGCGGACGGAGTATTGGCCGTCGCGCTCGCGCAGCGGCTCGACGCGCTGCACCGACTGCACGGTGATGCCGTCTTCGAGCAGGTAGCAGGTGGTCTGGGCGCTGTCGAGCACGGCGGGGTCGCCCGGGCAGGGCGCGGGCTTGGTCTCGGTGACGGGCGCGAAGTGAATCGGCACCGCGAGATGCTGCGGCGGCTTGCCGCCTAACAGCGGCGTGTCAGGGTTCTGCGTCATCAGGACCGCGACCGTGCCGAGCACGCCCGCGACGAGCACGACGAGGACGAGCGACGCGATCAGCACGATGGTGGTGAGTCTGCTGGCTCTCGGCTCCCCCGGATCCGCGATCGGCGGCTCTTCCGGCTTGTCCATCGATGACGTTCCCATCCTGACGGCCCATTCTGACGGGTCGGGCTGCCGGTGAGCCTATCGAGAGGAAGCCACACCGGGGTAATCAAGCGGATGTTCCACGCCGAACCGGGGGAAGGGAGCAAGAATGGGGGCAGGATCGCACGTTCGGCGAAAGAGTTGCGCGATGAAGGTCGGAGTGCCGCGAGAGGTCAAGAACAGCGAGTATCGAGTGGCGCTGACCCCGGCCGGGGTGCACGAGCTCGTCCGCCACGGGCACCAGGTGTTCGTGGAGCGCGACGCGGGTGCCGGGTCCGCCATTCCCGACGAGCAGTACACCGCGGCGGGCGCCGTCCTGGTGCCCGAGCCCGACGACCTGTGGGGCGAGGCCGACCTGGTGATGAAGGTCAAGGAGCCGGAGCCCGAGGAGTACCACCGGCTGCGCAAGGGGCAGGCGCTGTTCACGTACCTGCATCTGGCCGCCTCGCGCGGCTGCACGCGGGCGCTGCTGGAGTCGGGGTGCACCGCCATCGCGTACGAGACCGTGCAGGCGCCGGGCGGCGCGCTGCCGCTGCTCGCGCCCATGTCCGAGGTGGCGGGACGGCTGGCCGCGCAGGTCGGCGCCTACCACCTGATGCGCTCGTCGGGCGGCAGGGGCGTGCTGATGGGCGGCGTGCCCGGCGTGCACGCGGCGCACGTCGTGGTGATCGGCGCCGGGGTGTCCGGCATGAACGCCGCCGCCGTCGCCCTCGGCATGCAGGCCGAGGTGCTGCTGCTCGACAAGAACATCGACAAGCTGCGCCAGGCCGACCTCATCTACCAGGGGCACTGCCAGACCGTGGCGTCCAACACGTTCGAGATCGAGCGGGCCGTGCTGGAGGCCGACCTGGTCATCGGCGCGGTGCTGGTGCCGGGCGCGAAGGCGCCGAAGCTGGTGAGCAACGACCTGGTGAGCCGGATGAAGCCGGGCTCGGTGCTGGTGGACGTCTCCATCGACCAGGGCGGCTGCTTCGAGGACTCGCGGCCGACCACGCACGAGGAGCCGACGTACCGGGTGCACGACTCGATCTTCTACTGCGTGGCCAACATGCCGGGGGCGGTGCCGCACACCTCGACGTTCGCGCTGACGAACGTGACGCTGCCGTACGCGCTGGCCATCGCCGACCAGGGCTGGCAGCGGGCGATGCGCGCCGACCCCGCGCTCGCGCTGGGCCTGAACACGCACGAGGGCCGCCTCACCAGCCGCCCGGTCGCGCAGGCGCACGGGCTGGAGTGGACGGCCCTCGACGAGGTGCTGGGGTGAAGCCGCCTACTGCTGGGACTCGCTGGGCGACGGCGCCAGGGTCTCCATCGGCGTCTGCTGCTGGCCGGTGGGCTCGGGTGGCAGCGGGGCCTGGTCGGCGGTCGTGGTGATCGCGTCGGGGCCGCCGCAGGTGGCGCCGGGCTCAGGCGTGTCCGGGCCGTTCTGGTAGCGCTTGATGAACGCCACGAGCTTCGGGTCCGCCGGGTCGGTCAGCTTGAGCTGGTGGCCCCAGGAGGACACCACGATCGGCGCCGGCAGGTTGGGGAACGGGCTCATCAGCATGTAGTCCTGCTGGCCCGTCGAGCCCGCGACCTGCTTGAGCTTGTCGACCTGGGCCTTGGCGAGGTCGGGGCGGTAGGTGATCCAGATCGCGCCGTGCTCCAGCGAGTGCACCGCGTGCTCGTTGTGGATCGGCTTGTCGTAGATGGCGCACTGCTGCCAGTAGTTGTTGTGCTCGCCGCCCACCGGCGGCGTCTCCTTGTACGAGACCGTGTTCCAGACGTGCTGGCCGGCGTCGTACTTGACGCTCGTCACCGCGTCGAGCGAGGTCTCCTGGGCGCGTTTGACGAGGTAGAAGCCGACCACGCCGACGAGCACCACGATGATGAGCCCGCCTGTGCCCCACATGAGCAGCGCCGCGCGGCGCTGTTTACGCCGCTGCTCGGCCCGCATCTTCTGCAGATGCTCGCGCCGCGCCTGCGCCTTCTCCTTCGTCATCGTTCCTCCATCGGCGTACCAACTCCGGGTCACCCTATGCCCTCCGGGCGTATGTGGAGAATAAGGCGCGCATAAGCATGCGATCACAGCTCCGCGCGCAGGTGGGTACGCTGGACGGGCCATGGAAAAGCCCGTGAGGAAACCCGTCCTGATCGTCTGCGGTGTGCTGGTGCTCGCCGCGGCCGCGTTCCTGCTGTTCGGTCGTTCGGGCACGCCGGGCGACACCTCCCCCGAGGCCGGGTTCGCCCGCGACATGGCCGCGCATCACGCGCAGGCCGTCGACATGGCGTTCACGATCAGGGACAAGGGGCCCGCCAAAGAGATCTCCAGTCTGGCCTTCGACATCATCAACACCCAGGCCAACCAGCGGGGCATGTTCCTCGGCTGGTTGCAGCAGTGGGGGCTGAGCCAGGCCACCGACCAGCGGCCGATGGCCTGGATGAGCGGCCACGGCCACAACGCCGCCGCCGCGCCCGGCCTGCAGGGCGGCCTGATGCCCGGCATGGCCTCGACGCAGGAGCTGACGCGGCTCAAGCAGGCCCAGGGGCAGCAGGCCGAGGTGCTGTTCCTGCAGCTCATGATCCGCCACCATGAGGGCGGGGTGCAGATGGCCGAGGGGCTGCGGCAGCTGTCCACGCGCAGCGAGGTCGTCGGCATGGCCCAGAAGATCATCGACGGGCAGACCGGGGAGATCAAGCTGATGACCGACCTGCTCGCCAAGCGGGGCGCCCAGCCCCTGCCTTCGATACTGAAGCCGCAGTAGGCGCGATGCGTCCTGACGCGGTCGTCGTGGGGTCGGGGCCCAACGGGCTGGTGGCCGCCGTCCTGCTGGCCCGCGCCGGGCTGCGGGTGACGCTGCTGGAGGCGGCCGACCGGTTCGGCGGCGGGCTGCGGTCCGCCGAGCTGACGCTGCCGGGGCGCGTCCACGACGTGGGGGCGACGGTGATGGCGATGGCGCTGGCCTCGCCGGCGTTCCGTGAGCTGGGGCTCAAGGGGGTCGAGTTCGCGCACCCGCCGCTGCCCGCCGCCCATCCGCTCGACGACCGGCCCGCCGTGCTGGTGCACCGCGACGTGCGGCGGACGGCGCGGGGGCTCGGCCGCGACGGGCCCGCCTGGCTGGCGACCGCGGGCGCGGTGTCCCGCGGCGGGCTCCCCCTCGCCGAGCTGCTGCTCAAACCCCTGGGCCCGTGGAGGTCCTTGCCGGTGTCCGCGTTCGTACGGGCGGCCGCCTTCGGCGCCGTCGCGGCGCTGCCGGCGACCACGTTCGCGCGAACGGCGTTCCGTACGGCCGAGGGGCGGGCGCTGCTGGCCGGCATGGCGGCGCACTCGCTGCTCGACCTGCGTGCGCCGCTCACCGCGGGCTACGGGCTCATGCTGGCCTCGCTGGCCCACCTCGTGGGGTGGCCGGTGGTGCGCGGCGGGTCTCAGGTGCTGGCCGACGCGCTGGTGGCCGAGCTGCGGGCGCTCGGAGGTGAGGCGGTGAGCGGCCATCGCGTACGCCTGCTGGCCGAGCTCGACGCGCCCGTCGTCGTCCTCGACGTGACGCCCCGGCAGTTCCTCGCCATGACCGATGACCTGCCCGGCGGCTACCGGCGGCGGCTGGCCCGCTACCGCCACGGGCCAGGCGTGTTCAAGATGGACTGGGCGCTCGACGGCCCGGTGCCGTGGCGCGATCCCGCCGTCGCGGGCGCGGGCACGGTGCACCTGGGCGGCACGCTGGAGGAGATCGCGCTGAGCGAGGCGGAGACGGCCGCCGGGCGGCACTCGCCCCGCCCGTACGTGCTGCTCGTCCAGCCGCACACGGCGGACCCGGCGCGCGGCGGCCACACGTTGTGGGCCTACTGCCACGTCCCCAACGGCTCGGCCAGGGACATGACCGACGCCATCGAGGCGCAGATCGAGCGCTACGCGCCGGGCTTCCGCGACCGGGTGCTGGCCCGCCACGCGATGGGCCCCGCCGCGCTGGAGACGGCCGACGCCAACCTGGTGGGCGGCGACATCTCGGGCGGGCTCGCGAGCCTCGGCCAGTTCGTCCGCCGCCCGGTCTGGTCCCCGGCGCCGTGGCGCACCCCGCTGCCGGGGGTGTTCCTGTGCTCGTCGGCCACGCCGCCTGGTCCCGGGGTGCACGGCATGGGCGGCTGGCAGGCCGCCCGCCTGGCCCTGCGGCCCTGACCAGGTCAGGAGGGCGAGGCGGCGGCTTCCTCTGCGAGGGCCGCGGCGAAGGCGTCCACGTCCTCCTCCGTGGTGTCGAACGCGCACATCCAGCGCACCTCGCCCCTGGACTCGTCCCAGGTGTAGAAGCGGAAGCGCTTCCTCAGCCGGTCGGCGACGTCGGCGGGCAGCACGGCGAAGACCGCGTTCGCCTCGACGGCCCTGCTCAGCCGCACCCCTGGGACGCCTTCGACGGCCGCGGCGAGCCGCCGGGCCATGGCGTTGGCGTGGCGGGCGCTGCGCAGCCAGAGGTCGCCGGAGAGCAGCGCCTCGAACTGCACGGACACGAACCGCATCTTCGACGACAGCTGCATGTACGTCTTGCGCAGGTAGTCGACGCCGGTGGCCGCGTCAGGGTTGAGCACGACGACCGCCTCGCCGTACAGCAGGCCGATCTTGGTGCCGCCGAAGGAGAGCACGTCCACGCCGGCGTCGGTGCTCAGCGCCCGCAGCGGCACGTCCAGCGCCGCCGCGGCGTTGGTGAGGCGCGACCCGTCGAGGTGCACGGTCAGCCCGAGCCCGTGGGCGTGCGCGCAGACCTCGGCCAGCTCGTCAGGCGTGTAGACGGTGCCCAGCTCGGTGACGTTGGACACCGAGACCACCTTCGGCTGGGCGCGGTGCACGTCGCCGAACCCCCACGCCTGCCGGTCGATCAGCTCGGGCGTGAGCTTGCCGTCGGGCGTGGGCACGGTCAGCAGCTTGATGCCGCCCGCCACCTCGGGCGCGCCGCCCTCGTCGGTGTTGATGTGGGCGGACTCGGCGCAGATGACCGCCTCCCAGGGCGCGGTCATGGCCCGCAGGGAGACGACGTTCGCGGCGGTGCCGTTGAACACCGGCCACGCCCGCGCCGTCTCGCCGAAGTGCCGCTGGAAGACCTGCCGCATCGCCTCGGTGTAGACGTCGTCGCCGTAGGCGACCTGGTGGCCACCGTTGGCCGCGGCGATGGCCTGGAGGATGTCGGGGTGCACCCCGGCGTAGTTGTCGCTGCCGAACGCCTTGAGCCGGGGGTCGTGCCGGGGAATCAAGAGGTGAGGTCCAATCGGGTGCCGTTGATCTCTTCTGCCGGGCGGTCGTAGAGGCCGCCGATGGCCGCTGCCAGGTCGTCGACGTCGGTGAACCCCGCGAACCTCGCCTCCGGCTTCGCCGCCCGCATGGCGGGGTTGACCAGGGCCTTCACCACGAGGATGACGGCCGCGCCGCGGGTGCCGCGCAGCGCGTCGGCCAGGGAGAGCGTCCACGCCTCGGCCGCGGCCTTGGCGGCGGCGTACGCGGCGCCGCCGGCCTCGGGCGCCTGCGCGGCCCGGGCGGAGACGATCACGAACCGGCCGTTGGCGCTGCGCCGCAGCAGCGGCTCGAACGCCAGCGACACGTGCTGGAGCGTGCGGATGAGCAGATCGTGCAGGTCGTTCCAGTCGTCGAGACTGGTCTCGGCGAACGAGGGCGCGCCGCGCCAGCCGCCCACCAGGTGGACGACGCCGTCGACCCGGCCGTGCTCACGCTCGACGCGGGCGGCCAGCTCGTTGACGGCGGCGCGGTCGAGCAGGTCGCAGTCCTTCCTGCCGACCTCGATGACGGTGTGTCCGCCGTTGCGGAAATATGCCGACACCGCCGCGCCGGTGGGGCCACCGGCCCCGGTCACCAGGATGATCATGCGCGGAGCCCCTTAGTCGATTCGACCACGTCCGCCAGCTTACGGCGCAGGGCCTCGTAGAACATGCTCAGGGGGAACTCGTCCGGCAGCACCGCGTCCACCTTGGCCTTCTGCTCCTCGGGCAGCGCCGTGATCCCCTTGGCCCAGGTCGAGGCGGGGTGCGGGGCCACGTACGCCGTGACCAGCTCGTACGCCGCCAGCCAGTGCGCCAGCTTGGACCGGTCGATGCTGTCGCGGTAGAGCTTCTCCACCTCGCCGCGCAGGTCGGCGACGCCGATGGCGACCCGCTCCCAGTCGATCGAGAGCCGGTTGTCGGTCCAGCGCACAATGTCGTTGCGGTGCAGGTAGGCGAAGAGCAGCTGGCCGCCGAGCCCGTCGTAGTTGCGCACCCGCTCCCCCGTGATCGGGAAGCGGAACAGCCGGTCGAACAGGATCGCGAGCTGGACGTACCGGGCGTACGGCACCCCGCGCCGCTCCAGCTGCACGGCCTCGCCGAACGCGGTCAGGTCGCAGCGCAGCTCCTCCAGCGAGTACAGCCAGTACGGCATCCGCTGCTTGATCATGAACGGGTCGAACGGCAGGTCACCGTGGCTGTGGGTGCGGTCGTGGACGAGGTCCCACAGCACGTACGTGTCCTGGGCCAGCCGCTGGGAGTCGAGCAGCCGCTCGGCGTCCGGCGGCAGGTCGAGCCTGAGCGTCTCGGTCGCGGCCTTGGCGACCCGGCGGAAGCGCGCGGCCTCGCGGTCGGCGAAGATGCCGCCCCAGGTGAAGCGGGCCGGGGCGGTGCGCACGGCGACCGTCTCGGGGAACAGCACGGCCGAGTGGGTGTCGTAGCCGGAGGTGAAGTCCTCGAACGCGATCGGCACGAACATCGGGTTGTCGTAGCCGCCCGCCTCCAGCTCGGCGAGCCAGCCCGGCCAGATCGTGCGGATCCAGACGGCCTCCAGGTTCCTGTTGGGGTTGCCGTTCTGGGTGTACATGGGGAAGACGACGAGGTGCTCCAGCCCGTCCTCGCGCTGGGTGTCGGGGTGGAACAGGTCGAGCGAGTCGAGGAAGTCGGGCACGCCGAGCCCCTGGGCGGCCCACTTGGCGAGGTCGTCGCGCACGGCCTGGAGGTAGGCGGCGTCGTGCGGGAAGTACGGGGCGAGGCCGGCCACCCGCTCGGCGACGGCCGCGACCAGCTCGCCCGCCCGCTCCTTGTGCTCATCGGGCACCGAGCCGTCCTTGACCTGCAGCGGGCGCAGCTCCTCCACGGCCTCCTTGAGCCGGGCGAACGTCGCGGCCTTGACCTCGTCGCGCTCGGCGCGGCCGGCCTCGTCGCCGGGGACGCGGGCGGCCCAGGTGATCACGTTGCCCCAGAGCCTGCGGTGGTCGTGGTCCTCGATCGAGTCGTCGCCGAACAGGTCGGAGTCGGCGAACACGACGACCCGGCCTTTGCCGTGCCGCAGTGCGACGGCCAGCGGCGCGTTCGCCGGCGCGGCCGACGGCGAGCTGCTGAACAGGACCTCGGCGTTCTCCGCGCTCAGCACGCCTGAGCGGTAGAAGCAGGCCGTACGCACGCCGGCCAGCAGTCCCGAGCCCGTGGAGCGTTCCGCCGACACCCAGGTCGCCACGCCGCGGTAGGCGTGACCCGGGTCGCGCACGGTGGTGTGCTCCACGCGCACGCCGAAGCGGGCCAGCAGGTCGGCGAGGTTGTTGCCGTACTTGTCCTGCTCCTCCTCGGCCAGCACCACCAGGCCGCCGCCGTCGCCGACGTACGCCTCGATCGCGTCCAGCTCGGCCGGGGTGAAGACCGGGCTTCCGTGGCCGGTCGTGCGCTCCCAGCGCGGGTCCGACGGGTGCGCGATCACCAGGACGTCCTGGGCGGCCAGCGTCTCCGCGTCGAGCGGGCCTCCGGTGTGGGCGGCGACGGTGTGCCCCAGGTGCCGCAGCAGCCCGGCCGCGCGGGCGTAGCTCGTGTCGTCGGGATGGGCGGGATTGACGGCCTCCGCCAGCTCGCGGCGGATGGTCCACGACTCACTGTGCGCCTCGTCGAACAGCACCCGGGGGAACGACTGCATGAAATATCTCCTGTATCTACCGCCTTATGCCGAAAAATATACACACACCTCTCGTATGCTCCGCCAATCCCTCCCGAATGGCGAGACACTTACGCGGCTCCCGGCCGTACGACGCCCGTCTCGTACGCGAACACGACCGCCTGCGCCCGATCCCGCAGCGACAGCTTCATCAGCACCCGCGCCACGTGCGTCTTGACCGTGGCCTCGCCGACGTACAGCTTCCCGGCGATCTCCGCGTTGGTCAGCCCGCGCGCCATCAGCCGCAGCACCTCCAGCTCGCGCGGCGTCAGCTCGTCCAGCGCGGGCGAGGACACCGGCTCGGCCCGCCCGGCGAACGTGGCGATCACCCGGCTGGTCACGGCCGGGTCGAGCAGCGCGTCACCGGCGTGCACGACCTTGATGGCCTCGATGAGCTGCTCGGGCGGCGACACCTTGAGCAGGAACCCGCTGGTGCCGGCGCGCAGCGCGGCGTAGAGGTTCTCGTCGGTGTCGAACGTGGTGAGCGTGATGATCTTCGGCGGCGACGGCGCGCCGAGGAGCTCCCTGGCCGCCGACAGCCCGTCCTGGCGCGGCATGGAGATGTCCATGAGGACGACGTCCGGCCGGGTGCGCCGCGCGACGGCGACGGCCTGCCGCCCGTCGGCGGCCTCACCGACGACCTCCATGCCGGGGTCGCTCTCGACGACCATGCGCAGCCCGGCCCTGACCATCGCCTGGTCGTCGGCGATCACGATGCGAATGCCCACAGGCGGAGGGTAGACGCCGGGCGTCCCCCTGAACACCCGCCGGACGGGCGTGCCAAGCCGGTCGCAAGCGGGTTCCAAGTCAGGGCACGTGGACGCTCTGCCTGATGCGGGCCTGGACGGCGTCGTCGCAGGTGGTGCGGGGACAGAAGTACATGACGAGCATGGTCTTGGGCTCGCGGTCGATCACGTAGCTGACGAAGCCCAGTCTGGTGCCGGTGCCGGGATCGTGCAGCGAGCCGTCGAAGCGGGTCGCCGGGCTGTTGCCGGCCTGGTCGAGCACCGGCTTGCCGAGGTCGACCAGGCCCGGCAGCAGGGCCTCCATCTTGGGCTTCATCAGCTCGGACGTGCCGCTGGCGTCAAGGGTGTCGGAGACCTGGACGTACACGCCGGACAGGCTTTCGGGGTCGTCGTCGAAGATCTCCGCGATGCGCGACCAGTCGGCGCCTGGACCGGCCACGAACAGCTGCTCCAGCTCCGGTGCGTGCGGCGAGGCGACGGCGAAGAGGTCCTGGTGGGTGCGGACGGTCCAGTCGCCCGGGTAGTCGAACGTGAGCGGAGCGGCGGCGCTGGTCTTGTAGCGGGTCCAGGTCTCGCCGCGGTTGTTCATGATGACGACGGCGACGAGCGCGAGCGCGGCCACCGCGGCGACCAGCGTGGCCACCACGACAGGGAGCCGGCCCGGCCGTTTCCTGGCGGCGGCGGGTCTCGTGGGTGGAGCGGCGCCGGGCCCCGTGGCCGGTCCGGCCGTCGCGGTGGCACGGGGGGCGGGGGCCGCGAACGACGGCACGGAATGCGGGCCCGAGTGCGGGCTGGGGCTGGGCCTCGGGATGAGGTGCGGCCCCGAGCCCGGCCCGCCGTACGGGTCGTACGCCGGGCCGCTGATCGCGTCCCGCAGGGCGGCCACGAACTCCGAGCACGTGGCGTAGCGCTGCTCGGGCGACTTGGCCAGGGCCCTGCTCATGACGGCGTCCACCTGGGGCGGCAGCTCGGGCCTGATCTGCGACAGCGGCACCGGCTGCTCGGCCAGGTGGGCCCAGAGCAGCGCGATGTCGTTCTCGCGCTGGAACGGCAGCCGCCCCGACAGCGCCTCGTAGACCACGCAGGCCAGCGCGTACTGGTCGCAGCGGCCGTCGATGTGCTCCTTGTTGATCTGCTCGGGCGACATGTAGCGGGGCGTGCCGATGAACTGGTCGGTCTGCGTCAGCCCCGAGATGGACGAGCGGTGCTTGGTGATGCCGAAGTCGGTCAGGTAGACGTGGTCGCCGGCCAGCAGGATGTTGGCCGGTTTGACGTCGCGGTGGATGAGGTCGTGGGCGTGCGCGGCGTCGAGCGCGGCGGCCGTCTGGGCGAAGATCTGGTTGGCCGGGCCGAGCGGCAGCGGGCCGCGGTCGTGGATGAGGCGGCGCAGGTCGAGGCCGTCGACGTAGCGCATGGCGATGTAGAGCACGCCGTCGGCGTCGGCGTTGGCCTCGTAGATCGGGATGATGTTGGGGTGCTCGATGCTGGCGACCGTCCTGGACTCCAGGATGAAGCGCTGCCTGAACCTGTCGTCGACGCTGAGCACCGGGTTGAGGATCTTGAGAGCGACGCGGCGGCTCAGCCTGGGGTCGAGCGCCAGGTAGACGACGGCCATGCCGCCCTTGCCGACGATGTCCTCGATGTAGTACCCGGCCACCTCCTGGCCGATGAGCGATCTTTCGTTCAATGGCATCACGTCTCGATGGGGTGGCCGCAGTAGCCGCAGAAGCGGTGCGCCGGGCCGAGTCTCATGCCGCACGAGGTGCAGTATTTGAACGCCGGGTCGGGCGCGGTCATCACCTGCTGCTGCTGCGGGACCACGTGGAACGGCTGGGACCGCCGCACGACCACGGTCTGGTCGGAGCCTTGGTCGAGTGGTGGGCCGGCCGCCAGGGGCTGTGGCGGTTCTGTCGGTATTTCAGGAGTGCGGCGGCGCCACAGCAGATACGCCCCGCCGCCGGCGGCGGCGAAAAGTATCGCGGCGGCCAGGATCAGCGGCCACAACGGGGACGAGGGCTCCATCTGCCGCGCGGTCGTGCGCCTGGTGCCCTGGTCCTCGGGGCCGCCCCGCTTGGCCAGCGAGGTCTTCAGCAGCTCGGCGGCCACCACGTTGCCCGGATAGAGCTCCAGCACGCGCTGGAAGCCGGGCGCGGCCTCGGTGTAGTACTGCGTGTGGTAGCGGGTGAGCGCGGCCTCGAAGGCCGTGTCGATCGCGCCCCTGCGCGGCACGACCTTGGCCTCGGCCAGGATGCCGGTGACCTCCCTGACGCCGATCATCCGGCCTTCCTTGCCGCCGCCGACCAGCAGGCCGATGACGTGGCCGTCCTTGTCGCCGATCACGGGGGCGCCGACCATGCCCTTGTCGGCCAGGCCGCCGAGCTTGACCGGCTCGTCCACCTTGTTGTCGGGATCGGCGAACGGCCGGCCGCCGTCGCCCGCCGCGCCGCCCTTGCCGAGGTGGGCGATCTCGACGGTGTGGGTGACCTTCGGTCCTGGGCGGCCGAGGAAGCCCGCCACGTTGGTGGGCGCGCCCGGCTGATCGGGCACCTTGTCGGCGAGCGGCGCGGTCGGCATGCCGACGCCGCCGGCGGACGGGGTCACCGGCACCAGGACGGCCGGGGAGTCGGGTTCGGGTCCTGCCTTGATGCACTTGACCTTGAAGCCGTCGGGGCTGGCCGGTGAGACGTTCGGGAAGGCGGTGATCTCGGTGGTGACGTCGATGATGCAGGTGGCGGTGTCGCTCTCGGGCGTGTAGCACTGCTGGAGGTGGCGGTCGAGTATGTCGTCGTCGAGGCGGTGCTTCTTGTGGTCGGCGGGGATCTTGACCTTGTGGTGTTCCGCGAAGATCTTGTTGGCGGCGTAGACCGCGACGTCGTCGGGGTTCACGGCCAGCCGGCGCAGGGCGACGATCGTGCCGTCGGGGCTGATGACCGTGCCCGTCCCGGCGGCGAACGGGATGTCGTAGGACCGCTCCACGTGTTTGAGCTCGCCGACGTGGTCGAGCAGGGTGATCTCCACATGGGAGACGGCCTCGAGGCGTACGACGGCGGGGCTCACCAGGTCGGTGATCCCGCTCGGATGTTCGTGCGCCGACGCCGGCAGTGCGATGAGGACCACCGCCACCGCGATGCCACCGGCAAGGGCTCTGAAGCGCGCCATCTCTCCGCTCCAAACGCACGACTAGGACCAGCGTCCCAATCAGGTGCCGTAAGTCAATAGACCGCTACGTAGACAAGCGCTTGCTCGGGGACATAACGTACCTGAATGGGCATCACGATCGGCGTCGATGTCGGCGGCACCTTCACCGACGTGGTCGTTCGCAGCACGTCCGGCTCGATCTCCGTGGCCAAATGTCTGAGCACCCACTACGACCCCATCGCGGGGATCGTCACCGGCGTTACGCGCGCGCTCGCGGGGAGCGACCCCGCCCAGGTCACGCGGGTGGTGCACGCCACGACCCTGGCCACCAACGCGGTGCTGGAACGCACAGGGGTGCGCGTAGCGTTCGTCACGACCTGCGGCTTTCGTGCCACGATCCCGCTCGGCCGGTACGCCCGCGTGGAGGAGGACCGCTACGACCTCCGCTTCACCCCGCCGCCCCCGCCCGTCTCCCCCGGCGACTGCTTCGAGGCGACCGAGCGCGTCTCGGCCCGCGGCGAGGTGCTCACGCCGCTCGACCCCGATTCGGTACGCCGCGCCGCCGCCGAGATCGCCGCCCGCGGCATCGAGTCGGTCGCCGTGTGCTTCCTGCACTCCTACGCCAACCCGGCCCACGAGCGGCAGGCCGCCGCGATCCTGCGCGAATCGGTCAAGAACGTGGTCGTCTCCTCCGAGGTCTGGCCGGAGATCCGCGAGTACGAGCGGGCCACCACCACGATCGTCTCGGCCTACGTCGGGCCACTGATGGCGGCGTACCTGTCGCGGCTGCGCGAGCGGCTGGCCGGCATCGGGATCCACGCGCCCGTCCACGTGATGGAGTCAGGCGGCGGGGTGCTCTCCGCCGAGCTGGCCGCGCGGCGGGCGGTCGCCACCATCGAGTCGGGGCCCGCCGCCGGGGTGCTGGCGGCGGCCGGGGCCGGGTTCGCCGACGCGATCTCGTTCGACATGGGCGGCACCACCGCCAAGACCTGCGTCATCAGGGGCGGGCGGCCGGAGATCACGCACGAGTTCCACGTCGGCGGCAAGGGCAGCTTCGGCGGGCGGCGGGCGGGCACCGGCGTGCCCATCAAGACGCCCGCCATCGACCTGGCCGAGGTGGGAGCGGGCGGTGGCAGCGTGGCCTGGCTCGACCCGGCGGGCGCGCTGCGCGTCGGGCCCCGCTCGGCCGGCTCCTCCCCCGGGCCCGCCTGCTACGGCCTGGGCGGGGACGAGCCGACCGTCACGGACGCGAACCTCGTGCTCGGCTACCTGTCCTCGGCGTCCATCCCGCTCTCCCCCGGCCTCGCCGGAGCCGCCCTGGACCGGCTCGCCGGGCCGCTCGGGGTCTCGCGGGAGGAGGCGGCGTACGCCGTGCACACGATCGTCAGCGCCTCCATGGCGTCGGCGGTGCACGTGGTCACCGTGCAGCGGGGCATCGACCCGCGCGGGTTCGCGCTGGTCGCCTCCGGCGGGGCCGGGCCCATGCACGCGGCGCGGGTGGCGGAGCGGTTCGGGATCGCGACCGTGGTGGTGCCGCCGTACTGCGGGGTGGCCTCGGCGGCCGGGCTGCTCGCGGGCGCGCTGTCGGCCGACCGGGTGCTGACCCGGCTCGACGCGCCCGACCCGGAGGCCGTCTTCGCCGCGCTCGCCGCCGACGCCGCCGACGACCTGGACGTCCCGCTCGCCGCCGCCACCGTGACCCGCTCGGTCGACGCCCGCTTCCGCGGCCAGGCGCACGAGCTCACCATCCCCTGGACCGCCGACCGCGCCACGCTGGAGTCACGGTTCGCGCGGCGCTGCGAGGAGGTGTACGGGATCGCGCAACGGGGCGAGATCGAACTGGTCAGCTACCGCGTACGCGTCACCGTGCCACCCCCGCCCATGGAGAGCGCGGAAGAGCCCGTGGCGACGACGGGTGGGGCGCCGGGCTCGCGGCGGGCGTACTTTCCCGAGTGCGGGGGTCATGCCGAGGTGCCCGTGCACACCAGGGAGACGCTCGGGGGCGTGCTCAGTGGTCCCGCCATCGTCGAGGACGCCGAGTCGACCATCGTCGTGCCGCCCGGCTGGACCGCGACACTCACCGGCACCCGCGCCGTCCACCTCACCAGGAGGAGCGAGCCGTGATGGACCCCCTGACCGCCGAGGTGCTGCGCAACGCGCTCGTCGTCGCCGCCGAGGAGGCGGGCATCGTGGTCGTGCGGTCGGCGTACTCGACGTTCATCGTCGAGGGCTCCGACGCCTCGGCCGCGATCCTCGACGTACGGGGGCGGCTGATCGCCCACTCCATGGCCACCACGCTGATGAACAGCATGGCGCTCAAGGTCGCGCTCCCCGAGCTGCTGCGCGACTTCCCGCCCGAGACCATGACACCGGGCGACGTGTACGCGCTCAACGACGCCTACCGGGGCGGCGTCCACACCAACGACCTGCTCGTCTACCGCCCGGTCTTCGTGGACGGCGTCCCCGCGTACCTCACCGCCACCATGATCCACGTCTCCGACCTCGGCGGCCTCTCGGCGGGCGGCATGGCCCCGCTGGCCACGGACATCTTCCTGGAGGGCCTCCAGCTCCCGCCGGTGCGCCTGGCCACCCGCGACGGCCTCGACCCGGCCATCGAGGCCATCCTGCGGGCCAACAGCCGCACCCCCGGCAAGGTCGTGGGCGACGTACGGGCCCTCGTGGCGGGCACCGCCGTCGCCGCGACCCGCCTGGAGGCGCTGATCACCGAGTACGGCGTGCGCGGCCTGGCCGAAGGCGTGGACGACTACCTCGACCACACCGAGGCGCGGACCAGGGCGGCGCTCGCGGAGCTGCCCTCGGGGCGGTGGGAGGCGGCGTACCCGATCGACGACGACGGCATCGATCCCGGGAAACCGCATCACATCCGGGTGGCCGTCGTCCTCGGCGACGGGGCCGCGCGGCTCGACTTCACCGGCACCGGCCCGCAGGTCCCCGCCGCCATCAACGCCTCCGCGTCGCAGTCGCTGGCCGCCGCCGTGTTCGCCGTCCGCTGCTTCCTCGACCCAGCGATCCCCATGAACGACGGCTGCCTGCGCGCCATCGACGTGCACCTGCCCGAGGGCAGCCTGCTCAACGCCCGCTCCCCCTACCCCTGCGGCGGCCGGTACGTGCCCGTCTACGCCGCCATGGAGGCCGTCTTCCAGGCGCTGTCCGACGCGGTGCCCGAGCGTGCCGTCGCGGCCGGCGGGATCCTGCAGCCGTTCTCGATCGCGGCCGTCGGGGCGCCGTACTGGATCCACCTGTCGTACGACTTCGGCGGCGCCGGCGCCCGGCGCGGCCTGGACGGGCCCGACGCGACCGGCGTGCACTTCGGCATCGGCCGCAACTCGGTGCCCCAGGCCGAGCCGGTGGAGAGCCGCTGCCCGATCATCGTGGAGTCCATCGAGACCGTCCCCGACTCGGGCGGCCCCGGCCGTTACCGCGGCGGCCTCGGCTCCCGCACCGTCTACCGCTTTCTGGCCGACTGCCACGTCACCACCCGGGGCGACCGCCTCCGCCTCCCGCCCCCGGGCCGCGACGGCGGGCTACCGGGCCGGGTGGGCGGCTTCTACCGCCGCCGCAAGGACGGCACCGTAGAACGCCTCCCCTCGAAGGCGAACAACGTCCGCTTCGCGGCGGGAGAAGCCTTCATCGTGGAAACGACCGGCGGCGCCGGCCTCGGCCCACCCACCACCCGCGACACGTCCGCCATCACCACCGACCTCACCACCGGCCACATCACACCGAGCGGCGCCGCACAGGACTACGGCTTCACGGAAACTCGCTCAGCTCACCAGGATCGAAGCTGACGGCGAAAGGCTCCGACAGACGTGCCTGAGCACCGGCCCTGAACACGGCCGGCTCGCCGTAAAGGTCGCCATCGATGCGATAGACGTGCAACGCGGACTCAAGACGCCAATAGGCAGGGACACCCGCCTCCGCGTACGCGGCGCTCTTGAGATGCCGGTCCACCGCCGCAGTGCCGGGACCGGCCACCTCCACCGCCAGCAGCACGTCCTCCGGCCGGACCATCGGCTCAGCCGACCTCGCCGCGGCCTTCGGCACCACGACGAGATCGGGGATGTAGAGGTCGCTCTCGCTCGCCCGCACGCCGACCGCGGAGAGCACTGTCAGGTCAGCGGGCTTGGCCGCGTGCAGGGTCCGTTGCAGCGCGAAGACCGTGGCCTGGTGGATCGGGGTGAGCACGGGCCCCACCAGCAGGCTCCCGGCGAACAGCTCATAGCGACATCCGTCGTCCGGAAGTTCGAGCAGGTCGTCCACGGTGAACGCCGCTCCTGCCGCCGGCCTCACGCCCGCAGGTCCACCAGCTGGGCCGGGTCGAAGCTCACCGGGAACGGGGAGGACAGCGTGACGGTGGTGCCCGCCTTGTGGATCGACGGTTCGGCGTAGGAGCACCCGTCGAGTTCGTAGACGTAGACGGCCGGCCCCTCGGCCGGCTCGATCCGCCAGTAGACGGGCACTCCGGCCTCGGCGTAGGCCGCCGTCTTGACCGCTCTGTCCTGCGTCCTGCTGGTGGGGCTGACCACCTCCGCGGCGAGGAGCAGGTCACGCGGGGAGTACATGAGATTCACCCGCTCGGAGACCTTCTCCGGCACCACGACCAGGTCGGGGATGTAGCAGTTCTCGTCGTTCTCCCGCACGTTCACGGTCGTCAGGCACTCCAGATCCGGCGGTGCCGCCGTCTGCAGGATGAGCAGCAACCTCGTGATCACCCGCTGATGCCGGGGGGTGGGGGCAGGACTCACTAGCAGGCTCCCGTTGAAGAGCTCGTATCGGAACCCGTCGTCCGGGATCTCGAGCAGGTCGTCGACGGTGAACGGCGCGCTGAGCGCCTCGGTCCGCGCGACGTGCTTGGCCGGTTCGATCGTCGCCATTGCGGTCACCCACTCAGTATCGGGAGTCAGACCCTCATGCACATGCTACTTACCCGAAAAAGCTGACCTTGAGTGATGGTCTCGCCACGCTTCGGCGCCGCGTGATACGGCGGTGTGGACGGCGCGGGCCACGCGGGCGCCCCAGTCCGAGCGGGGGCCGCCGAACAGCTCCTGCGGACCGTCCGCGCGGGCCGCGACGCAGACGGCGTCCGAGGCGGTGCCGGTGCCGGCGAAGCCGGCTTCGAGCATGGCCTGGGTCTTCGCCTCGGTGACCGTCATCACGGTGTTGACCAGGGCCGCGTCCGTCATGGCGACGGGCAGGGCGACCACGATGTTGATGGTGCCGACGCGGATGGGGGCCAGCTCCGGGTCCTGGTGGCCCTCGGGGGCGGCGGCCCAGGTGGGGACGCGGAGGCCGACGGTGGCCCAGGCCCTTACGCCGCCGTCGGTGGCGCGGACGTACCGGTCGACGGAGGCGGCCGTCATCATGCCGACCCCGGCCCCGCGGGAGGGCCCGAGCGAGATGAGGTGGTCGGCCGGGTCCATGCGCGCGTACCCGGCCGCGACCTGGGCGTTCAGCACCCACTCGCGCTCGCCGATGCCGCCGCCGAGCAGCGCGGAGGAGATCATCCGCCACCCGGGGCCGAACTCCCACAGCAGTGCCCCCAGCCTGGCGCCCTCCTCGACGCGGTAGGTGAGCTTCATGATCTCCCCCTGACGAGATGCACGACAGGCCGCCCGTCGGGACCCGGCTCGATGTTGACCTGCGCGTCGAAGTGCCGTCCGACGAGTTCCTCGGTGAGCACGGCGGCGGGCTCGCCGGTGGCGGCGGCGCGGCCCTCGGCGAGCAGCAGGAGCGAGTCGGCGTACAGGCCGGCGACGGTGAGGTCGTGCAGGGTGGTGACGACGGTCAGGCCGTCGGCGCGGCGCAGCCGATCGACCAGCTCCAGCACCTGCTGCTGATGGCCGAGGTCGAGCGCGGTGGTGGGCTCGTCGAGCAGCAGCACGGGCGCCTCCTGCGCCAGCGCCCTGGCCAGCACGGCGCGCTGCCGCTCGCCGCCGGACAGCTCGCCGACCGGCCGCATCGCGAGCGCGCTCAGGTCGAGCCGCTCCAGGACGGACTCGGCGACGGCCCGGTCGTGCCCGCTCTCGCGTCCCAGGTAGGGGATGTACGGCGTGCGCCCGAGCAGCGCGTAGTCGAAGACCGTCATGTCGGGCGGCAGGGCGGGCGTCTGGGGCGCGTACGCGACGAGCCTGGCCCGCTCGCGCGGCTTGAGCGCGGCGGCGGGCCGCCCGCCGAGCGTGACCTTGCCCCGGTGCGCGACCAGCCCCATGACGGCCTTGAGCAGCGTGGACTTGCCGGCCCCGTTGGGCCCGATGACGGCGGTCCACTCGCCGCGCCGCACGTGCAGGTCCACCTGGGAGAGCACCTCGCGCTCACCGAGCCGTACGGTGAGTCCGCGTGCCCCGATCACGTGACCACCCGCCTGGTCATGCGCAGGACGGCGACGAAGAACGGCGCACCCACGAACATCGTGACCACCCCGATCGGCAGCTCGGCGGGCGCGAGCACGGTGCGGGCGACGAGGTCGGCCACCACCAGGAAGGCCGCGCCGCCGATGAGCGACAGCGGCAGCACGATCCGGTACGAGCCGCCGGCCAGCCGCCGCACGACGTGCGGGACGACGATGCCGACGAACCCGATGAGCCCGCTGACCGCGACGGCCGCGGCGGTGGCCAGGGAGGCGGCGAGCAGCACGACGAAGCGCACCCGCCCGGCCCGTACGCCGAGCCCCGCCGCCTCCTCGTCGCCCACGGACAGCACGTCGAGCATGCGCCCGTGCAGCAGGAGCAGGACGGCGGAGACGGCGGCGTACGGCAGGACGAGCAGGAGCTGGTCCCATCCGCCGCCGACGTCGCCGAGGATCCAGGCGTAGATGCGCTGCAGCTTCTCGACCTCGAACTGCTGCAGGAACGTCTGGATCGCGGTGAGGAACGAGGTGACCGCGACGCCGGCCAGGACGAGCGTGGCGGTGCCGCCGTTGCGTCCCGCGGTGTTGCCCAGCGTGTACGCCAGGAACACCCCGCCCACCGCCCCCGCGAACGCGGCCACGGGCACGCTGGCGGCCGGCAGCAGCACGATGGCGGCCGTCGCCGCCAGCCCTGCCCCGGCGGCCGCGCCCAGCAGGTACGGGTCGGCGAGCGGGTTGCGGAAGACGCCCTGGTACCCGGCTCCCGCCATGGCGAGCAGCCCGCCGACGACGGCGGCGACCAGCACCCTGGGCAGCCGCAGCTCGAACAGCAGCCCCTGCTCGACCGGGGCCAGCCCCGAGTCGACGTGGGTGAACGGCAGCCAGTCCGCGACCTGGAGCACGACCTGCCAGGGCGAGATGTCGGCGGCTCCGTCGAGCAGCCCGGCGATCATGCATCCGGCCAGCAGGACCAGCGCCCCGGCGATCCAGAGCGGCCGCGCCCGCGCGGGCCGGGCGC
>NZ_JBEXLH010000099.1:0-20503 GCF_040609855.1 Nonomuraea sp. NPDC004580 | reverse complement strand
GCCTCACCCGCCGCCGTCACCGTCACGCTCGCATCCAGCCCCGCCGGATCCAGCCCCGCCAGCACCGCCGGCGGCAACGTCACATGCGACACCCGGAAAGCGGTGAGCCTCTGCAAGAGCGCCTCACCCAGCCGAGCCTCCTCCGGCACGATCGCCAGCGAAGCCCCCGACAGCAGCCCCAGCCACTCCCAGCCGAAGGTGTCGAAACCCGGCGACGCAAACTGCGCCACCCGCGAGCCTTCACCGATGCCCAGCCAGCGTTGCTGCCCCTCGACCAACGCACCGACCCCGGCGTTAGAGACCACCACACCCTTCGGCGCCCCGGTCGAACCGGACGTGAACATCACATACGCCGCCTGCTCCAGCCGCAGCACGCCCCGCTCGTCCGCTGACAACCGGCCGCCCGCCACCCCCGCGAGCCCGGCGTCGTGAGAAAGCACCACGTCGATGTCGTCGGGCAGGCAGTCCATCGTTCCCCGAGACGCGACCGCGACCCGCACCCCGGCCTGGGTGAGCATGGACTCGATCCGCGCTTCCGGGTAGGTGACGTCCACCGGCAGGTAGGCCGCGCCCGCCTTCAGCACCCCCAGCAGCGCCACGATCAGATCCACGCCGCGTTCCAGCGCCACCGCCACCACCGACTCCGGCCCGGCTCCCCGGCTCAGCAGCACACGAGCCAGCCGATTCGCGCGGGCCTCCACCTCGGCGAACGACACCTCCACGCCCTCGCCCACGACCGCCACCGCAGCCGGATCCCGATCCACCTGCGCCTCGAACAGCTCCACCACCGTCCCAGCCAACGAACCCGCGGGACCGGCGCCCCAGGAGGCCAGCCGCTCGAGATCCGCCGCGTCCAGCACCCCGACCCCTGCCAAGGAGGTGTCCGGAGCCGACTCCAAGGCCCCGACCACGTTTTCCACGACCGTGCGGACCAACCCGGCCACGGCCCCGGCATCCACCCCGGCGACCGCGTCCACCACCACCGACATCCCGTCGCCGTTGTCCTCGACGATGACCGAGAGGGGGTAGTTGGTCGGTTCCTCGGTGAAGACGACCCTGACTCCCGGCAGCCGGGTGTGGAGTTCGGCGCCGCCGTCCGTGTTGTGCCGGTAGTTGAAGATCGAGGTGAACAGCGGCAGGTCGGCGGGGACGCCGCTGGCGCGCTGGGCGAGGGCCAGCGGCGCGTGCTCGTGCACGAGCAGGTCCGCCAGTTGGCCGCGCATCCCGGCCACGGCCGCCGCCACGTCGGCGTGGCCGAGCCGTACGCGCACCGGCAGCAGGTTCATGAAGGGGCCGGGGGCGCGGTCGGCGCCAGGGCCGGCGTTCATGCGGCCGAACAGCACAGTCCCGAACACCACGTCGTCCCGCCCCGACACCGCCCCCAGCACCCGGGCCCACACCACGTGCATCACGGTCGCCGGGCTCACCCCGAACCGCCGGGACACCTCGCGCAGGCGGCTCTCCAACGCCGGGTCGAGGTCGGACGTGGCCCGCTCGGCCCGGCCGCCGGTCTGGGCGTCGCGCAGTCCGAAGGGCGCGGTCGGTTCCTCGACGTCGCCGAGCAACCCGGCGAAGTACCGCTCGTGCTCTTCGTCGCTCACCCCGCCCCGGGCCTGCGCGACGAAGGTGCGGAACGGCACCGGCTCGCCCAGCTCATCGCCACGTCCCGCCAGGAACGCCCCCACCTCGTCCAGCAGGATCTCCAGGCCCAGGTGGTCCTGGACGAGATGGTGCATGCGCACCATGGCCAGCCACCGCTCGGAGCCGGGGACGCGTGCGGTGCGGACGTCCAGCAGGGGCGCCCGGCCGAGGTCCATGGACGGGTCGGCGGCGGCGATCAGCTGCTCGACCAGGTCACCGCCGGCAGCGTCCAGCTCCACGGTCTCCACGGGCAGCGCGGCCCGCCGCCACACCACCTGGACCGGCTCCCGCACCCCCTCCCACACCAGCGCCGTACGGAAGACGTCATGGCGGTCGATCACCCGCTGCAACGCCCCCACCACCTCGTCCAGCCGCGCCCGCGACGCGAACTCCAGCACCACCGGGCGGGTGTAGACGTCCTGACCGTCGCCCACCAGCAGGTGGTGGAAGAGCAGCCCTTCCTGCAGCGGCGCGAGGGGATAGACGTCCGCGACGTTCGCCGCCCCGCCCGGCACTCCCGCCGTGATCCGGTCGATGTCCGCCTGGGACAGCTCCACCAGCGGCAGCATCTCCGGCGTGATCTCGCCCGCGCCTTGGGGGACGGCGCCGGCGGGTACGGCCATCGGCTCGGCGCCCGTCACCGCCGCCAGCCCGGCCACGGTCGGCGCCTGGAAGAACGCCCGCACCGACACCGTCACGCCGCGCGCCCGCAGCCACTCGACCAGCGACACCACCAGCAGCGAGTGACCGCCCAGCGCGAAGAAGTCGTCGTCCATGCCGACCCGCTCCAGCCCGAGCACGTGCGCGAAGCCCTCGCACAGCAGCTCTTCGCGGGCGTCGGCGGGGCCGCGCCCGGCGCCGCCGGACCGCTCGGGGGCAGGCAGGGCGTCGCGGTCGAGCTTGCCGTTGACGGTCACCGGCAGCGCGTCCAGCACGACCACCGCCGACGGCACCATGTACTCCGGCAACCGCCGCGCCGCCTCCCGCCGCACCCGCTCCGGCAGCTCGGCGGCCTCACCGCCGGGCTCACCGCCGGCCTCACCGCCGGCCGGGACGACGTAGGCGACCAGCCGCTTGTCGCCGGGGGTGTCCTCGCGGGCGACCACTGTGGCGTGGGCGACCTCGGGGTGGGCGGCGATGACGGCTTCGATCTCGCCGGGCTCGATGCGGACGCCGCGGATCTTCACCTGGTCGTCGGTGCGGCCGAGGAACATGATCTGCCCGTCGGCGGTCCACCGGGCCAGGTCGCCGGTCCGGTACATGCGCCCGCCGAAGGGGCAGGCCACGAACCGCTCGGCGGTCAGCCCGGGACGGCCGGCGTAGCCGCGGGCGAGCTGCACGCCCGCCAGGTACAGCTCGCCGGTGACGCCCACCGGCGCGGGCCGCAGGAACTCGTCCAGCACGTACACCTGCGTGTTGGCCACGGGCGAGCCGATGCGCACGGGACGGCCGGGGGCGCAGCGCCAGGCGGTGACGTCCACGGTCGCCTCGGTCGGGCCGTACATGTTGTGCAGCTCGACGCCGTCGAGCGCCTGGAAGAAGCGGTCCTGCAGGGCCGCGGGCAGCGTCTCGCCGCCGCACATGACCGTGCGCAGCCGGGTGCCGCGCGTGAGCTCCGGTTCCCGCAGGAACACCTCCAGCAGGGACGGGACGAAGTGCGCGACGCTCACCCCGGCCCGCCGCATCAGCCCGGCGAGGTAGGCGGGGTCGCGGTGCCCGCCGGGACGGGCGACGACCAGGGCGGCGCCCACCATCAGCGGCCAGAACACCTCCCACAGCGACACGTCGAACCCGGTCGGCGTCTTCTGCAGCACCCGGTCGTCGCCGGTGAGCCGCAGCCGCTCCTGCATCCAGGCCAGCCGGTTCACCGCCGCCTCGTGCGCGATCACCACGCCCTTGGGGACGCCGGTCGAGCCGGAGGTGTACATGACGTAGGCCGCGTGCGCGGGCAGCGGCTCGCGTCGTTCGCCGCGCCGGAGCGGCTCGCCGGGCAGCTCAGCGAGCCTCGCCCGCAGGACGGGGTCGTCCAGGGCCAGGCAGGGCGCGCCGGCGGGCGCCGGGCCGCCTGAGGTGAGAACGACGTGCGCGCCGGCGTCCCCGGCCATGAACGCGAGCCGCTCGGCGGGATGCCCGGGATCCAGAGGCAGGTACGCCCCGCCCGCCTTCAGCACGCCCATCAGCGCCACGATCAGGTCGATCCCACGGTCCATGGCGACCCCGACGACCGTGTCGGGCCCCACCCCGGTGTCGATGAGCAGCCGCGCGAGCCGGTTCGCCCGGGCGTCCAGCTCGGCGTAGGTGACCTCGCCGTCCTCGCCGTCCTCGCACACCACGGCGACCGCGCCGGGCGTGCGGGCGACCTGCGCCTCGACGAGCGCGGGCAGCGTCGCGTCCCCGCGCGGCACGGCCGTGTCGTTCCAGCCGGTCAGCACCTGGCGGCGCTCCTCGGTGGCGAGGACGTCCACGGCGGACGTGGGCAGCTCGGGGTCGCCGGCCAGGTGGGTGAGTGCGCGCGTCCACCGGTCGGCGAGCCGCTCGGCCGTGCCGGCGTCGAACAGGTCGGCCGCCGCGATCACCACGCCCCGCAGGCCGGCGGGCGCGCCGCGCTCGTCGCGTTCTTCTCGTACATAGACCTGGAGGTCGAACTTGGCCACCGGCGGGACCGACGTCTCCAGCACCGTGTCCGCGAGCAGCGCCCCGGCCCGCACGCCGGGCAGGTCGAGCCGGGCGTCCTCGGCGTTCTGCAGGGTGAGCATCACCTGGAAGAGCGGGTGCCGCGACAGGGAGCGGGCCGGCGCCAGCTCCTCCACCAGCCGCTCGAACGGCACGTCCTGGTGGGCGTAGGCGCCCAGGCTCGTCTCGCGCACCCGGTCGAGCACCTCGCGGAACGCGGGGTCGCCCGACAGGTCCGTACGCAGCACGAGCGTGTTGACGAAGAAGCCGACGAGGTCGTCCAGCGCCTCGTCCATGCGGCCGGCGACCGCGACGCCGATGGGGATGTCGCGCCCGGCGCCCAGCCGGTTCAGCAGCACGGCGAGCGCGGCCTGCAACACCATGAACGTGGTCACGCCCGCGTCCCGCGCGAGCTCCGCCAGCCGCGCGTGCACCTCGGCGGGCACCCGGTACGCGGTGACGTGCCCCCGGTGGCCGGCGACGGCGGGACGCGGCCGGTCGAACGGCAGCGGCAGCTCCTCGGGCAGGCCGGCGAGCGTCTCCCGCCAGTAGGCGATCTGCCGGGCGAGCAGGCTGCCGGGGTCGTGCTCGTCGCCGAGCAGCCGCCGTTGCCACTGGGCGTAGTCGGCGTACTGGACGGGCAGCGGCTCCCAGTCCGGCGCCCGGCCCTGGCGGCGGGCGGCGTAGGCGGCCGAGAGGTCGCGGGCCAGCGGCGTCTCGGACCAGGCGTCGCCGGCGATGTGGTGCAGCACCATGACCAGCACCCGCTCGCCCTGGTCCGTCGCGAGCAGCCACGCCTTGATCGGCGGCTCCACGGCCAGGTCGAACGTGTGCCGGTACGCCTTCCGAACCGCTTGGTCCAACTCAGCGGCCGGCACCTGGACGAGCGGAAGGTCCCAGTCCAGCCCGGCCGGGCTCAGCACCCGCTGGCACGGCTCGCCGTCCTCGACCGCGAACACCGTGCGCAGCACCTCGTGCCGGGCGATGACGTCGAGGAGCGCCGCCTCCAGCGCGGGGTGGTCGACGTCGCCGGTCAGCTTGAGCGCGACGGGGATGTTGTAGGTGTCGCTCAGGCCCTCCAGCTGCTGGATGAACCACAGGCGGCGCTGCGCGAACGACAGCGGCAGCCGTTCAGGGCGCTCCTGGGCGGTCAGCGGCGGCCGGGCGGTGTCCGCCTCGTCGAGCCGGGTGGCCAGGGCGGCCACGGTCGGGTGCTCGAAGAGCGTCCTGATGCCGAGGTCCACGTCCAGCAGGTGGCGTACGCGGCTGACGAGGCGCACCGCGAGCAGCGAGTGGCCGCCCAGCGCGAAGAAGTCGTCGTGCACGCCGACCTCGGCCAGGCCCAGCACCTCGGCGAACACCCCGCACAGCAGCTCCTCGCGCAGCGACGCGGGACGGCGGCCGGCGCCGGCGGCGTAGACGGGGGCGGGCAGCGCCTTGCGGTCGAGCTTGCCGTTGATCGTCAGCGGCAGGGCGTCGAGCGTGACGACGGCCGCGGGGACCATGTAGTGCGGCAGCCGTTCCGCGGCGTGCCGCCGCAGCCGCTCGCCCAGCTCGACCCCGACGTCTCCGGCCCTGCCCTCTCCAGCGCCGTCCTCTCCAGCGCCGTCCTCTTCGGCGGCGGGGACCACGTACGCCACCAGCCGCCGGTCACCGGCCACGTCCTCGCGGGCGATCACCGCCGCCTGCGCCACGCCTGGATGGGCGGCGAGCACGCTGCGCACCTCGCCCGGCTCGATGCGGAAGCCGCGGATCTTGATCTGGTCGTCGGCGCGGCCGAGGAACTCCAGCTCCCCTTCGCCGTTCCAGCGCACCAGGTCTCCGGTGCGGTACATGCGCTCCCCCGCGCCGCCGTGCGGGCAGGCGACGAAGCGTTCCGCGGTCAGCCCGGCCAGGCCGGCGTAGCCCCTGGCGACGCCGGCGCCCGCCACGTACAGCTCGCCCGCCACGCCGACCGGCACCGGCTCGAGACCGCGGTCCAGCACGAACACGCGGGTGTTGGCGATGGGCGACCCGATGGGCACCTCGCCGGTCACGGGACGGCAGCGCCACACCGCCGCGTCCACCGCGGTCTCCGTCGGGCCGTAGGAGTTGAACATCACCCGGTCCGCCGACCAGGTCCGTACCAGCTCGGGCGAGCACGCCTCGCCGCCGACGTCCACGACCACGCCTGGCGCGATCGACCCCTCGTCCAGGCCGGCCAGCACCACCGGCGGCAGCCACACGTGCGTCACCCGCTCCTCGGCGAGGAACGCCGACAGGTCGGCGCCGGCCCGGCGGTCCTGCGGCACCACGACCAGGGTCGCGCCCGACACCAGCGGCACCGACCATTCCAGGCAGAACTGATCGAAGCTCACCGACGCGAACTGCGCCACCCGCGACCCCCGCCGCGCCCCGAACCGTTCCGCCGTCGCGGCGACCGTGTTGGCGAAGCCGCCGTGGGTCACGATCACGCCCTTCGGCCGTCCCGTGGAGCCGGAGGTGTGGATGACGTACGCCGGGTGCGCGGGCAGGGGCGGCGCCGCCGGCGGCGGGCCGCCGGGCAGCGCGGCCAGCTCGGCCAGGACGGCGGGATCGTCGAGGACCAGGGTCCGTCCCGGCACGCCGGTCACGCCGGAGGCGGTGATCACGACCGTCGCGGCGGCGTCGTCCAGCATGTACGCGATGCGCTCCGCCGGGTGACGCGGATCGATCGGCAGGTAGGCGCCGCCCGCCTTCAGCACCGCCAGCAGCGACGTGACCAGCTCGACCCCGCGCTCCAGCACCAGGCCGACCACCGACTCCGGTCCCACCTGCCGAGCGAGCAGCAGCCGGGCCAGCCGGTCCGCCCGCGCGTCCAGCTCCCCGTACGTGACCTCGACGCCGCCCGCCACCACCGCCACCGCGTCCGGAGTCCGCGCCGCCTGCGCCTCGAACCACCGCGCCACCGTCCCGTCGGGGACCGCCGCCGCCGTGTCGTTCCAGCCGGTGAGCAGCCGGTCCCGCTCGTCGTCGCCCAGCACCCTGACGGCCGACAGCGGCTGCTCCGCCCCGCCGTCCACCGCCTCGGCCAGCGCACCGGCCAGGTTCCCGACCGTCGTGCGCAGCATGCGGGCCACCGCGTGCGGGTCGATCGGCGGCACGCCCTCCACGAGCAGGTCCAGCGCGTCGCCGTCGTCGTCGACCGACACCGACAGCGGGTAGTTGTCCCACTCCCGCAGCGCGACCACGCGGATGCCCTCGGCCACGCCGGTGCGGTCGCCGGCGGCGTTGTGCCGGTAGTTGAGCAGCGAGGTGAACAGCGGCGTGTCGCCCGCCACGCCGCCGGCCCGCTGCGCGAGGGCCAGGGGGGCGTGCTCGTGCTCCAGCAGCCCGGCCAGCCGGTCGCGCATCGCGGTGACGGCCGCCACGACGCCGGTGCCGTCCACCTGGGCGCGTACGGGGAGGGTGTTGATGAACGGTCCTGGCACCCGGTCGGCGCCGGCGCCCGCGTTCATGCGGCCGAACAGCACCGTGCCGAACACCACGTCGTCCCGCCCGGCCACGGCCGCGAGCACGCGTGCCCAGGCCAGGTGCAGGACGGTCGCCGGGCTGGTGCCGAGCGCCCGCGCCACCCGGCGCAGCCGGGCGGTGACGTCGGGGGCGAGGCCGAGGGTGGCCCGTTGCGTGGCGGTGTGGTGGCCGCGCACGTCGAGCACCCCGTACGGCGCGGTCGGCTCGTCCACGTCGCCCAGCAGCTCGGCGAAGAACCGCTCGTGCTCCGCCTCGCTGCCGGCGCCGCGCGCGTGCGCGACGAAGCCGCGGAACGGCGGCGGCGCGGCCAGCCCGTCCCCGTGTCCGGCGAGGAAGGCGCGCACCTCGTCGAGCACGAGTTCCTGCCCGGCGTGGTCCTGGGCGAGGTGGTGCACGCGGATGAGGCCGAGCCACCGCTGCCCGTCCTGGGCGGCGTGCACGTCGATGAGCGGGGCCCGCCCGAGGTCCATGGACAGGCCGGCGGCCTCGATGAGCCGCTCGACGGGGTCGCCCGCGCCGAGTTCGACGGTGTGGACGCGGAGGCCGGCGTGCCGCCGGACCACCTGGACCGGCTCGTCCAGGCCCTCCCACGCCACCGAGGTGCGCAGGATGTCGTGCCGGTCGATGACGTGCTGGAGCGCCTCGGTGAAGGCGTCCAGCCTGGCCCTGCCGTCGAACTCCAGCACGGTCACCAGCACGTAAGCGTCCGCGCCGGTCCCGGCGAGCAGGTGGTGGAAGAGGATGCCCTCCTGCAGGGGCGCGAGCGGGTAGACGTCGGCGACGTTGGCGGCGCCGCCCGGCACCCCGGCCACGATCCGGTCGATCTCCGCCTGCGACAGCTCGACCAGGGGCAGCATCTCGGGGGTGATCCTGGTGGCGCCCTCGGGGACGGCGGCGGGCGGCGCCTGCGCCTGCTCGGCGCCCGCCGCCATGGCCAGCCCTGCCACGGTCGGCGTCTGGAACAGCGCGCGTACGGGGACGCGCAGGCCGTGCTCGCGCAGCCACTCCACCAGCGAGACGACCAGCAGCGAGTGGCCGCCGAGCGCGAAGAAGTCCTCGTCGACGCCCACCCGGTCGAGGCCGAGGACGTGCGCGAACCCGGCGCACAGCAGCTCCTCGCGCGGACCGGACGGGCCGCGGCCCGAGCCGGCGGCGTACTGGGGGGCCGGCAGCGCCCCGCGGTCCAGCTTGCCGTTGACCGTGACCGGCAGCGCGTCCAGGACGACCACCGCCGACGGCACCATGTAGTCGGGCAGCCGCCGCCCGGCCCAGCTCCGCACCTCGTCCGGCTCGGCCTCGGCGCCGACCACGTACGCGACCAGCCGCGCCCCGCCATGCTCCTGGCGGGCGACCACCGCGGCCTGCGCCACCTGCGGGTGCGCCGCGAGCACGGCCTGCACCTCGCCAGGCTCGACGCGCATCCCGCGGATCTTCACCTGGTCGTCGGCCCGACCCAGGAACTCCAGCTGCCCGTCAGGCCGCCAGCGGGCCCGGTCGCCGGTGCGGTACATGCGCTCGCCCGGCTCGCCGTAAGGGCAGGCGGTGAACCGTTCGGCGGTCAGGCCCGGCTGTCCCGCGTAGCCGCGGGCCAGCTGCACCCCGGCCAGGTACAGCTCGCCCGCCACGCCCACCAGGACCGGCCGCAGGGAGGCGTCCAGCACGTAGGCGCGGGTGTTGGCGACCGGGGCGCCGATCGCGACCGGCGCGTCACTGCGGCATCGCCAGGCGGTGACGTCCACCGACGCCTCGGTGGGGCCGTACAGGTTGTGCAGCTCGGCCTCGCCCAGCACGTCGAAGAAGCGCTCCTGCAACGGCTGCGGCAGGGCCTCGCCGGAGCACACCACCCAGCGCAGCCCGTCGCAGGCCGACGCCGAAGGCTGCCGCAGGAACACCTCCAGCATCGACGGCACGAAGTGCGCGACGCTCACCCTGGCGTCCCGGATCAGCTCCGCCAGGTACGCCGGGTCGCGGTGCCCGCCCGGCCTGGCCACGACCAGCGTGGCGCCGGTCACCAGCGGCCAGAAGAACTCCCAGACCGACACGTCGAAGCCGTACGGCGTCTTCTGCAGCACCCGGTCGCCGGGCTCCAGCGGCAGCCGCCGCTGCATCCAGGCCAGCCGGTTCACCACGCCGGCGTGCGGCACCACGACGCCCTTCGGCCGTCCCGTCGACCCGGAGGTGAAGATCACGTACGCGGCCTGGCCGGGCCGCACGTCGCCGCCCAGCGGCTCCCCCGGCGGCAGGTCGTCCACCTGCGGCACGTCGCCGCGCACCGGCTCGCCCGGCGGCAGATCGTCCGCCCGCAGCGCGGTCACGCCGTCCGGCACGAGCGCGGCGGTGTCGGCCGAGCAGACCATCACCCGCGCCCCCGCGTCGGCCAGCATCGAGGCCACCCGCTCAGGCGGGAGCTCCACCTCGACCGGCAGGTAGGCCGCGCCCGCCTTCAGCACGCCCAGCAGCGCCACCACGAGATCGACGCCGCGTTCCATGACGACGCCCACCACCGACTCTGCGGCCACGCCCTCGGCCGCCAGCGCCCCGGCGAGCCGTCCGGCTCGTTCGTCCAGCTCCGCGTAGGTGACCTCGGCGCCTTCGTACACCACCGCGACCGTGTCGGGGGTGCGCGCCGCCTGCGCCTCCACCAGCCCGATCAGAGAGGTGCCCGGTACGGGCGCGTCGGTCGTGTTCCACGCCCACACCACCTGGTCCCACTCGTCGGCGGCCAGCACGTCCACCTCGGACAGGCGGGCGGAGACGTCCCTGACGAGCGTGTCGAGCAGCCGCACCCAGCGCTCCGCGACCCGCTCGGCGCTGTCGCGGTCGAACAGGTCCGCCGCCGCGATGACGTACCCGCGCAGCCCGGCCGGCTCGCCCGCCTCGTCGAACACCTCGGCCGCCGCCACGTCGAGGTCGAACTTGGCGGGCGCCGTGGCAGGGGAGATCTCCCTGGCCGTCACCCCGGCCAGGTGCAGCGGCACGCCGGTGTCGTTCTGCATCGTGAACATGACCTGGAACAGCGGGTGGCGGGCGAGCGACCGGGCCGGCGCGAGTTCCTCCACCAGCCGTTCGAACGGCACGTCCTGATGGGAGTGGGCGTCGAGCCCCGTCTCCCTGACGCGGCCCAGCACCTCGCGGAAGGTGGGGTCGCCGGAGAGGTCGGTGCGCAGCACGAGCGTGTTGACGAAGAACCCGATCAGGTCGCTCAGCGCCTCGTCGGTGCGGCCCGCGGTGGGCGTGCCGATCGGGATGTCGGTGCCCGCGCCGAGCTTGGCCAGCAGCACCGCGAGCGCGGCCTGGAGCACCATGAACGTGGTCGCGCCCTCGGCCCTGGCCACCTCGACGAGCCGCGCGTGCACCTCGGCCGGCACCTCGACCGGCACCCCATGCCCCCGGTACCCGGGAACGGCCGGACGCGGCCGGTCCACCGGCAACGCCAGCTCCTCCGGGACGCCCTCAAGCGCCTCCCGCCAGAACCCGATCTGCCGCGACAGCACATCCTCGGCCCCCAGCAGCTCCCGCTGCCACAGGGCGTAGTCGGCGTACTGGACCGGCAGCGGCTGCCACTGCGGTGCCCGGCCCCGGCACCTGGCGGCGTAGGCGAGGGACAGGTCGTTCGCGAGCGGCCTCATCGACATGCCGTCGGCGGCGATGTGATGCGTCACGACCGTCAGCACCTGCTCGTCCGGGCCGGTGACGAACAGCCATGCCGCGATCGGCACTTCGGACGCCAGGTCGAAGGTGTGCGCGAACGCCCGCGCCACCTGATCGTGAACCTGCTCCGGCGCGACCTCGACGACCCGCAGCTCCCACTCCAGCTCGTCCATGCCGAGAACGCGCTGATAGGGCTCACCGTTCGCGGTCGGGAACACCGTGCGCAGCGCCTCATGCCGGCCGATCACATCCCGCAGCGCCGCACCCAGCGCGTCGCGATCCACCTCACCGCTCAGACGCAGCGACGTCGGAATGTTGTACGTCGCACTCGGCCCCTCCAACTGCTGGATGAACCACAACCGGCGCTGCGCGAACGACAACGGCACCCGCTCAGGCCGCTCCCACGCCGTCAGCGCAGGCCGGGCCTCACCCGCCTCCGCCAGCCGCTCCGCCAGCGCGGCCACCGTGGACGCCTCGAACAGCGTCCGGATCTCCACCTCCACGCCCAGCACGGCACGCAGCCGGCTCACCAGCCGCACGGCCAGCAGCGAGTGCCCGCCCAAGGCGAAGAAGTCGTCATCCACCCCGACGCCGGACACGCCCAGCACCTCGGCGAACAACCCGCACAGCACCGCCTCCTGCTCGGTGGCGGGCTCACGACCCGTGACCGCGACGTGCTCGGGAGCGGGCAACGCCCGCCGGTCCAGCTTGCCGTTGGCGGTCAGCGGCAGCGCGGGCAGCACCACGACGGCCGAGGGCACCATGTACTCCGGCAGCCGCTGCCCGGCCCAAGCCCGCAACAGGTCCGGCTCGACATCGGCCCCCACCACGTAGGCGACGAGCCGCACCTCGCCCGCATCGTCCCCGCGCGCGATCACCGCCGCCTGCTGCACCAGCGGATGCGCGGCCAGGACGCTCTCCACCTCCCCGGGCTCGATGCGGTAGCCGAGGATCTTCACCTGCTCATCGGCCCGCCCCAGGAACTCCAGCACTCCATCGGCCCGCCAGCGGGCCACGTCCCCGGTCCGGTACATCCGCCCACCGAACGGACACGCCACGAACCGCTCCGCCGTCAGCCCAGGACGGCCCACGTAGCCTCGGGCGACCTGGTCGCCGGCGATGTAGAGCTCGCCCGCCACGCCCGCCGGCACCGGCTCCAACCTGCCGTCCAGCACGAACAGCCGTGTCCCCGGCGACGGACGACCCACCGGCACCCGGTCCTCGACCTCGTCGCCCGCCCGCACCTCGAAGGTGCAGCAGCCCACCACCGTCTCCGTCGGGCCGTACTCGTTCACCACCACCGCGTTCGGCGCCCGTTCCAGCAGCCGGCGGACGTCCGCGCCGCCCAGCACCTCACCACCCACGACCCAGGTCCTGGCGGCTCCGCCGAGCGCCTCCGCCGAGGCCAGCTCACCGAGCAACGCCAGGTGACCCGGCACCACCTTCACCAGCCCGAAGGCGCTTTCGCCGAGCAGGGCGGCCAGACCCTCAGCACCGCCCTCGACACTCATCCGCACCGGAGCCCCGGCCACCAGCGGCACCCACACGCTGGTCACCGTCAGGTCGAAACCCAGCGACGAATGCACCGGCGCCCCGCCATCCGTCTGATACGCCCGCACCGCCCAGCCCACATAAGTGGCCAGCCCGCCATGCGTGACCGCCACGCCCTTCGGCTTACCGGACGAGCCGGAGGTGTACATGACATAGGCCAATGCGTCCGCAAGCGCCCCCACCCCAAGCGGAGAATCCTCCAGCATCGACAGCTGCACCTGCACCAGCGCGTCATCAAGGGCGACCATCCGCACCCGACCGGCGGGCAGCTCATCCAGCACCTCGCTCAAACCCAGCACCAGCACCGCACCACTGTCGGCCAGCATGAACCCGATCCGCTCAGCAGGCTGACCCGGATCAACCGGCAAAAACGCACCCCCCGCCTTCCACACCGCCAGCATCGCCACCACCGCATCCACCCCACGCGGCAGACACAACCCCACCACCGACTCACACCCCACACCCTGCGCCACCAAGAAACGCGCCAGCCGATTCGCCCGCGACTCCACCCCACCGAACGACAGCACCTCACCCTCACCCACCACCGCCACCGCATCCGGCCTCTCACCAGCCCGCACCCCGAACCACTCCACCACCGACCCCTCCACCGAAGCGGCCTCACTGCCACTCCACTCCTCCACGACCTGCCGCCGTTCCTCCTCGTCCAGGAGGCCGGCCCGGCTGATGGTGTCGGCGGGTTCGGCGGTGGCCAGCCAGCGCACGATGGTGCGGAAGCGGCGGGAGATGTCCGCGGCGGGAGCCACGCCGTCGGCGTCCCGGTTGGCGTCGATCTTGATGTCGATGTCGTCGGAGCCGGCGTAGACGCTGATCCGGGTGCCGTTGATGGGCCCGGTGGACAGGTTGTGCGACTCGGCGGTGCACTCGCCGAACCTGACGGGGTGGTCGAAGGAGGCGAAGTTCACCTCGACGGGGCAGAGGGCCTCGCGGTTGACGAGCTTCAGGTCGCGCAGGATCTCCTCGTACCGGTAGCGCTGGTGGCGCAGGCCGTCGCGGACGGCGCGGGTGGTCTGCCGCACGACGTCCTGGATGGTGGTCCGCGGGCCCATCTGGACGCGGATGGGGGCGAGGTTGGCCTTCATGCCGGGGATGGCGCGCTCGCGCGGGCCCGCCCCGAGCACGGCCACGCCGATGACGACGTCGCGGTCGCCGGTCAGGCAGTGCTGGTAGAGGGCGGCGGCGGAGATCATGAGGCCGGCGAGGCTGGTGCCCATGCGGCGGGCGGTCGCCTTGAGCGCCGCGGCCTGCTCCTGGTCGATTCCGGCGAAGCAGCCTTCCGGCGGGTTCGGCAGGTTCCTGACGCCGTGGCCGGAGTGCGGGGAGCCACCGGCCCCGGTGGTCTCGGGGAGGTCGGCCAGCGCGTTGAGCCAGTAGTTGCGGTCGCGCGCGTAGTCGGCGGAGTCGCGGTAGGCGCGTTCCGCGTCGATGAGCGCGTGGACGGACTCCGGGCCGTCGCCCGCAGACGGGCGGCCCTCCAGGAGGGCGGTGTAGATCTCGGCGGTGCGGGCGGCGATCAGCGCGCCGCCGTGGCCGTCCATGACGATGTGGTGGCTGCGGTCGTACAGGTAGTGGCGATCGGGTGCGAGGACGAGCACCGCGAAGCTGAACAGCCAGCCCGCGCGCAGGTCGCCGTTGCGCCGCACGTCCGCCTGCATCCAGTGCAGGGCGGCGGCTTCCGGGTCGGGCTCGGCGCTGACGTCCACGAGCTGGACGGCGTAGTCGCGGCTGTCGTCGACGTACTGCATCGGCACGCCGTCGATCTCGCGGAAGCGCACGCGGAAGCCGTCGATCTCGTCGAGCATGCGGCGTACGGCCTCGAGGAGCAGGACCGCGTCCAGCTCGCCGCGCAGGTCCAGGTATTCGGCGATGTTGTAGACCGGATTCTCGGGGGCGAGTTGCTGGGCATACCAGATGCCGAGCTGACCCGCCATCAGTTCCCGGAACTCAGGCATGCCGTGAAACACCCCATTCGGATTCGCAGCGCAAAACAAGAGGATTCAAAAAAGCGCCCGGACCGTGCGCGTCGGGCGGCGGCGTCCTGCTCGGCGTCGCGCGGCCGGACGCCGGCCGCGCGAACGGGGCGAGCCTACTTTCCTTCCATGGCGGCGATCAGGCTCTTCGGCCGCATATCGGTCCAGGACTTCTCGATGTAGGCCAGGCACTCCTCGCGGCTCGCCTTACCGAAAACGGAGGTCCAGCCCTCTGGCACATCGATGAAAACGGGCCACAACGAGTGCTGGCCCTCGTCGTTCACCAGAACCAGGAATTCGGCGTCCGGATCGTCGAACGGATTCGTCACCACACGGTCCTTTCTCTGCTGGATCGTCATTCGTAGTAAAGGGAGCCGTTCGGCGGGCGCGCAACAGTGCCGTGACCGCTCAACCGCGTTTCCGCGTCAGTTGAACACCGCGGGAGCGGGCCCGCCGGAGGCGAAGGTCACCGGCAGCCGCTCGGGCCCGTTCACCACGATGGAGCTGAGCATCGTCGGCGCGCCGTCGGGCTCCACGCGCAGAGAGCGGCCGAGGATCTCCTCGTAGAGCAGCCGCAGCTCCATCCGGGCGAGCACGCTGCCGAGGCAGAAGTGCTCGCCGAAGCCGAGCGCCAGGTGCCTGTTCGGCTGACGGCGCACGTCGAAGCGATCGGGGTCGTCGAAGACGGACTCGTCCCTGTTGGCCGACGGCAGCCACAGCGTCACCCGGTCGCCTGCTTCGACGCGGTGGCCGCGGATCTCCACGGGCCTGGTGGCGGTGCGCATGATGTGGGTGGCGGTGGAGGTCCAGCGCAGGATCTCCTCGACCGCGCCAGGCAGCAGGCCGGGGTCGTCCTGGAGCAGCCGCCACTGGGCGGGGTGGCGCATGAGGGCGAGCATCCCGCCCGAGGCGGCGATCCTCGTGTTCTCCGTGCCGCCGACCAGCAGGTTGTCGCAGTTGAGTATGACGTCGTCCGGGCTGAGCGGGGCGCCTTCGACGGTGGCCGTGGCGAGCACGCTGACCAGGTCGTCGCCGGGGTCCTTGGCCTTCTCCGCCGCCAGCGTCTCGAAGTAGCCCATGATCTCGAGGTGGGCGAAGCGCCGCGCCATCGGGTCGCCGGCGCCGAACGCCTGGCTGGTGAGGGTGAAGAGCCGCTCCCACTCCCCGGCCGGCACGCCCATCATCTTGCAGATCACGTACAGCGGGACGCGGGCGGCGACGTCGGCGACGAAGTCGCAGCGCCCCCGCTCGACGGCCTGGTCGATGACCCGCTCGGTGACCTCGCGCATCTCGCCTTCCATGCTGCGCACGGAGCGGACCGCGAACCATTCGTCGACCAGCCTCCTGAGGTCGCGGTGGCGCGGCGGATCGGTCAGCGCGAGCGTCCGCCCGCCGCCCGGGTCGGCGCCGTGGTCGGCGGGCCGCAGCAGGATTCCACGAGCCGAGCTGAACGTCTCGGCGTCGCGATAGGCGGCGCGCACGTCCGCGTACGCGGTCAGCGCCCAGAAACCGGGAAGGTCCGTCGGCTCGTGCCAATGAACGGGCGCGTTGGCGCGCAGCCACCGCCACTGCACATAGGGATCGCCCGTCGCGTAGAGTTCGGGGTCCACCAGATTGATCCGCGGCGTACCGTCGGGCATTCGATTACCTCACCGTATTCAAAAAATGGCCGCGTGAAAGCACGCTCAATTCAGCGGAACGCGCGGCGCCGGGGTCAAGGTTTTCCGCCGGGAGTGGTCAACCGGCGCGCGGCGGCAGTTGAACGGCCGCCGACCCGCGCATTGCCGGGCCGCTCCCCCGCTGCCATAGTGAGCGTTCGACCGGGGCCTTTCGCCGTCATGCGGCGTGGTGAATACGAAGAGCGCGGACGGATCATGCCTTTTGTTCAAGCCAACGGAATCCGACTCGCCTACGAGCGCTCCGGCAAGGGAGAGCCCGTACTGATGGTCATGGGGTCGTCGGCGGCCGGGCGCGTCTGGACGACGTACCAGACGCCGGCGCTGCAACGGGCGGGCTACGAGACGATCGTCTTCGACAACCGGGGCATCCCGCCGTCCGACGTGCCGCCGGGCAAGTACGCGCTGGCCGACATGGTCGCCGACACCGTGGGCCTGATCGAGGCGCTGGCGCTCGGCCCGTGCCGGATCGTCGGGACGTCCCTGGGCGCGATGATCGCCCAGGAGGTGGCGATCGACCGGCCCGACCTGGTCAGGTGCGCGGCACTGATCGCGACGCGCGGGCGCGAGGACGTGTTCAGGCGCGCGCTGGCCACCGCCGACCACGCGCTGCTGGACAGCGGCGTCACGGTGCCGCCCGGCTACGCTGCGACCCGGTCGGTGATGGAGATGCTGTCGCCCGCGACGCTCAGGAACGACGCCGCGGTCTCCTCGTGGCTGGAGATCTTCGAGCTGGCCGGCGGCGCGGTCGGTGGCGCGGTCGGTGGCGGGCAGGCGTGGGTGGACCCGGTGGGCGACCGCAGGGACCGGCTCCGCTCGATCACCGCGCCCTGCCGGGTGATCGCCTTCACCGACGACCTCATCTGCCCGCCGCACCTGTGCGCGGAGGTGGCCGACGGCATCCCGGACTGCGACTACGTGGAGATCCGCGACTGCGGCCACATGGGCTATCTGGAGCGCCCCGAGGAGGTCAATCTCGCGCTCATCGAGTTTCTCGACAAGCACTGACCCGATCTCCTGCCGAAAGCGAGGGACACGGCCGTGGCCACTGTGGGCGGTCCGGAAATGATGGCCAAGGTGTCGTTCGACGACGACTCGATCACCCGACAGCGGGTCAGGCCGGGGACCGTGCGGCGCATCGTCCCGTACGTCAGGCGCTACCGCAGGCCGCTGGCGATGCTGCTGACGAGCACGATGCTGACGGCGGCCATCACCGCGGCGACCCCGCTGCTGCTGAAAATGATCATCGATGACGGCATCGTGCCGGGCCGGCCAGGGGTCGTGCTGACGCTGTCCCTGGCGATCGTCGGGCTGGCGCTGCTGGAGTCGCTCTCGCTGTACGCCGAGGCCCGCTCGTCCGGCCAGGTCGGCGAGGGCCTGGTCTACGACCTGCGCTCGGAGGTCTTCGCCCGCGTGCAGCGGCAGCCGGTCGCGTTCTTCACCCGCACCCAGACCGGGGCGCTGGTGAGCCGCGTCAACACCGACGTGATGGGCGCCAGGCAGGCGGTCACCTCGCTGCTGACCCGCGCGACCTCCGGCGTCATCACGCTCGTCATCGTGATCGGCACGATGCTCTACCTGTCGTGGCAGATCACGCTCGCCGCGCTGGTGATGATTCCGTTCTTCCTGCTGCCCGCCAAGCTCGTCGGGCGCCGCCTGCAGCGGCTGGCCAGGGAGGAGATGAACGTCGACGCGGAGCTGAGCTCGCTGACGAACGAGCGCTTCAACGTGGCGGGCGCGCTGCTGGCCAAGCTGTACGGGCGGCCCGCCGAGGAGGAGGCGCTGTTCGCGAGGAAGGCGGGCCGTGTCAGGGACGTCGGCGTGCTGAGCGTCGTCTACGGCCAGCTGTTCCACATCGTGGTCACCGCGCTCACCGCGCTCACCACGGCCCTGGTGTACGGCGTCGGCGGCGGCCTGGTCATCGGCGGCGCGCTGGAGATCGGCACGCTCGTCGCCATGGTCGCGCTGCTGTTCCGCCTGTACGGGCCGATCAACCAGCTGTCGAGCCTGCAGGTGGACGCGCTCACGGCGCTGGTCAGCTTCGACCGCATCTTCGAGGTGCTGGACCTCGAACCGCTGGTCGCGGACCGCAAGGGAGCACGGCCGCTGCCGGCGGCGAGCGGGGGCGCCCCCCTGGACATCGTGTTCGACCGGGTCTCCTTCCGCTACCCGGGCGCCGCGGAGGTCTCGCTGGCCTCGCTGGAGCCCCCGGCCCTGCGCCAGAACGGCGGCGAGGAGAGCCTGGTGCTGTCCGGCCTGAGCTTCACCGCCCCCGCGGGCGGGCTGACGGCCCTGGTCGGGCCGTCCGGGGCGGGCAAGACCACGATCACCCAGCTCGTGCCCCGCCTGTACGACGTCACGGAAGGGGCCGTGCGCATCGGCGGTCACGACGTACGGGACCTGACCTTGGCGTCGCTGCGCGAGGCGGTCGGCGTCGTCACCCAGGACGCGCACATGTTCCACGACACCATCCGCGCGAACCTGCTCTACGCCCGCCCGGACGCGACGGAGAAGGAGCTGGTCGAGGCGTGCGAGGCGGCGCTGATCTGGGAGGTCGTGGCGAGCCTGCCCGACGGCCTGGACACCGTGCTCGGCGACCGCGGCTACCGGCTGTCGGGCGGCGAGAAGCAGCGCCTCGCCCTGGCCAGGCTGCTGCTCAAGTCGCCGCCGATCGTCGTGCTCGACGAGGCCACCGCGCATCTGGACTCGGAGTCGGAGGCCGCGATCCAGCGCGCGCTCAAGAGCGCGCTGACCGGGCGGACCTCGCTGGTGATCGCGCACCGGCTGTCCACGGTCAGGGAGGCCGACCAGATCCTGGTCGTCGAGGCGGGCCGGATCAGGGAGAGCGGCCGCCACGAGGAGCTGCTGGCCGCCGGCGGGCTCTACGCGCACCTCTACCGCACGCAGTTCGCCGGGCCGGCGGTGAACGCCGTGCCCCGGCCCGAGCCGGCCTGACCGGCTCGTCCACACCGAACACCGATGGGAGCGCACTGTCATGACGGCAACCGAGCAAGAGATCCTCGACGGGCTGGGGCGGATCATCGAGGAGGTCACCGGCGTCCCCGCGGCGGAGGTCGCGCCCGAGCGGAGCTTCGTGGACGACCTGGACATCGACTCGCTGTCCATGGTGGAGGTGGCGCTGGCGGCGCAGGAGGAGTTCGGAGTGGAGATCCCCGACGAACGCCTCAAGGAGCTGCGTACGGTCAAGGACGCCGTCGCCTTCATCCGGGGGTAGGGGACGGTGCTGGACGATCTCGACAGGGTGCGCGTGCCGGACGCCCGCGACCCGCGTACCAGGCTGGAGTCGTTCTTCGACGACTCCAGCCTGTGCCTGCTGGGGCCCGCCGACGGCAGCGGCGTGCTGGCCGGCGTGGGCCGCGTCCACGGCACGCCGGTCGTGGCCTTCGCCAGCGACCCCAGGATCCAGGGCGGCGCGATGGGCGCCGAGGGGTGCGAGCGGATCGTGCGCGCCTACGACCGCGCCCTGCACGACCGGGTGCCCGTCGTGGGGCTGTGGCAGTCCGGCGGCGCCCGCCTGGCCGAGGGCGTGGGCTCGCTGCACGCGGTCGGGCTGGTGTTCGCGGCGATGACGCGGGCCTCGGGGGTCGTGCCGCAGCTCTCGGCGGTGTTCGGGCCCGCGGCGGGCGGCGCCGCGTACGGGCCGGCGCTGACCGACGTCGTCATCCTGTCGGGCCAGGGCCGCATCTTCGTCACCGGCCCCGACGTGGTGCGCTCGGTGACCGGCGAGGACGTCGACATGGCCGGGCTCGGCGGCCCCGACGTGCACGGGCGGCGCAGCGGCGTCGCGCACGTGGTCACCGCGACGGACGC
>NZ_JBEXLH010000098.1:0-20905 GCF_040609855.1 Nonomuraea sp. NPDC004580 | reverse complement strand
GCAGGCCCGCAGAGGCCGCCGTCGTCGCGCTGCTCGACGCCACAGGCGCGCCTGTCGCGGCGCTGGCCGGCATCACGTTGCAGGACCTGCGGGCGGTGACCGCCGGCGAGCCCGCCATCGTCACCGTCCCCGACGGGCGCGGCGACCTCGTCGCCTTCCCCATCCCGGCGCCGGCCAGGACCCTGCTGCGGACACTGTCGTCGTCCAGGACGCCGGGTGAGCCGCTGATCAGGCAGGAGGACGGGCACCCCGTGGACGCCCGCTGGGTCAAGGCCGCCCTCACCGAGGCCGCCCTGGCCGGCGGCATCCCCCGGCGCCGCGCCGAACTCCTCGACCCGCACATGATGCGCGCCCCCACGGTCACCGACCTCCTCCGCAACCGCCCCGCCCACTGACCTTCACGGCCCGCCGCCCCGCGACGGCGGGCCTGCGTGTCTGCCGGGCAGATGCGGGAGGGCGGGCCTGCGTGCCAGCCGGGCAGATGTCGCACGGTGTACGCGCGTCAGCCGCGCAGGCGGCCGACCGCGCCCAGGACGCCGCCCTTTCCAGGCCGGGTGCCGGGTGCGGGGCGTCGTCGCGCCAGTGCTGCACCGGCACCACTCCCGGCTCCAGCAGCTCCAGCCCGTCGAACCAGCCGCGCACGCTGTCGCGGTCGCGCCAGGCGATCGAGCCGGACACCGAGCGCCGGTAGACGTCCCGGGCCTCGTCCATCCGCTCCGGCCGCCCCTCATCCGGCTCGCCGCGCCCGGCCGTGCCGTCCGTGACGCGATGGCGGAGACCGTCGGCATCCCGCCCGACGTACGCGGGCACCGAGCCGCACAACGTGCTCGTCTCGCTGACCGAGAACGAGTCGATCGACTGGTCGTTCGGTCTCGGCGTCGCCCACTACGTGCCCTGACGCTCCGAGGGAGTTCTGGCGAGCAGTCGCAGGGCGAGCAGGCCGCCGATGCCGGGCAGCCAGGCGACGAGGGTGGCGGGGAGCCTACGGCGGGGGTCGCGGGCGGCGGCGACGACCGTGAACAGGTACGCGCACCCGTGCACCGGCCCCGCCAGCGATGAGATCGCGGGCAGGTGCACGGTGAGCAGGTTGCCCAGCAGGACGACGAGCGAGGCGAGCTCGACGGCGGCGGCGATGCGCAGGGGTCGCCGGTTCACGCTCACACCCCCGTCGTGGAGCCGGGGCGGACGATCATCAGGACGGTCACGACGGCCCAGAGCAGGTTGAAGACGCCGGTCACCATCCCGAGCCGGGCGGTCGTGCCGTCATCGACCCCGCTCAGCAGCCGCTCCTGGCCCGGCAGGACGGCCAGGGCCAGCACTCCGGCGGCGATCGCGGTGAGCCCGATCGAGACGATCAGCCAGGCGTCGGTGAGGACGCCGAGGCTGCTCGCCGTCGCGAACCCGAACACCGGGACGGCCAGGCCGAGCACGGCGTAGACGCGGCAGATGCGGTGCAGCAGCCGTACGGAGGCGACGGAGGCGGCATCCGCCCCGGCCGCGTGCGCCCGCCGCACCGCCGCAGGGAACATGGAGGCCGCAACCGTGATCGGCCCGACCGCGACGATGGCGGCCAGCACGTGCAACGACAACAACACCTTCGTCACGACCGACCCCCAGCGTCCGAGGCGCGGATCAAGGGGCAGGGAGCTGTTCGGGGTGGGGTGTGGGGCATGGGTGGGCCTTACCAAGCGGCGGTGGGGCCGGTGGGGGACCAGGCGGTGCCGCGGCGTTCGTGGGCGAACAGCGTTTCCACGGCGTGCGCGATCTGCGGGCCGATCTTGTGTTCGACCAGGTAGAGGGCCAGGTCGACGCCTGAGGTGATGCCGGCGGCCGTGACGAGGTCGCCGTCGTCCACCAGCCGGGCCCGCACCGGGCGGGCGCCGGTCGCGGCGAGGGCGTCCAGCCCCTGGTGGTTGGTGGTGGCGTGGCGGCCGGTGAGGAGGCCGGCCATGGCGAGGATGAGCGAGCCGCCGCACACGGTGGCGACCAGCGTGCCCTCCTGGTCGAGCGCCTGCTTGGCGAGGGCGGGCAGGCCGGTCTCCAGCGTACGGGCGAGCACGGCCTGCACGGTGTGCTCCCCGTCGCCGGACAGCGCGCCGGCCCCGCCCGGGATGATGACCACGTCGGCGGCGGCCGGATCGAGTGTGCCGGTGGCGCGCAGCGTGAGGGGCGGGATGCCGCTGGGCACCTCGCGGGGACCTTCGGCGGTGACCAGCTCGGCCGTGACGTCACCGCCGGCAAGGGCGGCCGCTTGCAGGACCTCGTACGGGCCGAGGGCGTCGAGCGGGTCGAACCCGTCGAACAGGACCACGTGAACGTGCATGAAGAGATGCTCCTTTCGTCGGCGGCCCACGTTAGGGCGGCGGCGGGGGAGCATCCCAGTGGCTGGATCGACAATCTCCGACGGGTTCTCGCCAACCGGTCAGCCAAGGCTGAATCCAGGCGCAGGCGGACCACCTGGGCATTCATGCGTGGCGGGATCTCGGCTACGGTGGCGGGCATGCACACGGTGGCGGTTCTCGCGACGGACCATGTGGTGGCGGCGGACCTGGGCGTGCCGATCGAGGCGTTCGGGCGGGCGCGGCTGGCCGACGGGCGCCGCCCGTACCGGGTGCTGGTGTGCGCGGCGGAGCCGCAGGTCGCGACCGACACGTTCATGATCTCCGCGCCGCACGGGCTGGAAGCGCTGCGCGAAGCCGACACGATCATGGTGCCGGGCCAGTCGGAACGGGGCACGCCACCGGGCGAGGACGTCCTGGACGCGCTGCGTGCGGCGGCACGAGACGGCACCCGCATCGCCTCCATCTGCGTGGGCGCCTTCACGCTGGCCGCGGCGGGCCTGCTCGACGGGCGAGGCGCGACCACCCACTGGCTCGCGGCCGACCGGCTGGCCCGGAGGTTCCCGCGGGTGGACGTGCGACCCGACGTGCTCTACGTCGACAACGGGCAGATCCTCACCTCGGCGGGCGCCGCCGCCGGGCTCGACCTGTGCCTGCACATGATCCGCCGCGACTTCGGCTCGGCGGTGGCCGCCGACGCGGCCCGCCTGTCGGTGATGCCGCTGGAGCGCGAGGGCGGGCAGGCGCAGTTCATCGTGCACGCGCAGCCGCCGGTGCCGCGCGGCTCACAGCTGGAGCCGGTGCTGGCGTGGATCGAGGACAACCTGGCCAGGGACGTGACGCTGGCCGACATGGCGCGGCGCGGCGGGCTGAGCGAGCGTACGTTCAGCCGCCGCTTCCGCGAGCAGACCGGCACCACGCCGCTGCAGTGGCTGCTGCGGGCCCGCGTACGGCGGGCGCAGTTCCTGCTGGAGACCACCGGCCACGGCGTGGAGCGCATCGCGGCGCAGGCCGGGTTCGGCTCGGCCACCGCGTTCAGGGAGCGGTTCAAGCGGGTGGCAGGCGTGACGCCGCAGACCTACCGCGCGTCCTTCCGCGCCGCCACGGAAAGCTCCCGCGCCGCCGCAAAAGCGCCCGCACAGCGAGCCGGCGCATAGCGAGCCTCCGTACAGCGGGCGGGCGTGCCGGCGCGGAAGGGCGCGGAAGTGCGCGGATGATCAGAGACGATGGGTGGCGTCGCTGCGGTAGTCCGTGTACGTGTACGGGTTGTCGAGCACCTCGGCGGTGGGGATGTCCGGGTTCATGCCCTGCTCCCACGCCTCCTCGCCCATCTCCCCGCGCAGATACTCGACGGTCCTGTCCACCTCGGCGCGGGCGGCGGCGAGGTCGATGCCGACCAGCCGGTGCTCGTGCTTGACCACCCGCCCGTTGACCAGCACCGTGTGCACGTCGCCGCGCTGAGCCTGGAACACCACGTGCCCGAACGGGTTGAGCAGCGGGAACGACACCGGCGATTGATCGTTCTTGATGAGCACGAGGTCGGCCTTCTTGCCCGGCTCGACGACGCCGAGGTCGTCGCGCCCGATGGCCTCGGCGCCGCCCCTGGTCGCCCACTGCGCCACCTGGTCGGCGCGGAGCGCGGCGTGCGTGACGGTCTCGCCCTTGGCGTGCGCCTCCAGGTGCTCGCGGGAGCGGTCGGCGCCGAGCGTGGTGCGCATGGCGGAGAACAGGTCGCCGCTCCACCAGACGCTGGTGTCCATCGACAGCGAGACCGGGATGCCGTGCCGGCGGATCGCCCAGGTGGGCGGGTAGCCCTGGCCGGCGCTCTGCTCGCTCTCGGTGGAGACGGAGATGGAGCCGCCGGTGGCCGCGATGCGGTGGTAGGAGTCGGCCGACAGGGAGGCGGCGTGCACGTAGACGGTGCCGGGGGTCATGAAGCCTTGCTCGTACATGAGCCTGATGCCCTCGTCGCTGGTGGCGCCCCAGACGCCGGCGTGCGTGGTGACGCTGACGCCGAGGTCGCGGGCCACCTCGAAGGCGGGCTTCTCGGGGAAGGACGGGTCGCCGAGCACGTCGAAGGCGATCTGGAAGCCGAGCAGGTCGTCGCCGGTGGCGCGGCGGCGGACGAAGTCGCGGAACTCGGGCGCGGTGGTCCACTCGGCGGGCGGCGCCTGGATGTTGCCGTACGCCAGCACGTACCGGCCGGGCACGGTCTGCAGCGCGTCGGCGGCGGCGTCGGCGTGGTCGGGGGTGCGCAGCCCGTGTGACCAGTCGACGACGGTGGTGACGCCGGCGTCGAGCGCCTCGATGGCGGCCAGGGTATTGCCCGCGTGGATGTCCTCGGGCCTGAACAGCTTGCCGTACTCCAGGTAGTACCAGACGAAGTACTGGGTCAGCGTCCAGTCGGCGCCGTAGCCGCGCATCGCGGTCTGCCACATGTGCCGGTGGGTGTCGATCATGCCGGGCATGACGATGCCCCCCGTGGCGTCGATCTCGGCGGTGCCCTCGGGCACCTCGAGCGCGGGGCCGACGGCGGTGATCTCGTCGCCGGTGACCAGCACGTCCGTCTCGGTCAGCACCCGCCTGCCGTCCATGGGCAGCACGGTGCCGCCGCGCAGCACCAGGGGCCGCCCGGCCTCGAACTCGGTCATCGTAGGAACTCCTCACGGCACGGGCACGCAGACCTCGCGAACATATGTCCGCACAACGGTCATTTGCTTTGCCGTAACTCTACGAGTGCCCCGCCTGGTGTCAAGGGCGCCCGCTGCTGTGGCCCAAGCATGCCGACGTATGTCAGAATCCCGATTGCGGACATCTGTCCGCTGAACGAACGTATCGAACGAAGGGAAGGCCGGATGACACCAGACGCCGCAACGAACGGGCCGGCGGGGGGCGGGCCGCTGTCCGGCGTCCTGGTGGCCGACTTCTCCCGGATCCTGGCCGGCCCGTACGCCACGATGCTGCTGGCCGACCTGGGCGCCGACGTCGTCAAGGTCGAGGGCCCCAAGGGCGACGACACCCGCGGCTGGATGCCGCCCACCCGGGGCGAGGTGTCCACCTACTACCTGGGCGTCAACCGGGGCAAGCGCTCGATCGCGCTCGACCTGCGCGACGAGGGCGACGCCGAGGTGGCCAGGGAGCTGGCCAGGCGCGCCGACGTGCTCATCGAGAACTTCCGCCCCGGCGGCCTGGCCAAATACGGTCTCGACTACGACGCCGTCACCTCCGCCAACCCGGGCGTCGTCTACGCCTCCATCAGCGGGTTCGGCTCCGGCAAGGGCGCCCGCGTGCCCGGCTACGACCTCATGGTGCAGGCCATCTCCGGCCTGATGAGCCTCACCGGCGAGCCCGACGGGCCGCCGTACCGGGCCGGCATCTCCGTCTTCGACGTCATGGCGGGCAACCACGCCGTCATCGGCATCCTGGCCGCGCTGCGGCACCGCGACGCCACAGGGCGCGGGCAGCACGTCGAGATCAACCTGCTGTCCTCGGCGCTGACCGGGCTGGTCAACCACAGCTCCGCGTACGTGGCGGGCGGCGAGGTGCCGTTCCGGATGGGCAACGCGCACCCGAGCGTGTTCCCGTACGAGCCGCTGCCCACCGCCGACGACGACCTGATCGTCACCGCCGCGAACGACGGCCAGTTCCGCAAGCTGTGCGAGGTGCTCGGCATCCCCGAGATCGCCGACGACCCGCGCTACGCCCGCAACGCCGACCGCACCGCCAACCGCGACGAGCTGCGCCCCGTCCTCGTCGAGCGGCTGGCCGCCAGGGGCGCCGTCGAGTGGTTCGAGCTGCTGGTCGAGGCCGGCGTGCCGAGCGGTCCTATCCAGACCATCGACGGCGGGTTCGCGATGGCCGAGCGGTTCGGGCTGGACCCGGTGGTCGAGGTCGGCGCGGGCGAGCGGGCGGTGCCGACCACCCGTAACCCCATCAGGTTCTCCCAGACGCCGGTCAGCTATACGCTGCCGCCACCGGAGCTCGACGAGCACGGCGCGGAACTGCGCAAGTGGCTCACCGGGGCGGGCGATGCAGGGGAGGAGCGGGCGTGAGCGAGCGCGACTACCCGACGGCGCTCGGAGCGTCGTCGCTGAAGACGATCACCCTGCTCGGGCAGGATCTGGCGAACGACGTCATGGGCGAGGTGGGCTTCGGCGAGCTGGCGTTCTGGCTGGCCACCCAGCGCCGCCCGTCGCCCGGCGAGGTACGCGTCTTCGAGGCGGTGCTGGCCGCGCTGGCCGACCACGGGTTCACGCCGACCGCGATCGTGACGCGGCTGACGTACCTGTCGGCGCCCGACTCCGTCCAGGGGGCGCTGGCGGCGGGGCTGCTCGGCGGCGGCTCGCGCTTCCTCGGCGTCACCGAGGACTGCGGGCGCTTCCTGAACGACGTGCTGCGCGAGCACGGCGACCCGCTGCCCGCCGACGACGCCGGCTGGGACGCCCTAGCCCTGCGCACCGTGCGGGCCCGCCGCGAGGAACGCAAGCTCATCCCCGGCCTGGGCCACCACGTGCACAAGGACGGCGACCCGCGCACGCCCAGGCTGTTCGAGATCGCCGCCGAGGAGGGCCTCTATGGCCCCCACCTGTCGCTGTTCGCCGCGATCGGCCGCGCGCACCCCCAGGTGCTCGGCCGCACCCTGCCGCTCAACGGCGCGGGGGTGTGCGGCGCCGCGCTCGCCGACCTCGGTCTGCCCCTGGAGCTGCTGCGCGCGTTCGCCCTGCTGGCCAGGACCGCGGGGCTCATCGGGCAGCTCGCCGAGGAGCTGCGCAACCCCGTCGCCAACGACATCTTCCTGTCGGTGGACCTCAACAACCGGCCCATCGACCCCGAGCCCTACGGAGGTTCGCATGGCTGAACTCGTCGCGGTCATCGCGTCGACCCACCACCCGTTCTACTACCGCGCCTCCACCTCGACGGGGGAGGACCGGCCGCCGTTCGCCGACGAGTGGGTACGCAAGGTCGAAGCCTTCCGCGAGACGTTGACGCGGGCGAATCCCGACGTCCTCGTCATGGTCGGCTCCGACCACTTCCACCAGTTCTGGCTGGACAACATGCCGCAGTTCCTGGTCGGAAAGGCACCCTTCTACGACGCGAACTTCTACAACGAGGAACGCGAGTTCGGCCTGCCCCGCATGCTCTTCCAGGGCCAGGAGGACCTGTCGGCGCACCTGCTGCGCGGCGGCATGGACATGGGCTTCGACCTCGCCTTCTCCAACGAGCTGCGGATCGACCACTCCATCACGTGCCCGATCATCACCCTGCGCCCGCAGAACGACCTGCCGATCGTGCCCGTCTACACCAACATCTTCGCCCCGCCGCTGCCGCAGCCGAAACGCTTCATCCAGCTCGGCCAGGCCATCCGCGAGCTGGTCGAGTCGTGGCCGGGCAACCAGCGGGTGGCGGTCATCGGCACCGGGCACCTGTCGCTGGAGCTGGGCGGCCCCCGCCAGTTCGGCCCGCACGGCCCAGACCCCGACTTCGACCGCAGGGCCGTCGAGTGGATCTCCACCGGCGACATCGAGGGCTGCCTGTCGGAGGTCACCCTCGACAGCCTGTGGAACCCGGGCAACGCCACCCACGGCTTCATGGACTTCATGCTGATGATGGGGGTCGCCGGGGAGGGCCGCAAGGCCGACTACGTGGACACCTACGACCTGTTCCACACCATGGAGGCGTACTTCACCTGGTACCCCAACGGAGGCGGCCGCGCATGAGCAAGTACCTGCTGAACAAGTTCCTCTTCACCGTCGATCGCGACCCCGAGCTGGTCGAGCGCTACCGCGAGCAGCCCCGCGCCACCGTCGAGTGGTGGGAGAGCGAGTACGCCAACCGCATTCTCGGCTGCCACTCCGGCGAGTCGTCCACCTGGCTGCGCTTCGACGACGTCGAACGTGAGGCGCTGGCCGGCCACGACTACCCCAAGCTGTTCGAGCTGGGCGCGCATCCGTTCCTCACCTTGACGCTGTTCATCGCGATGTTCGAGCGCGACTACAGCGAGCCGCTGGGCTTCCAGCTGGAGTACGCGCAGCGGCTCGCGCACCACCAGTTGCCGTATCCGGACATCGCCACCTGATGCGGGCCGCGCAGATCGACACGTGCGGCCGGCCGCCGCGCCCGGCCGACCGCCCCGCCCCCTCGCCGGGGGCGGGGGAACTGCTCGTGCGGGTGCTCGCCGCGCCCATCACACCGCTCGACCTGCTGTGCGCGGGCGGGGCCTCCTACTTCGGGGCGCCTGCTACGCCGTACGTCCCCGGCGTGCAGGGGGTCGGGACGGCGGACGGGCGGCTGGTGTGGTTCCCCACGCCGGCCGGGATGGCGCCGGGCGACGGGAGCATGGCTGAGCTGGCCCGCGTGCCCGCCGGAGACCTCGTCGAACTGCCCGGTGACGCCGATCCCGTCGCGGTGGCGGCGCTCGGGCTGTCGGCGGTGGCCGCGTACCGGGCACTGACCTGGCGCGGCGAGCTTGCCGCCGGGGAGCAGGTGCTGGTGCTGGGCGCGGGCGGCGTGGTCGGGCAGGCCGCCGTCCAGCTCGCCAGGGTCGCCGGCGCGCGCCGGGTCGTGGCCGCCGCCCGCTCGGCCGCGGGGCGGGAACGTGCCCGGAAGGCCGGCGCCGACGCCGTCGTCGCGCTCGGCACCGACGACGTGGCCGAGCTGGCGCAACGCCTGTCGGCCGCCTGCGACGGCCCGCTCGACCTGGTCCTCGACCCCCTCTTCGGCGCTCCGGCCGCCGCCGCTCTCCGCGTGCTCCGCCCGCACGGACGCCTGGTCAACCTGGGCGGCTCGGCCGGCGAGACCTCCCCGCTCGGCTCCTCCACGCTGCGCAGCCGCTCGCTGCGCCTGCTCGGCTACACCAACAACGAGCTGACCAGGGAACAGCGGGCCGCCGCCGTGCCGAAGGTCGCGGAGCTGGCGGCATCGGGGCGCCTCCAGGTGGACCACGAGGCGATCCCGCTGGAGGACGTCGCCACGGCGTGGGAACGCCAGAGCGCCGGCACGACCTCCGGCCGTCTGGTCCTCACCCCACCGTGACGGGCCTCAGGAGGTCGTCGTGGCGTGGGGGACGCCTTCGTAGGCGGCCCAGTCGGCGCTGATCGCGCCCGCCGTCTTGAGGAGCAACGGCAGGTGCTCTTCGGCGAGGCGCTCGACCGAGGTCTCGGCGGCGTGGGCGTTGACGTTGAGGGCGGCGATCACGTTGCCGAGCCCGTCGCGCAGCGGCGCCGCCACGCTGCGGATGCCGAGCGCCAGCTCCTCGTCGGTCAGCGCCCAGCCCTTGGCCCTGACCTCGCGCAGCGCGGCGTCCCGCTCGGCCACGCCGGGACGCCAGCGCGGCTCGACGCCGGACCGGCTGGGCTCGGCCAGCACCCGATCGACCTCCTCGGGCGGCAGCGCGGCCAGCAGCACCTTGCCGAGCGACGTCTGCAGCGCGGGGAAGCGGGTGCCGATCTGCACCGACAGGGTGACGATCTTGGGGACGGCGACGCGGGCGACGTACACGATGTCGGAGCCGTCGAGCTGGGCGATGGAGCAGGACTCGCGCGTCTGCTCCACCAGCCGCTCCATGTGCGGCCTTGCCACCTCCCACAGCCCCATCGACCGCACGTAGGAGACGCCCAGCTCCAGCACGCGCGGCGTCAGCGCGTAGCCGCGCGGCTCGCTGCGGGCGTAGCCGAGCTCCTGCAGGGTGAGCAGGATGCGGCGGGCGGTGGGCCTGGCGAGCCCGGCGGCGGTGGCCACCTCGGTCAGCGACATGACCGGCCGGCCCGGCTGGAACACCCTGATGACGTCGAGACCGCGTGCGAGCGCCTCGATGAAGTCGGGGCCGATGTCAGCACGTGCCATGGAAACGCCTCCCTGCGTCGGGGTCCCGCAGGACCCGACTCTCAACCGTCGCGGCCGTATGTCCGCACAGCGGCGGCCGGGTGAGCATAACGGTGCCCACGCCAGCCGCGCTGACAGGGTCCAGCGTACGGGGGAAGTGACGTCGGCGTTGCCAAGCGGTCGTTCTACGGACGGTTGTCCGTCACAACGGAGGGCGCTCCGGGCAGCAGCGGATGGGCGGCCTCGGCGCGCAGCCCGTCGAGGAAGAAGGACAGCACGCGCCGCCAGGTGCCCGGCGCGCTGTCCATCGTCTCGCGGATGACCTGCGACATCGCCCAGATCAGGGTGACCAGGTCGGCCATGGTGAAGTCGGCGCGCAGCCGCCCGGCCTCCTGGGCCCGCGCGATGATCCGCTCGGCGTCGAGAGAGCCCTGGCGGCACGCCTGGCTCACGTCGGTGGCCAGCGTGAACCCCTGGGTCAGCGCGTCGTTGAGCATCTGGTCCTGCGACTGCAGGGTGAACAGCCCCTCCAGGAACACCACGAACCCGTCCCACGGGTCGGGCTCGGCCATGGCGTCGGCGGAGATGCGCTCGAGCGCGGCCAGCTGCTGCGGCAGGACCTCCGCCAGCAGCGCCTCGCGGGTCGGGAAGTGGTTGTAGAGGGTGCCGATGCTGACGCCGGCGCGGCGGGCGATGTGTTCGAGGGGAGCGTCGATGCCGCGGTCGGCGAAGATCTCGGTGGCCGCGACCAGGAGCTTGTCGCGGTTGCGCGCGGCATCAGACCGCAGCGGCTTGGGTCCGGCTGCCATGTCCCCCATCATACGAAAGTGAGCGAACCCTCAAGTTTCGTGATACGGTCAGCCCAACTTGAGGAACACCTCAACTTATTCTGGAGGAACCGTGCGCAAGACCGCCGTCGTCATCGGAGCCGGCCCCGGCCTCGGCATGTCCATGGCCCACCGCTTCGGCAGGGAGGGTCATGCCGTCGGCCTGATCTCCCGCTCACCCGACCGCCACCCCGCCTACGTCGCCGCCCTCGCCGAAGCGGGCGTCGAGGCCGCCGCCTTCGCCGCCGACGTGTACGACCGCGAGCGCGTCCTGGCGGCCCTGGACGAGATCACCGCCAGGTTCGGCCCGATCGACCTGCTCTACTACGGCCCCGGCGCCACCGACGTCAGCCGGGTGCCGGAGCCGATCACCGAGACCACCTCCGACGACGTCAGGCAGGCGATGGCCATCGCGTACGCGGCCGTCGACGTCACCGGTCACGTGCTGCCCGGCATGGTGGAAAGGGGCGAGGGCGGGCTGCTGTACGCCGGCGGGCTCAGCGCCGTCCTGCCCATGCCGCCGCTCGGCGCGCTGGCGCCGGCCGCCGCGGCGCTGCGCACGTACGCGCTGACGCTCAACGCCGCCCTCGCCGCGCAGGGCGTCTACGCCGGCAGCCTGACGATCGGCGGGGTGGTCGAGCGCGGCGACATCCACCGGCAGATCGCCGCCGCCCCTGAGCGCTTCGGCGGCCTGAGCGGTCACACCCTCGACCCGGACGTCATCGCCGGGGTGGCCTGGGAGCTGTTCACGAAACGGGACCGCGCGGAAGAGACCTTCAACGCCCTCTGATGGAGGGGCGAAAAGGGCGTTCCGCGCGGTCCCGACACGGGTAGGCATGAGGGCAGATGTGGCCATCGGGGGAGGTCACGATGGGGGATGAGTGTGATCGCGAAACCAGCGGGCTGTCGTTCGAGGTGCTGGACCCGGCACCCGTCGGCGTGGCGGTGACGCGAGGGGCGAATCATCAGCTCGTCTACACCAACGTCACGTATCGGGCGCAGTTCGGCGACCGCCCGATCGGCTCGCCGCTGCCTGAGTTGTTCGCCGACGACTACCGGCAGCACTACCGCGAGCTGTTCGACCAGGTCTACGCCACCGGCGAGCCGGTCGTGCTCACCGCCGCGCCGGCCAGCACCGACGAGGAGGACCGGTTCTTCACCTCCAGTCTGTCGCGGCTGTCCTACGGGGCGGGAGAGCGCGGCGTGCTGGTGGTCACGATGGAGGTCACCGACCAGATCACGGTCGCCCAGCAGGTGCAGGCCCTCGCCAACGAGCGCAGCCACATCCTGCGCCGCTACCAGAGCCTCATGCAGGTCAGCGCGCAGATCTTCTGGGTCGCCGGGCCCACCGGGGACGTCATCGAGCACAGCGCGAGCTGGGAGCGCGTGACGGGACAGCCCTGGGAGGACTACCAGGGGCGCGGCTGGCTCAAGATGGTGCACCCCGACGACCGCGAGGCCACGGTGGCGTCCTGGGAGAACACCGTCGCCACGATGGAGCTGTGGGAGCACGCCTACCGGCTGCACACCGCCGACGGCTCCTACCGGCACTTCGAGGTCAAAGGTGTGCCCATCAAGGAGCACGGCAGGCTGGTCGAGTGGGTGGGCACCTGTGCCGACGTCGAGCAGCAGTGGCAGGAGCAGCGGGCCCAGCAGCTGCTCGACCGCGCCGCCGCGGCCACGGCCGACCTGACCAACCTGGAGGAGATGCTCGGGGCGGTCGCCGCCGTCATCGTGCCGGAGATCGCCGACGGCTGCGGGGTGCACCTCGTCACCGACCTCACCGGCGAGCAGCACGGCGGGGCGCCGTTCGTGGTCGAGCGGGTCGCCACAGCCGCCCGGCCGGGGCTGCACCGGCTGCCGCCGTACAGCGAGGAGCGGTTGCCGCCGGACAACGCGCTCGTGCAGGCGGCGCGGCGGCGCCGCCCGCTGTCGAGGAGGTTCCCGCCCGGCTGCCCGCCGCCCGGCCTGGCGCCGTCCTGGTCACAGCAGTGGATGGTGGCGAACAAGGCCAACAGCCTGCTCGTGCTGCCCGTCGTGGTGGACGGCGTGGTCCCGGCCGTCGTGACGCTGATGACCTGCGGCGACCGCCCGCCGATCAGCCGGACGGACGCCGCGCTGCTGAGCCGCATGTTCGACCACGCGCACGACGCGCTCAGCAGCGCCATCCGCTTCCAGCGCACCCAGCAGATCGCGCTGGCCCTGCAGCACAGCCTGCTGGCCGCGCCGCCGAGGCTGGCCGGCCTGCGCTTCGAGGCCCGCTACCGGGCCAGCCCGGCCGCGGCCGAGATCGGCGGCGACTGGTACGACTCGTTCATCCTCCCGGACGGCGTCCCCGTCATGGCCATCGGCGACGTCGCCGGCCACGACCTCGGCGCCGCCGTCACCATGAGCCAGCTCCGCAACATGCTGCGGGCCCTCGCCATGGACCGGTGCGAGCCGCCGGGGGAGATCCTCACCCGGCTCAACATCGCCATGGGCTCGCTCTCGTACGAGGTGACGGCCACCTGCGCGCTGGCCAGGATCGAGGAGTACGGCGGCCGCCACCAGCTCAACTACGCGGTCGCCGGCCACCCGCCGCCGCTGCTCGTCACCGAGGACGGCATCGGCCGCTTCCTGGAGAGCTGCGTCAACCCGCTGCTCGGCATCCCCAACGAGGACGGCTGCCGCTCCACGGTCGAGCCGCTGCCGCCCGGCTCCACGGTGCTCTTCTACACCGACGGCCTCATCGAGCGGCCCGGCGAGAACCTCGACGACGGGCTCGAACGGCTGCGCCGCCTGGCCGGCTCGCTCGCCCGCTGCCCCGTGGAACGCTTCTGTGACCAGGTGCTCAGCGGCCTGCCGACGACCGGGCTCGACGACATCGCGGTCATCGCGCTGCGCCTGCCGCCCGACCGCTGAGGCGTCAGTACCTGCTCAGTCTCGGCACGCTCTCGACCAGCCGCCGCGTGTACGGATGCGACGGCGCGCCCAGCACGTCCGAGGCGGCGCCGCGTTCGGCGATCGAGCCCTTCTCGATGACCGCGATCTCCTGGCACAGCGCGGCCACCACCGCCAGGTCGTGCGAGACCATCACGACCGTCAGGTCCCGGCCGGCGCTGAGCTGTTTCAGCAGCTCCACCACCCGCACCCGGGTCGACACGTCCAGCGCGCTGACCGGCTCGTCGGCCAGCAGCACCCGGGGCTCGCACACGATGGCCCTGGCGATCGCGACGCGCTGCCGCTGCCCGCCGGAGAACTCGTGCGGGTACCGCTCGGCCGCGTCGGCGGGCAGGCCGACGGCCCGCAGCGCCTCCGTCACCCGGTCGCCGATCTCGTCGCGCGGGCAGGCGCGCAGCGCCCGCAGCGGCTCCGAGACGATCCTGCGCACGCGCTGGCGGGGGTCCAGCGACGAGTACGGATCCTGGAACACCGGCTGCACGGCACGCCGGAACTCCCGGTCCCGCGTGGACGTCACCGGCCTGCCGTCGAACAGCACCTGCCCCGACGTGGGTCTGGCCAGGCCGAGCAGCAGCCGCAGCAGCGTCGTCTTGCCCGCGCCTGACTCGCCGACGATCGCCAGGTTGCGCCCGCGCGTCACCTCCAGCGACACCTCCGACAGCACCGCCGCTCCGCCCCGGTAGGCGTAGCCGACGTCCCGCGCCTCCATGATCGTCACGGCGCCATCCGATCCAGCTCAGCCTCCAGCTCCCTGGCGCTGTCCACCAGGGATCGGGTGTAGGGGTGGCCCGGTTCGCGCACGATGTCCCGCGTCCTTCCCGACTCCACCGCGGAGCCCTCCTTCAGCACGATCAGCCGGTCCGCGACGCCCGCGACCACCGCCAGGTCGTGCCCGATGAACAGCAGCGCCATGTCCCTGGCCGCGATCAGCCGGTCCAGCAGCGCCAGCACCTCGGCCTGCACGGTGACGTCCAGCGCCGTGGTCGGCTCGTCGGCGATCAGCAGTGCCGGCTCGCAGGCCAGCGCCATCGCGATCGCCGCCCGCTGCCGCTGCCCGCCGGAGATCTCGTGCGGGTACGCCCGCGCGACCCGCTCGGGCAGGGCCACCTCCTCCAGCGCGGCCAGCACCGCCGAGCGCAGCGCGGCGCCGCGCAGCCCGCGCCGCCGCCGGATCGGCCCGGCCACCTGCCTGCCGACGCGCATCAGCGGGTCGAGCGCGGTCAGCGGCTCCTGGAAGACGACGGCCGCCGCCTGGCCGCGCAGCCGGTCGAGCCGCCGGTCGAGCCGCCTTTCGGGCGCGCCGACGACCTGCGTGCCCGCCAGCAGCACGCTGCCGTGCGCGGTCAGGCCGGGCGGCAGCAGGCCGAGCACGGCCAGCGCGGTCAGCGACTTGCCCGAGCCGGACTCGCCGATCAGGCCGAGCCGCTCGCCGGGCGCGAGGGTGAACGACAGGTCGTGGATCAGCTCGTGGCCGTCGGGGCGGCGTACGGACAGTTGCTCCACCGCCAGCAGCTCGCTCATCGGGACCTCCCTCCGCCCAGGTCGCGCAGCCCGTCGGCGAGCAGGTTCGCGCCGATGACCAGCACCACCAGCAGCACGCCTGGCGCGATCGCGCCGACCGGCGCCGTCAGCACCGTGGCCTGCGCCTCCTGCAGCAGCCGGCCCCATGAGGCGTTCGGCGGAGGCGGGCCGAGCCCCAGGTACGACAGCGACGCCTCGGCCAGCACCGCCAGGCCGAGCTGGAGGGCCAGGTTCACCAGGAGCGTCGGCCAGATGTTCGGCAGCACGTGCTCCGCGATCACCCGCGGCCACGAGCTGCCCGAGGTGCGCGCGGCGGTGATGTAGTCCTGCGAGAGCACCCGCTTGACCAGCACCCGCGTCAGCCGGGCCACCACCGCCGACATGGCGAGGCCGATGGCCAGGATCGCCGAGCCGAGCGACGCCTCGCGCACCGCCACCACCAGCATGGCCAGCAGCAGCGTCGGGAAGGCGATGAGGGCGTCGAGCACCGCGGCCAGCGCGTCGTCCAGCCAGCGGGTGGCGAACCCGGCCGCCAGGCCCGCCGCCACGCCGAGCAGCCCGCCCAGCAGCACCGACCCGGCGCCGGCCGCCAGCGCGATGCGGGCGCCGATCATCAGCTGGGTCAGCAGGTCACGGCCCAGCTTGTCGGTGCCGAGCAGGTGATCGCCGCCCGGTGGGGCCAGCCGCCCGCCCGAGGTGTCGGCCGGATCGTACGGCAGCCACACCAGCGACACCGCCGCCACGACCACCACCAGGCCGACGAGCACGCAGCCCGTCAGGAACGACTTCCTCATGAGCGCCCCAGCCTGGTCCGCAGCCGGGGATCGACCAGCCGCTGCACCACGTCGGCGGCGAAGCCGATCACCAGCACCGTGAGCGTGCTGACCGCCAGCACGCCCTGGATCACCGGATAGTCGTGCTCGGCGATGCCCTTGACCAGCATCGTGCCGAGCCCGGGCAGCGCGAACACGCTCTCCACCACCACCGCGCCCAGGAACGTCGTCGCCAGCTCGATGCCCAGGATCGAGATGACCGGCACGGCCGCGTTGCGCAGCCCGTGCCGCCACATCGCGCCGCCGAACGACTCGCCCATGGCCCGCGCGGTGCGCAGGTAGTCGGCGGTCAGCACGTCGAGCGTGGCCGCGCGGACGTACCGGATCAGCGACGCCGACATGACCAGCGCGATCGTGACGACCGGCAGCGCGAGCGAGGTCAGCGCGCGGCCCGGCTCCGCCCAGTCCTGGCGCGGAAAGCCGCCGGCCGGCAGCAGCCGCAGCTTCAGCGCGAACACCGTCACCAGCAGCATCCCGATCCAGAACACCGGCACCGCGATGCCGAGCTGCGAGAAGCCGCTGAGCAGCGCGCCGTACCAGCGGTCCGCTTTGTGCGCGGCCACGAACCCGACCGGCAGCGCCACCACCACCGCCAGCGCGAACGCCAGCAGCGTCAGCGGCACCGTGACCGCCAGCCGGGCCGAGATCTCCTCGCCCACCGGCAGCTTGCTGATGTAGGAGGTGCCGAGGTCGAGCCGGGCGAGGTCGCCCAGCCAGGCCGCGTACTGCTGCGCCAGCGGCAGGTCGGAGCCGGTTTCGCGGCGCGCCGCCGCGATCTGCTCGGGCGTCGCGCCCATCGGTAGCAGCGCGTTGGCCGGGTCGCCCGGCAGCAACCGCAGCAGCACGAACAGCAGCGACGCCGCCAGCAGCAGCGAGGCCAGCAGGAACGCGGTACGGCGCAGCAGGTAGCGCCCCATCAGCCCTTCTTGATCCCGTAGGCGTAGAACTGCGAGTTGAGCCCGTTGACCGGGTAGCCCGACAGGCCGGAGGCGGCCACCACGATCTGCGGGTACAGGTAGAGCCAGTCGCTGGCGGCGTCCTCGGCGATCTTCCTGTTGGCCTTCTTCAGCAGCTCCGTCTGCTCAGCCTCGCTCGGCGCCTGCTCGGCCTCGTCGATCCACTTCGTGACCTGCTCATCGTCATAACCCCAGTAGAAGTCGGGGTTGCCGTACCAGACCACGTCGCGGTCGTTGACGTGCTCCTGGAGGGTGGCGGCGAAGTCGTGGTTCTTGTAGACCTTCGTGTACCACTCGTCGGCGGTGATGACGTTGATGTCCACGGTGACACCGACCTTGGCCAGCTCGCTCTTGATGAACGTGGCGGCCGTCGGGTGGGGGTCGTAGTTGGGCGTGTCCAGGGTGAAGCGGAAGCCCTTGGGGTAACCGGCCGCGGCCAGCTCACGCTTGGCGGCCTCGACGTCGTAGGTGTCGAGCGAGGTCAGGTCCTCGTACCAGGGATCGGTGGGCGGCACCATCGAGCCGATCGGCGTGCCGTGCCCGGCCCACACCGACTCCAGCAGCTTGGCGTCGTCGACGGCCGCCGCGACGGCCCTGCGCACCTGCGGCTTGTCGAACGGCGCCTTGCGGTCGTTGAACGCGAGCAGCAGCTTCGTGGTCGACTTGCCCTCGCTGACCTTGTAGTCCGGGTTGTTGTCGAACTGCGAGAGCGCGTCCGGGCTCTGCTGGCTGGTCACCACGTCCACGGCGCCGGTCAGCAGCGCGTTGTTGAGCGCGGACGCGTCGGTGAAGTAGTGGAAGACCACGCCGCCGTTGGCCGGCTTGGCGCCCCAGTAGCCGGGGAAGGGCTCCAGGCTGAGCGTCGAGCCGCGCTTCCACGCCCCCAGCTTGTACGGCCCCGTGCCGTCGGCCGTGGTCGCCCTGTCCTTGGCGTCGGCGTTGACCACCCACACGTAGCTCAGGTTGTAGACCAGTGAGATCGAGCGGTGCTTCAGCGTCACCACGACCGTGCCGTCGTCGGGCGCCTCGACCGACTTGATGACCTCCAGGTTGCCCTTGCGCGCCGACTGGGAGTCCTCGGCCGTCACGCGCTCGATGCCGGCCTTCACGTCGGCCGCGGTCAGCGCCTTGCCCGAGTGGAACGTCACGCCCTTGCGCAGCTTGAAGGTGTAGGTCAGGCCGTCGTCCGAGACCGTGTGGCTCTCGGCCAGCAGCGGCTCCACCTTGCCCGCGTCGGTCAGCCGGAACAGGCCCTCGTAGACGTTGCCGTTGAACGCCTCCGTGATGCCCTGGCCGCCGCCGGCGGTATTGTCGAGGTTCTGCGGCTCGTAGAGGGAACCGATCTCGATCGTGGCCGGCTGGGCCGGGCCGCTGGGCGAGGCGTCCTCCGGGCCGGAGCCGCACGCGGCGAGTGCGAGGGCCAGTGCGACCGCGACGCCGGCGAACTTCCTGTTCAACGTAAACTCCACCATTGCTTACCAATTTAGTAGGTTTACGAAATATACCGCCTTGTCGGGTTTGATGGGGCCGCGGGTCACCGAGCGGGGCTCGCCCGGCGGCCGGCTGTCCGTTCGCGCGCTCGAGTTCAGCGGAGCTCGCTGACCGCCCACTCGCGGAAGGTGCGCGGCGGGCGGCCGGTGACGCGTCCGACCGTGTCCGTCACCCGGTCCTCGGTGCCCATGCCGATGTCGGCGTCCAGGGCGGCGAGCAGGGCGGCGAACTCCCCGGGCATCCCGTGGGCGGCGAAGTGCGCGGCGAGCTCGTCCGGCGTGACCGGGCGGTGGCGCAGCGGGCCGGCGCCCAGCTCGGTGAGCAGCGCGGCCACCTCGTCATACGTGAGCGTCTCCGGGCCGGTCAGCACGTGGTCGGTGTCGTGCGGCACCGGATCCGTCAGGGCGTGCCCGGCGACCGCCGCGATGTCGCCCGCGTCCACGAACGCCACCCGGCCGCCGCCCGTCGCGGAGATCAGCTCGCCGTCGCGGCGGCGCAGCGCGACGGCCTCGCCGGTGAAGTTCTGCATGAACCACGACGGGCGCAGCACCGTCCACTCCGGCATCACCGTACGGACCAGGTCGTACAGCGCCGCCGCCCCCGGCGTCCGCTCCGGCCGCGCCGACGTGCCGAGCAGCACCACGCGGCGCACCCCCTGGCGTAGGGCCTCGTGCAGGAACGGCTCCACCAGCGGCACCGGCTCGGTCACCCCGATCGGCGGCAGCACATAGGCGGCCCGCACCCCGGCCAGCGCCGGGGCGTGGGTCTCCGGCGCCGCCCAGCCGAAGCGCACGAACCCCGGCAGATCGCCCTTACGGCTCGCCGGCCGGACCGGCACCCCGCGCTCGCACAGAAAGGCCGTCACCCGCGAGCCTGTCGTCCCTGTCGCGCCGATCACCAGCACCTCGCTCAAGCGGCACCGCCCGCGAACGCGCCCGTGAACGACTCGAGCCCGCCCAGCGCCTCGGCGGCCTGCAACGGGTTCCAGTAGTCGCGGTAGTGCTGGATCTCGCCGTCCCGCACGGTGACGATCGCCACATAATCCATCCGGTACGGCTTCCCGCTGCGTGGCACGATCCCGGCCACCTCCAGCTCCACGACCACCACCTCCGGGTCCTCGGTCCGGTGGATCACCTTCCTGGCAACCTCCCGGATGTCGTAGATGTCCGGGTAGCCGCGCAGGTACTCCCGGATCGCCGCACGCCCCTCCACCCTGGGCGGATACCCGGCGGGCGCGAACGGGAACTCGATCACCCCGTCCTCGGCCCACAACCCCGCGAACCCCGCCATGTCCTTGGCCAGCAGCAGCTCGACGCCGTGCTCGATCAGCTCAGTGGCTTGCACAGTTCTCCTCCTTGGTCAGGACGATACGGTACCGTCCCGTCGTAAACCATAGACGAGACGGTACCGTCCCGTCCAATCGCTAGACTGCACCCATGAGCCGCCGCACTCCCACCGGCGCAGCCGTGCTGCAGCCCCAGGTCACCGAGGCCATCACCGAAGCCGTGCTGGACGAGCTGGCCGAGAACGGCTACGCCCGGCTGTCGATGGAGGCGGTCGCCAAACGGGCCGGCGTCGGCAAGAGCGCGCTCTATCGCCGCTGGCCGTCCAAGCAGGAGATGGCGATGGGGGTGATCCGCGCGTACAGCATCGCCATGATCAGCGTGCCCGACACCGGCACGCTCCGTGGTGACCTGCGCGCCTCGCTCGGCGTCCTCACCCAGTGGCTGACCCACCCGCGCTTCGCGCGCATCCTGCCCGACCTGGTGGCCGAGATGGCGCGCGACCCCGAGCTGGGCGAGGTCGTGGGGCTCCTGGCCGGCGAGCCGAAGCGGGAACGCACGGCGGAGATCTTCCGGCGCGCCGTCGAGCGCGGCGAGCTGCCCCGCGACACCGACATCGACCTGGCGCTCGACCTGATCGCCGCCCCCGTCTACTGGCGGCTCGCCGTCCGCGCCGCCGAGCCGGGGCCCACCTACCTCGACGATCTCACCGACGTGCTGCTGCGCGCGCTGTCCGCGACCTCCTGAGTCTCGGATCGATCATCCGAATCGAGCGGCTATCCGGTTGTAGGGTGGGGGACATGTTGCGTCCTGGAAGCTGGTCCAGGCCTGCGGGTGAAAGTCCCGTCCGGGTAAGCATCGGAGCGCCCGGTAGCAGGCCCCGGCTCGTCATGG
>NZ_JBEXLH010000097.1:0-23328 GCF_040609855.1 Nonomuraea sp. NPDC004580 | reverse complement strand
ACCCACTTCTCCGAACGGTACGGCTTCGACGACGAGCCGGCGTTCGTCCAGGAGGTGCGCAGGCACTTCGACGGCGAGGTGGTGCCGGCCCGCGACCTGATGCGCGTCCCCGTCCCCAGACGCCGGCCCACCGCCTCCCAGGCCCGTCCAGGTCAGGCGAGCCAGGACCCGGCGAAGTAACCGACGCCATAGGGGGCTGCGGCCATGAGCAGCCGGCCCCCGAACGTGTGCGCGCCCGCCGCCCCGGCCAGCACCTGGAGCGCGGCCCTGCCGCTCACCCACAGCCGGTCGGCCGGCACCGGGTCGAGGGCGGCCAGCGGCGCGGGGTCTCCGGTGGCGATGGCGTCGGCGATCCGGTCGTTGAGCGGGCCCGCCGCCTCGTCGTACCGGCCTGGTGCGCGCGGGCCCAGGCACGCCGAGCCATCGGCAATGACGAGCAGCGCCACCCGGTCGCGGCCTCCGGCCAGCTTCTCCCCCAGCGCCAGGCACTCCTCCGGCGCCGCGTCGAACGCCACCGACCGCAGGCCGTCCGGTGTGCGGTCACCGAGCAGCAGCCGGGCGACGGTCAGCGACAGCGGGAGCACCGGCTCGCCGCCGCCCGGGGTCACCAGGTCCACGCCCCAGGGGCGCAGGGTGCCCGCGGCGGCGCGGTCGTACGAGGCCGTGGTCTCGGCCCCGCCCACCACGATCAGCGTCTCAGGACGGGCCTCGGCCAGCCCGGCGATGGCGGCGTGGCAGGCGGATCGGAGGTCGGGCATATCGAGCACGACCAGCGGGGTTGGCGGGCAGACGGCCGCGGCGACGAGCACGCCGCAAGAGTACTCAGGCCCCCCGCCACGGCGCCCGGTGGGGCGATCTCGTTTCCGTCAGGCCCTCGGGACGGCCCTCGAGTGACGAGGAGGCCGAGAGCCACGCCCTCAGTACGGGCCGCGGCCCTCGGCCACCGCCTCCAGCAGCCCCTTCGTGTACGCCTGGGTCGCCTGGTGCAGCCCGCTGCCGAAGCTCACCCGCGCCACGCCCAGCTCCGCGAGCCGCCCGAGCGGCGGCACTCCGGGGGCGGACAGCACGTTGACCGGCCCGCCCAGCTCGCTCACCAGCGCCCTGATCTCGTCCTCGCCGGTCGCGCCGATGGGGTACACGCAGTCGGCCCCCGCCTCCAGATACCGCCGGCCCCGCCGCACGGCCTCCTCGGGTGACGGCCGGCCGGCGAGGTAGACGTCCACCCTGGCGTTGATCACCAGCCCGGGGCCCGCCGCCGCGCGCACCTCGGCGAGGAAGTCCGCCTGCTCCCCCGGATCGACCAGCTCGCCGGTGTCCGGCTGGGAGTCCTCCAGGTTGCAGCCGACGGCCCCGGTGGCGAGCAGCCGTTCGGCCAGCTCGGCGGGCTTGAGCCGGTAGCCGCGCTCGAAGTCGGCCGTCACGGGGACGTCCACGGCCGCCGCCACCCGGGCCACGGCGGCCAGCATCTCCGCGACGGGCGTCCGCTCGCCGTCCTCGTGACCGAGCGTGCGGGCCACCGCGGCGCTGCTGGTGGCCACCGCGGGAAACCCCGCCTCCTGTACGGCCCGCGCGGAGGCGGCGTCCCAGACGTTGGGCAGCAGCAGCGGGCGTCCTGGCACGTGCAGCGCCCGCAGCACGGATGCTCTGTCAGTCGTCATACGCCGACCCTAGGCACCCGCCCGCGAGGAGCCGAAGGTCCAGTACGCCCCGGAACCGCCGAACCACTTCGCCGGCCCTCAGCGACCACCCTCAAGGGCGAACGGACCAAGGGCGGGTCGGTGCCCGGCTGGAGGCCGGAGGATGGTCAGCGGCCGCTCACAAGGCGAGCCGCTGCCAAGCGGCCCACGGGCGGGTCAGCGGCCGCTCACAAGGCGAGCCGCTGCCAAGCGGCCCACGGGCGGGTCAGCGACCGCTCCCAAGGTGAGCCGCCGCAGGGCACGCCACCAGCCGGTCAGCGTCGCGCCTGGGGACGGGGAAGGGTCGGTCAGCAGCCGCTCTTCGAGCACTGGCCCGCGACCGTGCCAGCGGGGCCGTCGGCCGGGCTGTCGGAGGTGCCGCCGTTGCCCGAGGACTGCGGGGACTTCGCGGGGGACGAGGCCGGCTTCCTGCCGTTGGTCGTCTTCTCGCCGGAGTCGCCGCGCGCGGCGTCGACGCCCTTCGAGCCGCTCTTGTCGGTGCCGGCCGGGTCGCCGCCGCCGGTGCCCGGGTCCGCCACGTCGCCCACGCCGCCGTCGTCCGCGGGGGTTTCGGCGGCCTGGTCCTCGGCGCCGTCGCCGGGCTCGTCGGCGGTGACGTCGCCCATGGTCGCGTCGTCGTCGCCCTGGAGGTCGTCTCCCGCACTCTGGGACGTCTGCGGCCCGGCGCCGCTCTGGGCGGCCTCACCGTTGTTCCCCGCCAGCAGGTAGCCGGCGCCACCGGCCGCGAGCAGCGCGACGAGCGCCGAAGCGGCGAGGATCGTCGCCTTCTTGTTGTTCTTGGTCGATCTGTTTCTGTGCGGTCTATTTCGCGAATCGAGCCGGGCGTCTCCCGGCCCGGACAGGATCTCCTGGCGATCCGCCTGGTTCGGATCTTGCATGGCGCTACAGCTCCCTGCGGTCGTATCGGGGAAAGCTCACCGGCTTCCGCGGGTGATGGACCACACTAGCCGCAACAGCCTAATGCTCGCACAACAATCACAAAGGAATCACGACTTGTCCCCCCTTAGATCCATTTCCCCAGGTGGCCGCGCCCACCTCGCGCCCATGGCCGGAGTCTTCGGGGTACTGGTCACCGCGATGCTAGGGATTTTCCTAGCATTCACCGACTCGCGGGAACCATCTTCGCAAAGACCGCAGAGATTCGATCGGGAAACCCCGCTTTCCGTAAGATCGAATTCGTCTGAATCGCCACTCTCGGCGTCGATCACACCACAAACAGCCACACCCGCAGTGAGGCGGTCGAATGGAGCGATCCACTCCTCATCACCCCGCCCGGCGTCGATCATGTTCGGCCCGCTGTCCCCACCCTGGATAGAACCGGTTCCGCCCTGGGACCCCGCAGCCGACCTTCTCCCGCCCTGGGACACCCCGCCGAGGGAAGGGGCCGGGCGGCCCCTTCCCTCGGCGGGCCCGCTGACGTCCCCGGTTCCCCCGACGTACGAGAAGCCCATCCCGCCCACCCAGGAAGCGCGCCCCCTCGTACCACCCCAGAAGGCCCGCCCGCACGGCTCACCGGCCCCGCAGGCGCCGCCCCAGCCACCCCCACCACCAGAGCCGGCCCAGGACCCGGAACCGGCCCCGGAACCGGGCATGCCCGACCCCTGCGCCACGTTCCACGACTTCCGCCGCGGCCCCTGCTACGACGTGCTCAACCGCCTCACCCGCTGACGGCCCAGGACACGGCAGAGGGCGGCACCGGAGAACCGGTACCGCCCTCGATGGAACGGATCAGTGCGCCGAGCAGCCCCCCGTGGCGGCGGGCAGCGGAGCGGGACGGCCGATGGTCGGCATGCCGAGCAGCACTCCCGGCGACGGGGCCCCGCCGCCCTGGCGAGCCTCCCAGGCGTCGCCGGCGCGGGTGCGCCGCACTCCGAGCACGGCCCCGTCGGCGACCAGGTGGTGCGGCGCCGCGTACGTCACCTCGACCGTCACCATGTCACCGGGCCGCGGTGTCTCGTCACCGACGGCGAAGTGCACGAGCCGGTTGTCCGCCGCGCGCCCGGACAGCCGCCTGGTGGCTTCGTCCTTGCGCCCTTCGCCCTCGGCGACCAGCACGTCGAGCGTGCGCCCGACCTGCTTCTTGTTCTCCTCCCACGAGATCTCCTCCTGCAGCGCGACCAGCCGCTCGTAGCGCTCCTGGACGACCTCCTTCGGCACCTGGTCGGCCATGGTGGCCGCCGGAGTGCCGGGGCGGATGGAGTATTGGAAGGTGAAGGCGTTGGCGAAGCGGCTCTGGCGTACGACGTCGAGGGTGGCCTGGAAGTCCTCCTCGGTCTCGCCCGGGAAGCCGACGATGATGTCGGTGGAGATGGCCGCGTCGGGCATGGCGGCGCGCACGCGCTCGATGATGCCGAGGTAGCGCTCGGCGCGGTAGGAGCGCCGCATGGCCCGCAGCACCCGGTCGGAGCCCGACTGCAGCGGCATGTGGAGCTGGTGCATCACGTTGGGCGTCTCGGCCATCGCGGCGATGACGTCGTCGGTGAAGGCGGCCGGGTGGGGCGAGGTGAAGCGCACCCGCTCAAGACCCTCGATGCCGCCGCACGAGCGCAGCAGCTTGCCGAAGGCCAGCCGGTCGCCGAACTCCACGCCGTAGGTGTTGACGTTCTGGCCCAGCAGCGTGACCTCGAGCACGCCCTGGTCGACCAGCGCCCGCACCTCGGCGAGGACGTCGCCGGGGCGGCGGTCCTTCTCCTTGCCCCGCAGCGACGGCACGATGCAGAACGTGCAGGTGTTGTTGCAGCCGACGGAGATGGACACCCAGGCGGCGTAGGCCGACTCGCGCTTGGTGGGCAGCGTCGAGGGGAAGACCTCGAGCGACTCCTTCAGCTCGACCTGCGACTCGCCCTCGATGCGCGCCCGCTCCAGCAGCACCGGCAGCGAGCCGATGTTGTGGGTGCCGAACACGACGTCGACCCACGGCGCCCGGCGGACGATCTCGCCCTGGTCCTTCTGCGCCAGGCAGCCCCCGACCGCGATCTGCATGCGGGGGTTGCCGGCCTTGGCCGGGCGGAGGTGGCCGAGGTTGCCGTAGAGGCGGTTGTCGGCGTTCTCCCGCACGGCGCACGTGTTGAACACGACCACGTCGGCCGTCTCGCCGTCGGAAGCGGGCACGTAGCCGGCCTCTTCCAGCAGACCGGACAGCCGCTCGGAGTCGTGGACGTTCATCTGGCACCCGTATGTGCGCACTTCGTATGTGCGGGCGCCCTCCTGGGTCACAGTCATGGCAGGTTCAAGGGTAGTCGCAGTCCGCCTTGACAAGGGCCGTACGGTTCTAAAAGGCCAGCTTGACGGCATGATGTGATCGGATCGGTACCGCTCGGTTAGTGCACAGCGTTCTAATGCCCTCTACGTTTTACTCCATGACGGAGAACGGCGACGCCACTCCACTGGTCCAGTTGGAGAACGTCAACAAGCACTTCGGGGCGCTGCACGTCCTGAAGAACATCAACTTGACCGTCTCTCGTGGCGAGGTCCTGGTCGTCATCGGCCCATCGGGCGGCGGTAAGTCCACTTTGTGCCGCACGATGAACCGGCTGGAGACGATCAGCGACGGCAAGATCATCTTTGACGGTCAGGTCCTGCCCGAGGAGGGCAAGGGGCTGGCGCGGCTGCGTTCCGAAGTCGGCATGGTCTTCCAGTCGTTCAACTTGTTCGCGCACAAGACCATCAGGGAGAACGTCACTCTCGGCCCGGTCAAGGTGCGCGGAGTCGCCAAGGACGCCGCGAACAAGCGCGCGATGGAGCTGCTCGAACGGGTGGGCATCGCCGCGCAGGCGGACAAATATCCGGCCCAGCTTTCCGGCGGCCAGCAGCAGCGGGTCGCCATCGCCAGGGCGCTGGCCATGGACCCGAAGATGATCCTGTTCGACGAGCCGACCTCCGCCCTCGACCCCGAGATGGTGCAAGAGGTGCTCGACGTCATGGTCGGGCTGGCCCGTGACGGGATGACCATGGTGGTCGTCACGCACGAGATGGGATTCGCCCGGCGGGCGGCGAACCGGGTGGTGTTCATGGCCGACGGGCAGATCGTGGAGGAGAACACCCCCGACGAGTTCTTCACCAACGCGCAGACGGACCGGGCGCGTGACTTCCTTTCGAAGATTCTCACGCACTGACAACCAAGGCAGGGAACACATGCACATGCGTCGAATGGGAGCAGTGCTCTCGGTGCTGGCCATGGCCGCCGGCCTCGCGGCCTGCGGCGGCGAGAGCGGCGGCGGTGGCGGCGACTACGCCACCGTGGCCGACAAGATCGCCGGGGGCGGCACCATTGTGGTCGGCACCAAGTGGGACCAGCCGAGCCTGGGCCTCAAGACGGGCAACGAGCCCGAGGGTTTCGACGTCGACGTGGCCAAGGCCGTATTGAAGGAAGTGGCCGGCGGCAAGGACGTGAAGATCGAATGGAAGGAGTCCGCCTCCTCCAACCGTGAGCCGTTCCTGCAGAACGGCACGGTCGACATCATCTTCGCCACCTACTCCATCACCGAGGAGCGCAAGGGCAAGGTCACCTTCGGCGGCCCCTACGTCGTGGCGCACCAGGACGTGATGGTCCGCAAGGACGACACCTCCATCAACGCCCCGCAGGACCTCAAGGGCAAGAAGATCTGCAAGGCCGCGGGCTCCAACTCGTACAAGCGGATCACCGACCCGCCGCCGGACGGTGAGCTCGACATCGACGCCACCACCGTCGACGCCGCCAACTACTCCGAGTGCGTGCAGAAGCTGAGCGGCAGCAACCTCGACGCGGTCACCACCGACGACCTGATCCTGGCGGGCTTCGCCAAGCAGGCCGGCGGCAACTTCAAGGTGCTCGGCCAGGGCTTCACCGACGAGAAGTACGGCGTCGGCCTGAAGAAGGGCGACACCAAGACGTGCGAGGCCGTGAACACGGCGGTCAAGAAGCTGTGGGACAACGGCACCATGAAGCAGCTGCTGGACAAGTGGTTCGGCGGCATTCAGGGCCTCAACCTCTCGACGCAGGCGCCGCCGGCCGAGGGCTGCGCCTGATCTCACCAATAGCGGCGGCCGGATGACCGGCCGCCGCTGCCTATGCGGTGGAGCACAATGGACGAACTCATCAAGTACGCCCCCGACCTCGGGCTGGGATTCCTGGAGAACGTCAAGCTCTCCCTCGTGTCCGCGGTCGCCTCCCTGATCCTCGGCACGATTCTGGTGGCGATGCGGGTCTCCCCCACCCCGGTCCTGCGTGCGGCCGGGACGATCTACGTCAACGTGGTGCGCAACACCCCGCTGACGCTGGTGCTGGCGTTCTCCGCGCTGGGCCTGAGCGACCAGCTCGGCCTGGTGTTCTCCGAGACGCCGACGACCAACTCGTTCTGGATCGTGTCGATGGGGCTGTCGGTCTACACCGCGGCCTTCGTCTGCGAGGCGCTGCGCGCCGGCGTGAACACGGTGCCGATGGGCCAGGCGGAGGCGGCCAGGGCGATCGGGCTGACGTTCATGCAGTCGCTGACGATGATCATCCTGCCTCAGGCGTTCCGCGCGGTCATCGCGCCGCTGGGCAGCGTGATGATCGCCATGATCAAGAACACCACGGTCGCGACGGCCGGTGGTTTCCTCCTCGACTCTGCGGCGGTCATGAAGATCACCTTTGACCAGACCGGCGCGTCGATCCCGATCTTCCTCGGCATCATCGTCGCGTTCATGGCACTGACCATGCCGATCGGCTTCTTCACCGGTTGGCTGTCGCGGCGGCTGGCGGTGGTCCGATGAGCACCTCCGTACTCTTCGACGCCCCCGGGCCGCGCGGGCGGCTGCGCAACCACGGGCTGACCGTGATCAGCGTCATCGCGGTGCTCGCCGTCCTGTACGGCGTCTACCGCGGCTTCGACGCCAAGGGCCAGTTCGAGGGGAAGATCTGGCAGCCGTTCCTGGAGTGGAACACCTGGCAGGTCTACATCATCCCCGGCCTGATCGGCACGCTGCGCGCGGCGGCCGTGGCGGCGGTGCTGGCGCTGGCGTTCGGCGCGATCTTCGGTCTCGCCCGGCTCTCCGACCACGCCTGGATCAGGATCCCGGCCGGGGTCGTGGTCGAGGTCTTCCGTGCGATCCCGCTGCTGCTGCTGATCTTCTTCATCTTCTACCTGGCGCCCACGCTGCTGGGCGGCGGCGACTACGCGTTCGCGGCCGTCGTGCTCGGCCTCACGCTCTACAACGGCTCGGTGCTCGCCGAGGTCGTCAGGGCGGGCGTGCACGCGGTGCCCAAGGGGCAGTCGGAGGCGGCGTACGCGGTCGGCATGCGCAAGAACCAGGTGCTGCGGCTGGTGCTGCTGCCGCAGGCCATCACGGCGATGATGCCGGCGATCGTCAGCCAGCTCGTGGTGCTGCTGAAGGACACCGCGCTCGGCTACATCATCGCCTACGTCGACCTGCTCAACACCGGCTTCAAGATCCTGCCTGCCGCGTTCTTCGGCTCGCTGATCCCGGCGGCGATCGTCATCGGCATCATCTACGTGGCGCTCAACCTGGCGCTCAGCTATCTGGCCACCTGGCTGGAGCGGCGCAGCCGGCGCAGCAGGAAGACGGCGGCGCGGCCCGTCGCGGCGCCCGGCTCCGCCGAGGTGGGCGTGGCCGCGGGTCAGGGCACCGAAGGCGGTGGCCTGGCACCCGACCGTCCCGTGGAATGACCCTGTCGATGAGGCCCCGGCGACTGAATCGCCGGGGCCTCATCGCTTTACCCAGAGATGACCCACGCCGAGTTACCACTGCGCCCTTCTGGTTAGCCGTAGTCCATGCGTGGGGTGGTGCTCGCGGGAGCGGCCGTGACGCTGTGCCTGGCCGCGTGCGGCGGCGTGGGACGGCCCGCGACCGTCGTCGACAAGATCAGGGAAACCGGCACGGTCGTCGTCGGCACCAAAGGGGACCAGCCCGGCCTCGCCCTGCGCACCGGCAGCGGCGACCCGCAGGGCTTCGACGTGGACGTCGCCCGCTACCTCGTCCGCCACCTGTCCGGCGGCGCCAAGGTCGCCATCACCTGGCGCGAGTCGCCGTCGTCCACCCGCGAGGCGCTGCTGCAGAACGGCACCGTGGACCTGATCGTTGCCTCGTACTCGATCACCGAGTCCCGCAAGCCCAAGGTGACGTTCGGCGGGCCGTACGTGATCGTCAGCCAGGACACCATGGTCCGCGCCGGCGACACCCGCATCCGCCACGTGAGCGACCTGCGCGGCAAGCGGATCTGCCTGGCCGAGGGGTCGAACTCGTACCGGCGGATCGTGGACCCGCCGCCCGACGGCAAGCTCGACCTGCCCGCGCAGCTCGTGCCCGCCGTCAACTACTCCGCCTGCGTGCGCAAGCTCGCCGATGACCTGCTCGACGCCGTCAGCACCGAGAACCTCGTCCTGGCCGGGTACGTCGAGCGCGAACCAGGCCGGTTCCGGCTGCTCAACGAGCCGATCAGCGACGAGCAGTGGGGGGTCGGGCTGAAGCAGGGCGACGTCAAGACCTGCGCGGCCGTCAACCGGGCCATCACCGCCATGTGGCGGGACGGGACGGCCGACCGGCTGCTGCGCAAATGGTTCGGCCGCTCCAACCTGACGCTCCCGCAAGGCCCACCCCGCTCCGCCGGCTGCCCCTGACCCACCCACGATCCCCGCCTCAGGCCGTGTGCGGGGGGCTCTCACCTTGGGCTCCCGGTCTGGGCGATCTCGGGGAACGGGCGCTGAACTGTGAGGACCGGCCCGCACTCCCGGCGATCTTCCGGCAGGATGCGGGTATGCCTTTCTGGCCCTCCCCCATTTCGACCAGAGACGTGGCCGCTTCGGGCGTACGTCCCGGCTGGCCCACGGCCCTCGACGGCCGGGTGTGGTGGACCGAGGACCGCCCCGACGAGGGCGGGCGCACCACGATCGTGCGCCGCGACGCCGACGGCACCCGCCGTGACCTGCTGCCCGCGCCGTGGTGCGCGCGCACCCGGGTCCACGAGTACGGCGGCCGCCCCTACGCGCTGACCCCGTCGGGCGACGTCGTTTTCGCCAACCTCAAGGACCAGCGCCTCTACGTTCTGGGCGAAAACGGCGAACCGAAACCCCTCACGGAGGAGGACGGCCGCTACGCCGACCTGCTGGTGCGCGACGGCCAGGTGTGGTGCGTACGCGAGCGGCACGCCGAGGACGGCAAGGTCAGCAGGGCCGTCGTCGCGATCCCGCTCGACGGCGGCGACGTGCGCGAACGGGCCACCGGCAGCGACTTCTACGCATCCCCCACCTTGTCCCCCGACGGGCGGCATCTCGCCTACGTCTGCTGGAATCACCCCCGCATGCCCTGGGACGGCACCGAGCTGCGCGTCACCCGCCTCGACGACGGCGAGACGTGGACCGTGCGCGGCGGCGCCGACGAGTCCGTGCTGTCACCGTGCTGGAAGGACGACTCCCGGCTCTACCTCGTCTCCGACGCCTCCGGCTGGTGGAACCTCTACGAAATCGGCCTGCGCGGCGAAGGGCCGCGGGCGTTGTGCCCGGCCGAGGAGGAGTTCACGCTGCCGCCGTGGCGGCTGGGCGGCATGCCGTACGCCGTGCTCGACGACGGTCGGCTCGCGGTCCTGCACGGGCGCGGCGACCTGCGGCTCGGCCTGCTCGACCCGGCGCACGGCACGCTCACCGACCTCGACACGCCCTGCACCGGCTGGGACGCGGCCCTGACCGCCGACGGCTCCGCCGTGACCGGCATCGGCCACGCCGCCACGACGCCCCGCTCGGTCGTCACCGTCGACACCGCGACGGGCGCTCACGAGCGCCTCACCGGCGACACCGCCGCCCTGCCCGACCCCGCCTACCTGCCGGCGCCCCGGGCCGTGCGCGTGGGTGGCGAGGTCCACGCCTACCTCTACCCGCCGCACGCCGAGGCCGCGGGCGACGGCCCGTCCCCCTACGTGATCTTCGTGCACGGCGGCCCGACCGCACACGCCGACACCGGGCTCGACCTGGAGAAGGCGTTCCTGACCTCACGCGGCATCGGCGTCCTCGACGTCAACTACGGCGGCTCGACCGGCTACGGCAGGGCCTACCGCGACCGGCTCAAGGGCCAGTGGGGGCTGGTCGACGTCGCCGACACGGTCGCCGCCGCCGAATGGCTGGCCGCCGAGGGCCTGGCCGACCCGGCCAAGATCGCTGTACGCGGCGGCAGCGCGGGCGGCTGGACCGTGATGGCCGCGTGCTGCCGGTCGGACGTGTTCGCGGGCGGGGTGTCGTACTACGGGGTCAGCGCGCTCGGCCCGCTCAACGCCCACACGCACGACTTCGAGTCACGGTACGTGGAGTGGCTGGTGGGCCCGGAGGACCCCGAGGTCTACGCCGGCCGCGAACCCCTCGCCCTCGTCGACGGCGTCACCTGCCCCATGCTGCTCCTCCAGGGCCTCGACGACCCCGTCGTGCCGCCCCAGCAGTCGACGGCCTTCGCCGACGCCCTGTCCGAGCGTGGGGTGCCGTGCACGTACCTCGCGTTCGAGGGCGAGTCGCACGGCTTCCGCCGCACCGAGACCCGCGTCGCCGCGCTCGCCGCCGAGCTGGCCTTCTACCAGCAGCTCTTCGCCTGAGGGGTCAGCGCGCGAACTCGGTCGCGCGCGACTCCCGCACCACGGTGATGCGGATCTGCCCCGGGTACGTCAGCTCCTCCTCCACCTGCTTGGCCACGTCGCGGGCGATCACCTGGGCCTGGATGTCGTCGATGGCGTCGGGCTTGACCATGACTCGGATCTCCCGCCCGGCCTGCATGGCGAACACCTTCTCCACGCCCTCGTACGACTGCGCGATCTCCTCCAGCCGCTCCAGCCGCTTCACGTACGCCTCCAGCGACTCCCGCCTCGCGCCGGGACGGCTGCCGCTGATCGCGTCGGCGGCCTGGGTGAGCACCGCCTCGACCGTACGGACCTCGACCTCGTTGTGGTGCGCCTCGATGGCGTGCACCACGTCCTCCTCCTCGCCGTAGCGGCGGGCGATCTCGGCCCCGATCAGCGCGTGGCTGCCCTCGACCTCGTGGGTGAGCGCCTTGCCGATGTCGTGGAGCAGGGCGCAGCGCTTCATCAGCGTCTGGTTCATCTTCAGCTCGGCCGCCATGATGCCGGCGATGTGGGCCGACTCGATGAGGTGCTTGAGCACGTTCTGGCCGTAGGAGGTGCGGTAGCGCAGCTGCCCGAGCAGCAGCGTCAGCTCCGGGTGCATGTCGGTGATGCCCAGCTCCACCAGGGCGTCCTCACCGGCCCGCGCGCACAGGTCCTGGACCTCCTGGCGGCTGCGGTCGTGCGCCTCCTCGATGCGCTGCGGGTGGATGCGGCCGTCGAGCACCAGCTTCTCCAGCGTCAGCCGCGCCGTCTCCCGCCTGACCGGGTCGAAGCACGACAGCAGCACCGCTTCGGGCGTGTCATCGATGATCAGGTTGACCCCGGTCGTGGACTCGAACGCGCGGATGTTACGCCCCTCACGCCCGATGATCCGGCCCTTCATCTCGTCGCCCGGCAGGTGCAGCACGCTCACGACCGACTCGGCCGTCTGCTCCGCCGCCAGCCGCTGCACGGCCAGCGTGACGATCTTCGTGGCCCGCTTCTCGCCCTCTTTGCGGGCCTCGCCCTCGATCTCCCTGACGATCAGCGCCGCCTCGCGCTTGGCCTGGTTCTCGATCTCCTTGACCAGCTCGGCCTTGGCCTGCTCGCCGGTCAGCCCGGCCACCCGCTCCAGGATGACCCGGCGTTCCTCCTCGACCTGCAGCAGCTCCTCGCGGCGGTCGGCCAGCTCGATCTCCGTCTCGGCCAGCTTTCTGTCGCGCTCGGCCTGCCGCCTGGCCTCCTCGTCCAGCCGCTGCTCCCGCTCGGCCAGCCGGGCCTCCCTGCGCTCGAGGTCGGCGCGGAGCTCCTTGAGCTCGGACTTGAGTATCCGGCTCTCCTCCTCGACCTCGCGCCGCATCTGCGCGGCGCTCTCGGCCGCCGCCTCCGACCTGCGCAGGATGTCCTCGGCGTCGCTCTCCGCCTTGGTGCGGATCTCCCGCGCCTCCTCGCGCGCCTGCTCCAGCTCCTCATGCACGGTCTGCACCTGCTCAGGATCCGGCTTACCGGCGCGCGGCACACCGCCGGACGTGCGCCGTACGACGACGAGGAGCGCCCCTATCATGCCGAACGCGAGCACGAGCACCGCCACCATCAGCACCACGACCAGCGGCCCCATGTGCGCCCCGCCCTCCTCGCGTCGTCAAGAACTCATAACGCGGCCACAATGTAGGAGGGGTCACAGGCGCGCCGCGGATCGCCGGGCCGGCATGATCGCCACGACCGAGATCAAGCCACGACCGACCGGGCGTCGACCGCCAAAGCCGACACCTCGCCTGCCTCGATCAACCAAGCCCATTCGTCCGTCGTTCACCGGTATGGCAATCCGCGCTGCGCGGAGTAACTCCTCACTGCCGTCGAGGTTATGCGTCGAACAGGTCACGAGCAAGCAAACGCGGTATCAAGCGTGTCTTACGTGCGCGCATCTCCCCACCCAACCCCATATCCCCCATTGCCACTGAATTGCCCACCTCACGCCCTCCGGCCGTTTTGGGCCCCCACCCCGCCACCAACACACGAGCCCTGACGGAAGCCGGCACGGAGGCGGCACAGAGGCGGTGAACCTCAAGCGCGGGGGTCCTCCCACCGCGCCAGGGTGCGGGACACGCTACAGGCCTCCTACGAGAAGTCTTCGTCCATCTCGATGCCCTCCTGTTCGAGGGCCTCGCGGATGACGCGGAAGGCGAGGCCGGAGGGGTAGCCCTTGCGGGCCAGCATGCCGGCCAGCCGGCGGGTGCGCTTCTGCGGGTCGAGGGAGCGGGTGGCGGCGAGCTTGCGTTCGACGAGCCGCCGGGCCGTCTCCTCCTCCTGATCAGGGGCGAGCCGCTCCACGGCCTCGCTGACCGTCTCACTGTCCACACCCCGATGGCGCAACTCGGCCGCCAGCGCCCGCTTGGCCAGGCCGCGACCATGATGACGTGAATCAACCCAGGCCGCAGCGAACGCCTCGTCATTGATCAGCCCCAGCTCGGAGAACCGGCTGAGCACCGCCTCCGCAGCCTCCTCCGGCACGTCCCGCTTACGCAGGGCCTCAGCGAGCTGAGCGCGGGTCTTGGGCGCCATGGTGAGCAGACGCAGACAGATGGCCCGGGCCACCGACTCCGGATCCGCCTGGGGTGCAGCGCCGGCCGGGCTGTCGTCATCGGGCCCGTCAGGCAGCCATCCCCGGCCCTGAGCGCCACCCTTACGCGGCTTCTTCCCGTACCGACCCCCCTTGCGCCCCCGCCGCCCGGCCCCCTCACCGAACGCCTCTCTCTCCCCGTGGGAAGCCCCGGCTCCCCCACTGAACGTCTCACTCTCTCCCTTAGAGCCTCCGGCTCCCGCACCGAACACCCCGGCACCGTCGCGGGACGGCCTGGTTTCGGCACCGAACGGCTCAACGCCGTCATCAGAGGGCCCTGTTGCCGCACCGAAACCGGCGCCACGTTCCCCTCGTGAGGAGCCGTGGCCGCTGCCAAGTGAGTCTCGTCCTCCTCCGAGGCGTGATCGGCCCGGTCGGCCGGAGTCACCCTCTTCAGGAGCGGGGGCGAACCAGCTGGGACCGGGGAGGACCTCCGAGTGCCATGCGTCACCCGGGCGGCGCTGCGGCGAAACACCCGAGCGGGTGTCGTCGCCGTCCTGCGCCGCTACGAAGCCCTCTCTGTCCTCACGCGCGAAGAAGGGGTGTTGAGCACCGCGAGGCGGCTCTGGTGGGGTGCCGCCGTCGGCCGGTGAGAATCCCGCAGCCGGGGGGAGCCCGACGGCCGGCGAGGTGACAACGGCCGGTGGGGTCCAGCTGGTCTCGGAGCCCCACCAAGCACCGTTTCCGCTGCCCTCAACCCGCTCCGCCGCCGAGCCGGCCTCCGCACGCTCGGGGTCGCCGTGGTCCAAGGGCTGCACGCCGGCTTGCGCAGAGCCGGGCGCAGGCGCCTCGGCGGCGTCTCGGTCAGCCGCCGCTGCCTGAGGCCGTGTCTGCCGTGGTTCCACGTCGGGCACGGGTGCGTCGGTGACTGGTCGGTCAGACCCTGGCACTGCGGCTTCGGAAGCCTCCCCCGCACGGCCTTCTGCCGCGGCGGCCCCAAGGATGGGGGAGGGAGCGCCTTCCGCGAGGCTTCCTGCCGGTGTTTCAGGGGAGCCTTCGGCGGGGGTTTCCTGGGCGGCGCGTTGGCGGGTGCGTTGGGCGCGCCACTCGGACACCGACGGCCAGCCGTCCGTGGCTGAGCGGGCCAGGTCGCGGCGGCGGGAGGAGGGGTCGGGCCAGGCGCCCCGCTCCGGTGTGCGGGGCACCTGTGGCCGGTCGGTGTTGCTCATGCGGCCGACGCTCAGACGTCACCCGGCTTGGGGGTGGACTTGGAGCCGCGGCCCGAGGAGGTGGCGGCCGGAGCCGGGGCAGCGGCGGCGGCCTCGGCGGGAGCGTCGAGACGCGGGCCCACACCCAGCTTGTCCTTGATCTTCTTCTCGATCTCGTTGGCCATGTCGGGGTGGTTGCGCAGGAAGTTACGCGCGTTTTCCTTGCCCTGGCCGAGCTGGTCGCCCTCGTACGTGTACCAGGCGCCGGACTTGCGGACGAAGCCGTGCTCCACACCCATGTCGATGAGGCCACCCTCGCGGGAGATGCCCACGCCGTAGAGGATGTCGAAGTCGGCGACCCGGAAGGGCGGGGCCATCTTGTTCTTGACGATCTTGACCCGGGTGCGGTTGCCGACCGCCTCCGTGCCGTCCTTGAGGGTCTCGATGCGCCGGATGTCCATGCGGACCGAGGCGTAGAACTTCAGCGCCTTACCACCGGTCGTGGTCTCGGGGCTGCCGAACATGACGCCGATCTTCTCGCGGAGCTGGTTGATGAAGATGGCGGTGGTGCCGGTGCTGCTGAGGGCGCCGGCGATCTTGCGCAGCGCCTGGGACATGAGGCGGGCCTGGAGGCCGACGTGGCTGTCGCCCATCTCGCCCTCGATCTCGGCCTTGGGCACCAGGGCCGCCACCGAGTCGACGACGATGATGTCGACGGCGCCCGACCTGATCAGCATGTCGGCGATCTCGAGCGCCTGCTCACCCGTGTCGGGCTGGGAGACCAGCAGGGCGTCGGTGTCGACCCCGAGCTTCTTGGCGTATTCGGGGTCGAGGGCGTGCTCGGCGTCGATGAACGCGGCGATGCCGCCGGCGCGCTGGGCGTTGGCCACCGCGTGCAGGGCGATCGTCGTCTTACCCGAGGACTCGGGGCCGTAGATCTCCACGATGCGCCCGCGCGGCAGGCCGCCGATGCCGAGGGCGACGTCCAGGGAGATGGAGCCGGTGGGGATCACCTCGATGGGAGCTCGGGCGTCGTCGCCCAGCCTCATGACGGAGCCCTTGCCGAACTGCCGCTCGATCTGAGCGAGGGCGGTCTCGAGGGCCTTCTCGCGGTCGTTGATAGCCATGGGAACTCCCCCTGGAGGGTCGTGGTCCGATCAGTCGAGTGAAAGCTACGGCCTGCCACCGACAATTTCTGCCGCAGTCGGGGAAGACGTGGCCCGGCTTGGTCCATCGTAGCCGAACGGCTGTTCGATCACAGCAGGAACACGCAGGTAGCCATTGATCATCGCCATCCCGCGTGTCACAGGCACGCCCAGTGCTCCCCGTCTCGGGTCAGGAGGCGGCCGTCCGGAAAAGGCCTTCCTGTTCAGCGGTCGGTGACGTCGCGATCACGCGCCGCCGACCGTTCCCGATCACCCTCGCCCGGCGTGTTGGCCGAGGTCTGAGCTGGGGAGACTCACTGCAACGGCAACGCTTGGAGGCGCACGTGGTGAGCGGCTACACCGGGGAACGGCGCGCCCGTCTCGAGGCACTCGCCGCGTTGCTGCCGGCGCACGGCCTCGTCAGCAGGACGGTCGGGGGCGACGATCCTGTGTTGTGGGTGTGGCATCCGCGTACGAGCCGCCAGACCCTCGTCTTCGCCACCCCGGCGAACGACGGCTGGCGGTTCCTGTGGTCGCCGCGCGGGCAGGGGGCGGCCGACGACCTGGAGGGCACGTGCGCGGCGCTGCGCCGTACGCTCGACGCGCCCGCCGCGGAGTGAGCGCGCTCAGCGGAGCTTCGGCGAGACGTCCTCCACCTGGCAGACCGCCCGCCACACCGTCTTGGCGCTCTCGCCGTCGGCCAGCGCCTGGACGACGGTGCGACCGCCCAGCGGGGCGAGGACATAGTCGCGGGCCCACGACTCGGCGTAGGTCTCGCCGAAGTGGGCGTTCATCCGTCTCCAGAACTCGGTCAGGCGCATCACTCAAGTATGGAAGCGCCCCGGGGGTGGGTAGGACAACCGCATGCCAAAGACCCCCAAGTCTTCACCCCCGAAGACCGCCAAGACGAAGGCCAACAGGGCCAGACGCCGTCACCTCTTAGCCCTGCTGCGGCAGGCCGTGAAGAAGGAGAAGGCCGAGCGCGCCGAGCGGCACGCCGGCATCAGGCAGGCGCCGCGGGCGGGCAAGCCGCGCACGCGCAGGGCGTCGCGGCGCTAGTCACATCACCCGCGCGCCGTACATCTCACCGAGATGGTCGGCGAGCAGCTCCAGCCGGGCGCCGTCGGGGTCCCTGAAGTAAATGGAGGCGCCGCTCTCTATCTGGTGCGGCACGCCGGCCATCTCCAGCTTCCCGCGCAGCCGTTCCCACGTGGCGGGGTCGACGGAGATCGCGACGTGGTGCAGCCCGCCGAGCACTTCCTGGTACGGCCCCAGGTCGAGCCCAGGGAAGTCGAAGAAGGCCAGCAGGTTGCCGTTGCCGATGTCGAAGAAGAAGTGGTTGGAGCCCTTGTAGTCGCGATTCTCGAAGATCTCGGTGAGCGGGAACTCCAGGAGCTCCTGGTAGAACTTGATGGTCCGTTCGACGTCGGACGAGAGCAGCGCCATGTGGTGCAGTCCTCGCGCGCTGCTGGAGGGCCGGTGCGCTAACACGTAGCGCTCGCGTATCTCCGCACGGCGGGCTTCGATGGCCGCGTAGTCGATGGTCACGGTCGCTGTATGTCCGCCAGGGCGCCCGCTCAACCGTCCCGCCCCGGGGGCGAATGCGTTTTCTGTCGGTGGCGCGAGGCAGTATGTGCTGGTGAGCTCGCTAGCCCAGTTCAGCCAGGTGACCAGGGAATGGTTCGCCGGAGCCTTCCAGGCCCCCACCGCCGCTCAGGAGGGGGCGTGGGAGTCGATCTCGCGTGGTGACAACACCCTGGTCGTGGCGCCGACGGGGTCGGGCAAGACGCTGGCGGCGTTCCTGTGGTCGCTCGACAGGCTCGCGGCCCGCGACCTCGGCGAGTCCTCCGCCACGACAGATGCGCCGGCGGGCGCGAAAGGGCGCGCGTCAGCGCCGCGGGGGCGGGCGAAGGCGACGCAGCAGGCCAAGACGGCAGAGCGGCCGATGGGCACGCGCGTCGTGTACGTGTCGCCGCTCAAAGCCCTGGCCGTCGACGTCGAGCGCAACCTGCGCGCCCCGCTGGCCGGCCTGAAGCAGACGGCGAGGCGGCTGGGGCTGCCGGTGCCGGACATCTCGGTGGCGATCCGCTCGGGCGACACCCCGGCGGAAGACCGCAGGCGGTTCGCGTCGCGGCCGTCCGACATCCTCATCACCACGCCCGAGTCGTTGTTCCTGCTGCTGACGAGCCAGGCGCGCGAGGCGCTGCGCGGCGTCGAGACGGTGATCGTCGACGAGGTGCACGCGGTCGCGGCCACCAAGCGCGGCGCCCACCTCGCGCTGACGCTTGAGCGGCTCGACGCGCTGCTCGACAAGCCGGCGCAGCGGGTGGGGCTGTCGGCGACCGTACGCCCGGTGAGCGAGGTCGCGGCGTTCCTGGGCGGCACGCGCCCCGCCACGGTGGTGCAGCCGCCGTCCGACAAGCGCATCGAGGTCGAGGTCGTCGTACCCGTCGAGGACATGACGGAGATGGAGGGCCGGCCGAGCCAGGGGGGCGAGGAGGGCGAGGAGTTCGCACCCGAGCCGGGCAACCGGTCGATCTGGCCCCACGTGGAGGACCGGTTGTTCGACCTGATCGGGTCCCACAGCTCCACGATCGTGTTCGCCAACTCGCGACGGCTGGCCGAGCGGCTGTGCACCCGGCTCAACGAGCTGGCCTACGAACGCGAGCACGGCGCCGAGACCATCGACCTGTCGATCTGGGAGACACCCCCCGCGGGCCCCGAGCCGCCCAAGCGCATGCCTGCCGACCTGATGGCGCAGGCGGGGGCGAGCAAGGGGGCGGTGACGGAGATCGTCCGCGCCCACCACGGCTCGGTCTCCAAGGAGGAGCGCGCGCAGATCGAGGAGGCGCTGAAGTCGGGCCGGCTGCCTGCCGTGGTCGCCACGTCCAGTCTCGAGCTGGGCATCGACATGGGTTCGGTCGACCTGGTCGCGTGCGTGGAGGCGCCGCCGAGCGTGGCCAGCGGCCTGCAGCGCATCGGCCGGGCAGGCCACCAGGTGGGCGCGGTGTCCAAGGGCGTCATCTTCCCCAAATACCGGGGTGATCTCGTACAGACGGCGGTGGTCGCGGAGCGGATGAAGAGCGGCCTCATCGAGGAGCTGCGCTATCCGCGTAACCCGCTCGACGTGCTGGCGCAGCAGATCGTGGCGATGACCGCGCTCGACGAGTGGACGGTCGACGAGCTGGAGAGCGTGGTCAAGCGGGCCGCCCCCTACGCGACGCTGCCGAGGAGCGCGCTGGAGGCCACCCTCGACATGCTGGCCGGGCGCTACCCGAGCGAGGAGTTCGCCGAGCTGCGCCCCCGCATCGTCTGGGACCGCGTCACCGGCACCCTCCAGGGGCGGCCGGGCGCGCAGCGGCTGGCGGTCACCAACGGCGGCACGATCCCCGACCGTGGCCTGTTCGGCGTGTTCCTGGTGGGCGAGCGCGCCTCTCGGGTGGGCGAGCTCGACGAGGAGATGGTCTACGAGTCGCGCGTCGGCGACGTGTTCGTGCTGGGCGCGACCTCCTGGCGCATCGAGGACATCACCGCCGACCGGGTGCTGGTCTCGCCGGCGCCGGGGCAGCCGGGCAAGCTGCCGTTCTGGCACGGCGACGCGCCGGGGCGGCCGGCCGAGCTGGGCAAGGCGATCGGGCAGTTCCTGCGCGAACAGGCGAAACAGGACTCCACCGAACGCATGCAGGCGGCCGGGCTCGACGAATACGCCTCGGGCAACCTGCTGGCCTACCTGCGCGAGCAGCGCGAGGCCACCGGCTACGTCCCCGACGACCGCACCCTGCTGGTCGAGCGTTTCCACGACGAGCTGGGCGACTGGCGGGTGGTGATCCACTCCCCCTACGGCGCCCGCGTGCACGCTCCCTGGGCGCTGGCGATCAACCGGCGGCTGCGCGAGCGCTACGGCATCGACGTCCAGGCCGTGCACTCCGACGACGGCATCGTGCTGCGCATCCCCGACACGCTGGCCGAGCCGCCGACCGACGTCGCGGCCTTCGACGCCGACGAGATCGAGCAGGTCGTCACCGAGGAGCTGGGCGGTTCCGCCATGTTCGCCTCCCGGTTCAGGGAGTGCGCGGGCCGTGCGCTGCTGCTGCCGCGCCGCACGCCGGGCCGGCGCAGCCCGCTGTGGCAGCAGCGGCAGCGGGCCGCCCACCTGCTGGGCGTGGCCTCGCAGTACGCCTCGTTCCCGATCGTGCTGGAGACCATGCGCGAGTGCCTCCAGGACGTCTTCGACGTGCCCGGGCTGGTGCAGCTCATGCGTGACATCGCCGCTCGCCGGGTGCGGGTGGTGGAGGTGGAGACCTCGCAGGCCTCGCCGTTCGCCGCGGCGCTGCTGTTCCACTACGTGGGCGCGTTCATGTACGAGGGCGACGCGCCGCTCGCCGAACGCCGCGCGCAGGCCCTGGCGCTTGACACCACGCTGCTCGCGGAGCTGCTCGGCCAGGCCGACCTGCGCGAGCTGCTCGACCCCGACGTCATCTCCGACACCGAACGCGAGCTGGCCAGGCTCGACCGGCCGCTGCGCGACGTGGAGGACCTCGCCGACCTGCTGCGCTCCCACGGGCCGCTGCTCGCGCCCGACGTGAGCGTGCGCGGCGGCGATCCGGCCTGGCTTGAGGAGCTTGAGCGGGCCAGGCGGGCGATCAGGGTGCGGGTGGCCGGCGAGGAGCAGTGGGCCGCCATCGAGGACGCCGGCCGCATGCGCGACGCGCTCGGCGTCCCGCCGCCCGTCGGGGTGCCGCACGCGTTCCTGGAGCCGGTGGCCGACCCGCTGGCCGATCTGGTGGCCAGGCACGCCCGCACGCGCGGGCCCTTCCACGCCGGTACGGCCGCCGCCAGGTTCGGGCTCGGCGTGGCCGTGGTGACCGACGCGCTGCGGCGGCTGGCCGCGTCGGGGCGGGTCGTGAACGGGGAGTTCCGGCCCGGCGGGCGGGGCGAGGAGTGGTGCGACGCGGGCGTGCTGCGCATGTTGCGCCGCAGGTCGCTGGCCCGGCTGCGTAAAGAGGTGGAGCCGGTCGCGCCCGAGACGCTCGCCAGGTTCCTGCCCGCCTGGCACGGCATCACCGCCGCGGAGACCTCTCCTGGCGCGATCGGGTCGGCTCGTGCGATGGACGCGCTCGTACGCTCCATCGAACAACTCCAGGGCGCCGCCGTCCCGGCCTCCGCGCTGGAGACGCTGGTGCTGCCGTCGCGGGTGCCCGGCTACCATCCCGCGCTGCTCGACGAGCTCACCTCGTCGGGCGACGTGATGTGGGCCGGCCAGGGGTCGCTGCCCGGCGGCGACGGCTGGGTGTCCCTCTACTTCGCCGACACCGCGCCGCTGCTGATGCCCGAGCCCGCCGAGATCACCATGACGCCGGTCCACGAGCAGATTCTCGAGCTGCTCGGCGGGGGCGGCGCGCTGTTCTTTCGCGGCATCTCCGACCAGCTCGGCTCGCTCGACGACGCCACGCTCGTGTCCGCTCTGTGGGACCTCGTGTGGGCCGGGCGCGTCTCGGGTGACACGCTGGCGCCGCTGCGGGCCACGCTCGGCACCGGGCGGCCCGCTCACCGGCCCGCCACCACGCGGCGGCGCCGGGCCGTGCTGCCGAGCCGCAGCGGGCCGCCGACCGTGGCAGGGCGGTGGTGGCTGCTGCCAGAGCCGGCCCCCGACGCCACCCAGCGGGCGCACGCCCAGGCCGAGGTCCTGCTCGAGCGGCATGGTGTGGTGACGCGGGGGGCGGTGACGTCCGAACGGCTGCCCGGCGGGTTCACGCCCGTCTACCAGGTGTTGCGGGCGTACGAGGAGAGCGGGCGGTGCCGGCGCGGCTACTTCGTCGAGGGGCTCGGCGGCGCCCAGTTCGCGCTGCCCGGCGCGGTCGACCGCATGCGCGCCATGTCCCCCAGCGCCGCCCCGCCCCCCGACCCGGGCTTCAGCACCACGGCACCCGGCGACGTGCCCGGCTTCGGGGGGCGGCCGGGCAGAGGCGCGGACGGTGGTTCAGGAGGGTCGGGGCGGCGGGCCGTGGTGCTGGCGGCGGCCGACCCGGCCAGCCCGTACGGCGCCGCGCTGCCCTGGCCGCAGCATCCCGGCGAGGTGGGTCACAAGCCGGGCAGGAAGGCCGGTTCGCTGGTCGTGCTCGTGGACGGGCACCTGGTGCTCTACGTCGAGCGCGGCGGCAAGACGCTGCTGTCGTTCACCGACGGCGACCGGCTGCGGCCGGCGGTCGACGCGCTGGCTCTGGCCGTACGCGACGGTGCTCTGGGCAAGCTGACCGTCGAACGCGCCGACGGCGCCAGCATCGTCGACTCGCCCCTGGCGGCGGCCCTGGAAGCAGCCGGCTTCCACCCCACCCCCCGCGGCCTCCGTCTGCGCGCCTGACCACACCGCTCAGGGGGCGAGCGACCCTGTCACGCTGGGCGCCGCCCTTCCGAGCCGCGGGTCCCACGTCCGTCGTGACCGCCGGTCGCCACAGGCCGCGCGCCTCCGCAGGCCCGGACGCACGCCCGACCCCGCCGCTGACGTGTTCTGGGCACGAACGGAGTGGTTTCGGGAGGAACATCACGGATGGCCTGCGGGCGTGGTGCGGACTCCCGTATTTATCGATTCTGCTGTCCGATATGGGGCCGAAGTGATAAATGATGGAGATTCGATGATCACGGTTACGCGGCGTTGATCTGAGGGCGGCGATGACATCTCAAGAGCATTGGCGGTTGCTGGAGCAGCTCGTGAAGGAGGTCAATCAGCAAACCGAGCAGCTCAAACAGGCGCAGGAGAAGATGCGCGACCTGACGGCGACCGCCAAGTCCCGTGACGGCATGGTCACCGTCACCGTCGGCCCTCGAGGCGACGTGCAGGCCATCGAGTTCGACCCGCGGGTCTACCGCAAGCTGTCACCGTCGGAGCTGTCCGACTCGATCATGGCTCAGATCAAGGACGCCACCCGGCAGGTGTCCGGCGATATGCGGGAGCTGATGGAGCCCTTCACCCCCGCCCTCCCCTTCGAGGACCTGTTCGGGTCCGAGGCCGGCGCCGATCTGTTCTTCCCTGGTTCTGACCTGCCGCGGACGGAGAAATAGCGGATGCCGCTCGATCTGAACCTGGTGCCCGACATCGTCAAGCCGCTGGCCAAGCCGCTGGCGGGCGGGGCGGTCCCCGAGGCCGACGTGCACACCCTGATCA
>NZ_JBEXLH010000096.1:0-24243 GCF_040609855.1 Nonomuraea sp. NPDC004580 | reverse complement strand
TCTGAGACAGCAAACGGTTGCTGTTTCGTAGGGTTGCGGCGGTTATGGCGGGAAGGAAACACCCGGTTACATTCCGAACCCGGAAGTTAAGCTTCTCTGCGCCGATGGTACTGCACTCGGGAGGGTGTGGGAGAGTAGGTCACCGCCGGACAATCGTTAGGGAAGGGTCTCAACGCCTCACGGGGTGTTGGGGCCCTTTCCGCATGTCCAGACCCTTTTTTCCGCATGCCAGGGTCTTTATGGCAGGGGTCTTTTCCGCGTGTCCCCGGGCGTCATCGGGGGACGCGGTCCTCTCGCCTGGGTGTTCTTCGGGTGGTACTCAGTCTTGGGTTGTGCTGGTTTAGCGGGGTTCGGCTGGGCCTTAGATCCAGAGCCGGGGCTTCTCCGGCGGGTCCCGATTCTTCTGGCCGGTGCGGCTGGCGGTTCTGGTGGCGTGCTGCCGGCTCTTGGGGCTGAAGCTGCTTCTCGGAGTTCGACGGCCTGCGCGCTTCTTGCCGGGGTGCTGGGTTTGGGTTCGGGGGCGGGTGTCCGGTTCTGAGGGTTCCTGATCCCCATGCCCGATCCCCGGTCCGGACTCCGAGGCTCGACCCCGAGCACCGAACAGGTCCGCAACGTCGGGCCTGTTCGTCTTGCCGGACGTTGTGGTTGTTGTTGTTGAGCTAGGCCCCGGTCGGTATTCGGCCGGTGCCCTTTTTCGTTCAGGCGGGGTTTTCGTGCGTGGGGAGGGTGCGGAAGACGAAGACGCCCCAGCCGAGGTAGTCGCGGCCGTACTCCAGGTGGGAGCGGCGGGAGCGGGTCAGGAAGTCGCGCATCGCCGGGACGTCCGGGTCGTCGGGGTGGTCACGGAGCCAGTCGCTGAGCGCCCACCACTGCGGCGCCATGTAGCGGTCCCAGCTGTCAGGGTCGGCCAGGACCATTTCCAGGAGTTCGAAGCCGGCCTGTTCGGCGCGGTCGGCCGTACCGATCAATGAGGTGAACTCGTCCGCGCCGATCTGGAGCGCGACGAGAGCCTCGGGCGGCGGAGGAGAGGTCCAGTAGCAGTCGCCCACCAGCACGATGCCGCCAGGGCGCAACGAGCGGCGCATCAGGGACAGGGTGCCTTGAAGGCCGCCGCCGATCCAGGTGGCGCCGATGCAGGACACGACGTCGTACGACTCAGGAACGTCCATGTACGTACTCGCATCGGCTTCCACGAACTCGACGCGGTCGGCGACGGACAGTTCTTTCGCGCGGTTTCTGGCGGCGTCGAGAAACACCTTGCTGATGTCGACGCCCACGCCCTCGATCGCGTATTCGGCTGCCCAGCGGGAAAGGAGCTCGCCCTTTCCGCAGGCCAGGTCGAGGATGCGGGTGCCTGGGGTGAAACCGCAGACCTCGCCGAGCAGGCGGAGTTTGTCGTCCGTCAGGGGGTTCAGAATTCGGTGGCGGGATTCGGCGATCTCGTGGAAGCGCAGTGACATGGCGAGCAGTTTCGCTGACGGTGTGTTCTGGGGCCACTCATTATCGGATTGTGGCAGGCTCGTGGACGTTCCGGGGCTTGCTAGGCTGGGAGGACACCGGGCCACCCCAGGGGTGGCCTTCGTCGCGTAAGGCCCGCAGGCGGGCGGCGACCAGCCACGGTGGACCGTCGTTGAGAGTCCGCTGGGTGAGCCAACGAAATGGACCAGAAGTGAACAGAGATAACGGATCGGACGGCGGACAGCGCGGGCGCGGCGACTACGGGGACAGGCGCTCCGGCGGAGGGGGCAGAAGCGGCGGGTACGGATCCCGCGGGCGTGACTCCGGCGGTGACCGTCCGTTCCGTTCCGACGACAGGTCGCGCTACGGCAACCGCGGTGACCGTGGGCCGAGGCGCGACGACTCCCGAGACGACCGCGGCGGCGACGACCGTCGTTCCTATCGGGATCGCGATGACCGTGGGCCGCGTCGTGAGTACGGGTCCCGGGACGATCGGGGTCCTCGCCGCGAGGGTGGGTTCCGCGATGACCGTGGCCCTCGGCGCGAAGGTGACGATCGTCGTTCCTATCGGGATCGGGATGATCGTGGGCCGCGTCGTGAGTACGGGTCCCGGGATGACCGGGGTCCGCGTCGCGACGGTGGGTTCCGCGATGATCGGGGTCCGCGGCGTGAATTCCGTGATGATCGTGGGCCGCGTCGTGAGTACGGGTCCCGGGACGATCGGGGTCCTCGTCGTGAGGGCGGGTTCCGGGATGATCGGGGTCCGCGTCGGGATGATCGGGGTCCTCGGCGTGAAGGTGACGATCGTCGTTCCTATCGGGACCGCGACGACCGTGGGCCGCGCCGCGAGGGCGGTTACGGGGACCGGCGTGAGGGTGGCTACTCGCCGCGTCGTGAGGGTGGCTTCCGGGACGATCGTGGGCCGCGCCGTGAAGGCGGCTACCGCGATGACCGGGGTCCTCGCCGCGACGGTGGGTTCCGCGATGATCGGGGTCCGCGGAGTGAGTTCCGTGACGATCGTGGGCCGCGTCGTGAGTACGGGTCCCGGGATGACCGGGGTCCGCGTCGTGAGGGCGGGTTCCGTGACGATCGGGGTCCGCGTCGCGAGGGCGGGTTCCGTGACGATCGGGGTCCGCGTCGTGAGGGCGGGTTCCGTGACGATCGGAGGCCGCGTCGTGAAGGCGGGTTCCGGGACGACCGCGGTCCTCGGCGTGAAGGGGACGATCGTCCCTTCCGGGACCGTGACGATCGCGGGCCGCGTCGCGAGGGCGGCTACGGCGGCCGGCGCGAAGGGGGTTACGGCGACCGCCGTGAAGGCCCGCAGCGCGACCGAGGACGTGGCGACTCCCGTCCGTTCTCGCGTGACAACCGTCGTGAGGACGGCCCCGCAGGCACCCGCGCCCGCTACGGCAGGAGCGACCGCGACGCCGCCCCTGAGGCGCCGCAGCGGGAGAGGCTGCCCGAGGTGGCGCCCGACATCACCGTCGACGAGCTCGACAAGGAGGTGCTGGAGGAGCTGGGTTCGCTCCCCGGTGACCTCGCCGACCTGGTCGGACGGCACCTCGTCGCGGCCGAGCGGGCCCTTGAGGAGGACGACCCCGACAGGGCGCATGAGCACACCAAGGTGGCGCGCAGGTTCGCGGCGCGCATCGGCGTCGTACGCGAGGCGGCGGGCATCGTCGCCTACCGTGCCGGGCACTACTCCGAGGCGCTGAGCGACCTGCGGGCGGCCAGGAGGATGACGGGATCGGAGGCGTACCTGCCGGTCATGGCCGACTGCGAGCGCGGTCTCGGCCGTCCCGAGCGGGCCATCGACCTCGTACGCTCGCCCGAAGCCGAGCGCCTCGACCGGGCCGGACGCATCGAGCTGACCATCGTCGAGTCCGGTGCCCGCCGTGACCTCGGCCAGCACGACGCCGCCGTCATCACGCTGCAGCGGCTGCCCGAGCTGCGTGACCCGCAGCCGCGGCCGTGGTCGGCGCGGCTGGCGTTCGCGTACGCGGACGCCCTGGCCGAAGCCGGGCACCAGGAGGCGGCGACCGACTGGTTCGGGCGGGCGATGGCGTTCGACGAGGACGGCGAGACGGACGCGGCCGAGCGGTACGCGGAGCTGACCGGGTCCGTCATCGAGGACGTCGAAGAGGACTACGACTACGAGGACGACTTCGACGACGCCGGCGCCGTCGAGACCGGGACCGCCGCCGAGGCGGACGAGGACACGGACGCCGACGCCGCGCTCGCCGAGGCCGGTGACCTGCTGGGTGCGGAGGCCGTGGCCGAGGAGGGCGCGGAGGACGTACCGGAGGAGACCGTGTTCGAGGCTCCTGAAGCGGTCGGATCGGCTGAGGTCGAAGAGGACTCCGTGAACGAGGACTCCGTGAACGAGGAAGCCGGAGACGAGGACGGCTCCGCGGCCGGCGAGGTCGCCGGAAACGGCGAGGACTCAGCCGCCTCAGCCGCCTCGGGCTCCGAGGCCGGCGGTGAGCCTGAGCCTGCGGTTGAGGCTCAGGCCGGTGAGGTGCCCGGCATCACGCCGGCGTTCATCGAGCCTCACTTCGATGAGGAGCCGAGCAAGGAGAAGCCGGGCAAGTCGGACGACTGACCGGCACTACCGCTGACATAGGTGCGGCGGGCACGCGCGTTATCGCGTGTGCCCGCCGCACATCTGTTTCGGCGCTTCTCGGCCGCTCCACCTGCTGCCTTTCATTCGCGGCACGTACCGGCTCTGGTTGGTGGGCTGGTTCGGACGCACTGTTGGCCCTCCCAGAAGCCGTCACTGGTCTGCGTGCGTGTGGCGGAGGAGCGAGGGAGCGTCAGGGCGAGACGCGGTTGAGCCAGTGCAGGATTCCCGCCACGTTGGACGGCGCCCCGCTCAGCAGCTCGAACTGCTCGGCCCGTTCCTCACCAGAGGTCAGCGCGGTGTAGCGCTCCTTCGTCCGGTCCCTGACCATGGCGACGGCATGGTCGAGGTCCATGCCCTCGGAATGGGCCTGCCGTGTCAGGTCCACCCACACCCGGAGCTCTTCGGCAGACCGTTCAAGTGTCTCCTTGACGGCGTCGACCGGCCCGTAGTGGCTGAACAGCAGCCGTTGCGGCTCAAGGGCCTCGAACAGCGCGATCGAGTCGAGTGCCGTCTGCAGGTCGAAGTCCGGGGGCGGGGTGGCGGGGCGCAGATCGCCCGTTTCCGGCAGGTAGACGCCGGCCGCGTCGCCGACGTACAGGTCGCCGGTGGCCGAGTCGACCAGGCCCACGTGGTGTTTGGCGTGGCCGGGGGAGTAATGGCTGCTCAGCGTACGTCCGTTGCCCAGGTCGATGGCGCCGGTGTCGCCGAGGGCGACGATGCGTTCGGCCTCGGTGGGGGACAGCTCGCCGAAGAGCGTGTCGAGCTTGTCGCCCCAGACCATGCGGGCGCTGGCCATCAGACGTGAGGGCTCGGCGAGGTGACGGGCGCCCTTCTCATGGACGACGACCTGCGCGGACGGGAAGAACCTGGCGATGTCGCCCACCCCGCCGGCGTGGTCGAGGTGGATGTGGGTCACGACGACCGTGGCGAGGTCCTCGGGGCCGACGCCGAGCGAGGCGATCGCGTCGCGCACCACGGGTGCCGAGGTCGACGTACCCGTCTCCACCAGGCACGGCCGGTCGCTCATGATGAGATAGCCGGCCGTGATGCCGGAGTATCCGGCCATCTTGGTGTCGATCTCATAGACGTCGCCGCCCAGCGCGGTGATGTTGTCCACAGGCACTCCCGATCGTCCAGCCGCTGTCCCCAGAACGGCATTCCAGCCGATCCGGCCTCCTCCACATCGTAGAGAGTGATCTCCACCAGAGCACCGATAGGAGGACGACCGTGGACCGAAACGAAGTCTTGCTGGTGGGAAGGCTGTCAGCGCCGGTCGAGGAGCACCCCTTGCCGAGCGGCGACACGGCGACGAAGTGGCGCATCATCGTCCGCCGCCGCCGAAACCGGCGGGGCGCGGCCCTGACCGACAGCATCCCGTGCGTCACGTTCGACCCGGAGACGGCCGCGGTGGTCCGCGCCCTCAGGCCCCGCGACTACGTCGAGGTGACGGGGGCGTTCCGCTGCCGCGTCTTCGGGCCGTCGGCGGCCAAGATCTGGCGGTACGAGGTGGAGGTGAGCGACGCCAGACCGTACGAGGCCGACCTGCCCGCCCCGACTTCCGGACCCGAGGGCGACACCGACGGAAGCCAGGTGACGTCCCTGATCCCCCGGCAGGTGCGGTACTTGGCCCCCACGGGCTGACCGTCCGCCCGACGGGCGCAGCCGAACAGCCCCATAGGGCACACCGCCCGCAGCCCGCCATCCGCGGTTCGCGGTTCGTGGTTCGCGGCCCGGCGCTTCGGCGGCACGGCTGCACTGCGGGGTGGCGGGGCTGCTCGGCGGCGGAGGCCGGGCGATGGACGGTGGTGAGGGCGGGGCCGCCCGGCGGTGGTGAGGGCTCGTGGGGGGCCGTTCGCTTGACAGGGCACTCTGATCGGAGTCCCTTGTGGACGCCTCTAGGCGCGTTCAGGAGCGCCTCTTGGCCTTTCTGGCTATCTGGCCCAAGGGCTTGCCGGTTGAGGGTTCCTGGGGCTCTACGGCTGCGGGTTGGCACGTACCGCGACGGCTTATTCACGACGGAGGCCGGGAGTGATCGCTTGAAGGGGGACGTGGAGTGTGGGCTTTCGGGGCGCGGCCCCTGGATGGGTCCTGTTGCGGGTGGTGTGGTGGTGGCTGGTGTTCGTTTTCGTGGCTTGGTCGGGTGGCGTCAGAGACGTCCTGCGGGAGTGGGATTGAGGGTTGTTGGATTTGTGTGTCGGTTGCTGGGGCAAGGTGGAAGGCTGCGGGGGTGGCCGGGGGTGTTTTTCTCTACCGGCAAGTGAGGGCAGGGTGGGACTCATCCCGCCAATTCTCCTGGTCAGGCGGCTCGGTGGGGAGAAGGAATCACACCGGAGCTGTAGATCGATCCCACGTTTGCGTCCGTCTGCTGTCACCATAGGCCGCAGTTAGCAGGCCCGGCAGTACTGCCTGGCCACGGCACTATCGCAACAGGGTAGGTCGGATGGACGTAGAGGCAGAGATCACCATTCTCAAGCAGCGCCTTGAGGTGCTGGAGGCCGGGGCGTCCGCTGGTGCGGACGAGGCCGCGACATCGGGTGATGCCGGCGCTCCTGTCGTTGTCCAGTTCCCTCAGGAAGTGGCCGACGAGCTGGAGGCCCTCAACGTGGAGATCACAGGGCTCCGCTGGCAGATGAGGGATTATCACGCGTCCAGCCAGGCCCAGCTCCAGCAGCAGCTCGACGATCTCCGTATCGGTATGTGTGTGCTCGACTGCAAACTCGATGAGTTGCTCAAGAGGAGCATGGCTTAGGGGGAGAAAGGCCGGAGTAGGTGGGGTAGGGGGCTTCGCAGTTCTCTGCGGGCCCCTTTCCGTTCCATTGCGCGGACCGACAACCCCCAGTAGCCATACCAGGCGAGGCGGCGACCGCATATCTCTGCTCCGGCGTGGCGGGTGGCCCGAGGTTGTTGTCAGTCGATGGCGAAGGTGCGCAGGAGCAGGCCGGTGCGGGGTTTGGGGCCGAAGGAGGTGGATTTGCGGGGGACGCGTTCGCCTGCTGCGGCGACGGCCAATACGTCCTCTACTGCCAGGGGGTTCAGCAGAACCGCGGTGCCACCGGTTCGGGTGGCGAGGTCGGTGGCGGCCTGGGCGTCGTGGTGGACGATGCGTACGTCCTGGTCGCTGTCCTGCATGCCCCACACCACCGGGAGGATGAACTCCGTGAGGATGGAGGTGTTGAGGGTGTTCCAGCGGTCGGAGTGGTCGGCGGGCATGGCGCGGGCCAGCTGTACGGGATCGGGGCTGGTGAGCAGGTGGGCGCTGTGCGCGTCGGCCAGCAGGAAGGCGGGCTCGGCGGCATCCTGGAGTGCGGCGAGGCCGTCGGACAGGGTCTCGTAGTCCTGGACCCGCCAGGCGCCCTTGGCCTTGGCCGTGGCCTCGGCGAGGGGGAGGCCGGGGATGACACGGTGGATGGCCTTGAGGTCGGGCGGGTACGCGCCGGAGTCCACCAGCAGGGCGAGGCCGAAGTCCCAGGGGCCGGAGGCGGGCGCGTCGCGGGTGGCGCGTTCCTGCCGCTGGAGTACGCGGTACGTCGCGTACCGGTGGTGGCCGTCGGCGATGAGGGCCTGCCGGGGGTGGAGGTCGGCGTTGACGGCGGCTATTTCGGACTCGTCGGTGATGGCCCACAAGCGGTGGGTGAGTCCGTCCTCGGTGTGCGCGGTGACCAAGGGGCGGCGGGTCGTGGCGACCTCGTCCACCAGGCCGGTGGCGGTGCCGCCGGAGCCGTCGTACAGGAGGAAGATCGGCTCCAGGTTCGCCTGCGTCGTGCTCATGAGGGCCAGGCGGTCGGCGATGGGGCCGGGCATGACGTCCTCGTGCGGCAGGATGACGCGCTGGGCGGGGTCGGCGAGTGCGACGTCGCCGATGAGGCCGCGCTGCAGGACGCCGGGGCCGCTCTGCTCGTAGACGTAGAGGGCTGGCTGCTCGTCGGCGACCAGGACACCTGACTCGAGCCAGGCGCGCAGGGTCTCCCTGGCGTCGGCGTACCGGCCGGGTGACGGCTGGGACGCCGCTGCGTTCATGGTGCCTGAGGAGTCGCCTGAAGGCGGACAGGGAAGGATGAGACGGACGACGTTGTTCGGGTGAGAGTCAAGGAGGACCTCGACGTCGGCGTCGGAGATCAGGTCGTACGGCGGGGAGGTCACCTTGGCGGGATCTTCGACAGCGAAACGTACGCCGCGGAAGGGCCGTAGCACCAGTCCACCTGGTACCGGCAGTTCAGGAGTCCCCATACCGGGCATGCTGCCATAAATGCCTGAGCCTTCCGAAAACCGGCCCATCGATGGCAGTCGTGCCCGTACCGCGGCGGAGCGGAGCGGGGTCGCCGTACAGCGATGAAGGAGTTCTCACCCATGGCTCACGAGGGAAACGGACATGACGAGAAACCGGGTGCTCCCGGGGGTGGTGTTTACGACTGGTACCAGCGTGGGGTCAAGCTGCTGAAGGAGGGCAGCCCCGCGGCCGCGGCGGCGTTGCTGGAACGTGCCGCCGAGGCGGAGCCCGAGTCGCGCAGCATCCTGGAGGCGCTGGCGCGGGCCCAGTTCAACTCGCGGCAGTACGCCGAGGCCGCGGCGCGGTTCCGGCAGATCGTGGACGCCAACCCGACCGAGGACTATGCCTACTTCGGCCTGGGATTGGCGTTGTGGCGGACGGGGGACGTGGAAGGCGCCCAGGAACCGCTGGCCATCGCGGTGGCCATGCGGCCCGACGACGGGAATTACGTGAAGGCGTTGCGGAGCGTGCGTGCGACCTTGAAGGCCCGCAGGGAGATGTGACCTTCCGCGGGGCCGGTGTGAGGGCGGCGCTAGAGTCGCACGCGGCGTGACAGGCGAACGGGAAGAGGCGCTGTGCTGATCGACGGCTTTGACACCCTGCTGCTCGACCTCGACGGCGTGGTCTATCTGGGCAGGCAGGCGATCCCCGGTGCCGGCGAGGCGCTGCAGGAGGCGCGGGAGCGCGGGGCCCGGCTCGCGTACGTCACCAACAACGCCTCACGTACCCCCTCCGCGATCGCCGCCCACCTGCGCGCGCTCGGAGCGCCCGCCACCGCGGCCGACGTCGTGACCTCGGCGCAGGCCGCCGCCCGGCTGGTCGCCGAGCGGGTTGCGCCCGGCGCGAACGTGCTCGTCGTCGGTGGTTCCGGGCTGCGGCTGGCCGTACGCGACCGCGGGCTCAGGCCGGTCTCGACTGCCGCGGAGTCGCCGGTGGCGGTGGTGCAGGGGTTCACGTACGAGTTGTCGTACGCGCTGATCGCAGAAGGGGCGCTGGCGGTGCGGCAAGGGGCGCTGTTCGTGGCCTCCAACAGCGACAGCACGCTGCCGAGCCCGCGCGGCGAGCTGCCGGGCAACGGCGCCCTGGTACGCGTGATCGCCACGGCCACCGGAGTCGAGCCCATCTACGCCGGCAAGCCGGACCCGCCGCTGCACCGCGAGTCGATGATCAGGACGAACGCGCGGCGCCCCCTGGTCGTGGGCGACCGGCTCGACACCGACATCGAGGGGGCCACCAACGCGGGGGTCGAGAGCCTGCTCGTGCTGACCGGGGTCGCGACGCCGGCCGACGTGTTGACGGCCGAGCCCCGCCACCGGCCCACGTACATGGGCGAGGACCTGCGGGCGCTGCTGGAGCCCTATCCCGAGGTACGCGACGGCGCCTGCGGCGGCTGGCGGGCGCGGTGGGAGGACGGGGCGCTGCGCCTGGAAGGGGACGGCAGCAGGATCGACGGGCTGCGCGCAGCCTGCGACGCCGCCTGGGCTGCCGCCGACGAGGGCCGTCTGGAGGAGGACGCCGTGAAGCCCGCCCTCGACCGGCTCACGTAACAGGAGGAAAAGGGCCGGGCAGGAGGAAGGGGACCGGGCGGCCCGAGGAGGACGCCGGATCCGGTGCACGCCCGATTGCAGGGCGGGCCGAGGGAGATGCGGGGTTGGGCACACGCCCGATCAACTGGGTCGGCCGGTGGAGGGCGCGGGGTTCGGTGCACGCCCGATTGCCGGACGGGCCGGTGGAGGGTGTCCTTGAGCGGGGTCAGAGGAGGCGGCGCAGGCGTAGCAGGTCGCCGAAGCTGGCGTCGACCTTCACCCGGCCCCCGAGCAGCGCCCGCGCCAGGTCGAGCTCCCCGTCGACCAGCGCCACCAGGTCGTCGCTGACGATGGTGAGCTTGACGTCGGCGGGCTTGCCGTCGGCCGGCGGCGACTCCGCGAACGGGTCGAGCCCCCCGTGATGCAGCCGGCCGTAGAACGTCACGTCGAGGTCGGACACCCGGCAGCTGACCGTACGCTCGACCACGTGCTTGGCGCGATCCGCCTCATCGATCTCGTCGAACTGGGTGACGAGCTTGGCCAGTGCCGCCCGGCACTCCTCGACGCTTGCCATGGTGCGTATCCTTTCATCCCTTTGCGGACGGTAGCGTTCCACATCAGTAGCACCCCCGTACGAGCTTCAACGAGTGACACGCCTGCCAAGGTCCCGGCCGCTCGCGGGAGGCGTTACGGTCGAGTCATGAGTGAGCTGCCGGAGGAGAGCGGCGACGCGCGGGTCGACGCCATCGTGGCGGGCCTCGCCCGGCTGGGCGAGCTGCCCGTGGCCGAGCACGTCGCGGTCTTCGACGAGGCGTTCTCTGGGCTGGAGAGCACGCTGGCCGCCGTGGAAGAGCACGTGGAAGAGCACGTGGACGAGCCGGCCGGGCCGCGCGTCCCTGGACCGCCCGTTCCTGGACCCCACGTCCCTGGACCGCCCGCCGTGGGCCGCCCGTGAGCCGCAGGATCCGCCTCGACAGCGAGCTGGTCCGCCGCGGCATGGCCAGATCGCGTGAGCAGGCCGTCCAGCTGATCGAGGCGGGCCGGGTCAGCGTCGGCGGTCAGCGGGCGCGCAAGCCCGCCACCCAGGTCGACACGGCCGCCGCCATCGTCGTGGCCGCCTCGGACGAGGGCCCTGACTACGTTTCGCGCGGAGCGCACAAGCTGCTCGGCGCGCTCAGCGCGTTCACCGCCTTGAAGGTCGAGGGGCGCCGCTGCCTCGACGCGGGCGCCTCCACCGGTGGTTTCACCGACGTGCTGCTGCGCCACGGCGCGGCCCACGTGCTGGCGGTCGACGTCGGCTACGGCCAGCTCGCCTGGTCGCTGCGCTCCGACGACCGGGTGACGGTCATGGAGCGGGTGAACGTCCGCGACCTCACTCCCGAGATGGTCGGCGAGCCGCCCACGCTGGTGGTCGGCGACCTGTCGTTCATCTCGCTGCGGCTGGTGCTGCCCGCGCTCGCCGCGGTCGCCGCCCCTGAGGCCGATTTCGTCATGCTGGTGAAGCCGCAGTTCGAGGTGGGCAAGGAGCGCGTGGGGGCGGGCGGCGTCGTCCGCGATCCCGAGCTGCGCGCCGGCGCGGTGCGCGAAGACGCGGCCAAGGCGCTGGAGCTGGGGCTGAGCGTGCGCGGTGTGACGGCGAGCCCGCTGCCGGGCCCGTCGGGGAATGTGGAATACCTGCTCTGGCTGGGCAAGGGGCAGGGCGAGCCGGGGGTCGCCGACCTCGAGGCCGAGATCCAGCGTGCCGTCGCGGAAGGGCCGCAATGAATCGCACCGTGCTGGTCGCCGTGCACACGGGGCGCGACGCGGCCGTCGAGAGCGCCCGGCTGGTCATCAACCGGCTGGTCGACGCCGGCATCACGGTCAGGGTGCTCGACACCGAGGCCGCCGAGCTGGGCTGCGGCGGCATCGAGGCGGTGCCGGGCGACCCCGGCGCGGCCAAGGACGCCGAGGTGATGATCGTGCTGGGCGGCGACGGTTCGCTGCTGCGCGCCGCCGAGCTGGCCAAGCCCGCGGGCACGCCGCTGCTCGGCGTCAACCTGGGGCACGTCGGGTTCCTCGCCGAGGCGGAGGTCGCCGACCTGGCCGTCGCCGTCGACAGCGTCGTGGCGGGCCGTTACGACGTCGAGGAGCGCATGACGATCGACGTTCTCGCCAGGCAGAACGGCCGCGTGCTCGCCGACACCTGGGCGCTCAACGAGATCACCGTCGAGAAGCAGGAACGCATGCTGGAGGTGGTCGCCGAGATCGACGGCCGCCCGCTGTCGCGCTGGGGCTGCGACGGCGTGATCTGCGCCACTCCGACCGGCTCCACCGCCTACGCCTTCTCCGCCGGCGGGCCGGTCGTCTGGCCGGAGGTCGAGGCGCTGCTCATGGTGCCCATCAGCGCCCACGCGCTGTTCGCCAAGCCGCTGGTCGTCTCGCCGCGCTCGACGCTGGCCGTGGAGATTCTGCCCGACACCCCAGGGGGCGTGATGTGGTGTGACGGGCGCCGCAAGTTCGAGGTGCCGTCGGGCACCCGCGTCGAGGTGCGCAGGGGCGCCGAGCCCGTACGCCTGGCCCGCCTGCACGGCGTCGAGAGCACCGGCGCCCCCTTCACCGACCGGCTGGTCGCCAAGTTCGAACTGCCCGTCCAGGGGTGGCGCGGAAGGGCGCGACCCTGAGTGAATGGAGTACGGAGCGCGTAGGATCACGTGGTCAGCACGATCGACCGCGGACAGCGGCGTCAGACACGGCAGAGACACGGCAGTGAACGGGAGTGGGCAGTGCGACCCAGGGTCGAGGAGGTCCGCATCCAGGGGCTCGGCGTCATCGACGAGGCCGTGCTCGAGCTTTCGCCTGGCTTCAACGTGGTCACCGGCGAGACCGGCGCGGGCAAGACGATGGTCGTGACCGGGCTCGGGCTGCTGTTCGGCGGCCGGGCCGATCCCGCGCGGGTGCGGCCGGGCGCCGATCGCGCGAGCGTGGAGGGCACGCTGGTCATCGAGCCAGGCGGCCGGGTCGCGCAGCAGGTCGAGGACATCGGGGGCGAGATCGAGGACGGCGAGCTCATCATCTCGCGCACCGTCTCGGCCGAGGGCAGGTCCAGGGCCTGGCTGGGCGGGCGCACGGTGCCGGTGGGCACGCTGACGTACCTCGCCGACGACCTGGTGGCGGTGCACGGGCAGATGGACCAGCAGCGGCTGCTGCAGCCGGCCAGGCAGCGCGCCGCGCTCGACCGCTACGCCGGTGACGAGCTGGTCAAGCCGCTGCGGGCGTACGCGCAGGCGTACAAACGGCACAAGCAGGTCGCCGCGCAGCTGGAGGAGCTGACGACCAGGGCGCGCGAGCGGGCGCAGGAGGCCGACCTGCTGCGCTTCGGCCTTGAGGAGATCGAGAAGGTCGATCCCAAGGCGGGTGAGGACGACGAGCTGCGCGGCGAGGAGGAGCGGCTCTCCCACGCCGACGCGCTGCGCAGCGCCGCGACGACCGCCCACACCGCGCTGCTCGGCGACCCGATGGAGGCCGCGGGCGGGGCTCGCGACGTGATCTCGCTGCTGGGGGAGGCGCGGGCGGCCGTGGAGGCCGTACGCGACTTCGACAGCCAGCTCGCGGGCATGGCAGACCGGCTGGCCGAGGCCGGCTACCTGATCTCCGACGTGGCCACCGACCTGGCGGCCTACGCGGAGTCCGTCGAGGCCGACCCGGCGCGGCTGGCGGCGGTGCAGGAGCGGCGTTCCGTCCTGTCCAGTTTGATCAGGAAATACGCCGCCGACAGCTCGGGCGTCCTGGCATGGGCCCAGCAGGCCGCCGCCCGCCTGGGCGAGCTGGAGGGCGACGACGAGCGCATCGACGAGCTGACCCGCGAACACGACGAGCTGACCGTCCGGCTCACCGAGCTGGCCGACCGGCTGACCAAGGTGCGCGAGTCCGCGGCGGAGCGGTTCGGCAAGGCGGTCACGGAAGAGCTGACCGCGCTCGCCATGCCGCACGCCAGGGTCGTGGTCGAGCTCACCCAGAGCGCGGAGTTCGGGCCCGAGGGCCGCGACGAGGTGGAGCTGCGGATGGCCGCCCATCCCGCCGCGCCGCCGCTGCCGCTCACCAAGGGCGCGTCCGGCGGTGAGCTGAGCCGCGTGATGCTGGCCATCGAAGTGGTGTTCGCGGGCGCCGACCCGGTGCCGACGTTCGTGTTCGACGAGGTCGACGCGGGGGTCGGCGGGAAGGCCGCGGTCGAGATCGGCCGTCGGCTGGCCAGGCTCGCCCGCACCGCGCAGGTGATCGTGGTCACCCACCTGCCGCAGGTGGCCGCCTTCGCCGACCAGCACCTCGTGGTGGAGAAGGCGAGTGACGGCAGCATCGTGCGCAGCGGCGTGGTGACGCTCGATCACGAAGGACGTGTACGCGAACTGTCGCGCATGCTGGCCGGCATGGAGGACTCCGAGCTGGGCAGAGCCCACGCTGAGGAGTTGCTCGGCCTGGCCGCGGCGGACAGGTGATGCTGGGTGACATAGCGGACACGCCGCGTCATGCGTGGCCCCCGCGCTGTTTCACTCTGGCAGGATGGTCTTGATGAAGGTTCCGGGAAGCAAGATGCCGGGCCTCCGTGGCAGGAAGGTCGGTGACCTTCCCGGTATAACGGCAGTGGCGAGGATCGACCGGCGCACCAAGAGGCTGACAAAACGCCTCCAGCCCGGGGAAATTGCGATTATCGACCACGTCGACGTTGACCGGGTCAGCGCGGAGGCGCTTGTCGCGTGCGGTGCTTCCGCCGTGGTCAACGTCGCGAGCGGCATCAGCGGCCGCTACCCCAACCTGGGGCCGCAGATCCTGCTCGAAGCCGGCGTCCCGTTCATCGACAACGCCAACCAGGAGCTGTTCGAGCGGGTCAAGGACGGCGACGTCGTACGCGTCTGCGACGGCGTCGTCTACCTCGACGACGACGTCGTCGGCAAGGGCGAGGAGCAGACCCCCGAGACGGTCGAGGCCGCCATGGCCGAGGCCCGCGCCGGGCTGTCGGTGCAGATCGAGGCCTTCGCCGTCAACACCATGGAATACGTGCGGGGTGAGGGCAAGCTCCTCATCGACGGGGTCGGCGTGCCCGAGATCCGCACGTCCATGGAGGGCCGGCACGTCCTCATCGTGGTGCGCGGCTACCACTACAAAGAGGACATCGCGACCCTCCGCCCCTACATCCGCGAATACCGTCCCGTCCTCGTCGGCGTCGACGGCGGCGCCGACGCGCTGCTGGAGGCCGGCTACCTCCCCGACGTCATCGTGGGCGACTTCGACTCCGTCTCCACCAAGGCCCTGACCTGCGGCGCCGAGCTGGTCGTGCACGCCTACCGCGACGGCAGGGCACCCGGGCTGGAGCGCGTGCACCAGCTCGGCAGGGAGGCGGTGATCTTCCCCGCCACCGGCACCAGCGAAGACATCGCCATGCTGCTGGCCGACGACAAGGGCGCCGAGCTGATCGTCGCCGTCGGCACCCACGGCACGCTGGAGGAGTTCCTCGACAAGGGCCGCTCCGGCATGGCCAGCACCTTCCTCACCCGTCTCATCATCGGCAGCAAGCTCATCGACGCCAAAGGCGTCAGCAGGCTCTACCGCAGTCGCATCACCACCTCGCAACTGCTCCTGCTGGTGATCACCGCGCTGATCACCATGGGGCTCGCGCTCTTCCTGTCGCCGCTCGGCCAGACCTGGCTGAACGGTCTTCAGGACGTCTGGAACGCGTTCATCTTCTGGCTGGTCGGACTCTTCTCGTGATCGATTTTCGCTACCATCTCGTCTCCATCGTCGCCATCTTCCTGGCGCTCGCGGTCGGCATCGTGCTCGGCACCACGCTGCTGCAGGAACCGGCGGTGAAGTCCGCCCAGGAGCTCACCGCGCAGCTCACCAAGACGAAGGAGGAGCTGCGCGCCCAGATCGACACGCTGCAGGGCCGCGAGGCCGGCAACGACGCCTTCATCAGCGCCGTGACGCCCGAGCTGGTCGCCGGCGACCTGGCCGGCCAGCGGGTGGTGCTGATCGAGACGCCGGGCTCCAGCACCGCCTGGCGCGAGGCCGCCCAGCAGGTGCTCGACCAGGCGGGCGCGGAGATCACCGGGCGCGTGACGTTCACCGAGAAGTTCCTCGACCCCAAGGGCACCGGCGTGCTCGACGGCCTGGTCAACCAGCTCAAGCCGGTCAACATGGTCTTCCCCGCGACCGCCACGAGCTGGGGCAGGGCCGCCGCCCTGCTCGGCGCCTCCCTGGTCACCAACGACGCCGCCCAGGCCGGCACGCCCAACCCCGCCACCGCCGACGTCGTCGGCGCGTTCGAGGCGGGCGGGCTGCTCACCGTCGACGGCGACCCGGCCAAGCGGGCCACGCTCGCCGTCATGTTCGCGCCCGAGCGGCCGTACGAAGGGGAGAGCGCCGAGACGCAGGCGGGTGCGCTCGTCTCCGTGGCCGACGGCTTCGACGCCGCGAGCAAGGGCACGGTGCTGGCCGGCATCGAGGCCCCCACGGTCACCCCAGGAGACGTCATCACCGCCCTGCGCGACGAGGGCGAGGTCTCCAAGCGGGTCACCGGCGTCGATACGGCCGACATGCCGCTCGGGCCGGTCGCGATCGTCTACTCTCTGCAGGAGCAGCTGTCCGGGCGGGCCGGCCAATACGGCAACGGCAAGGGCGCATCCGGCCCCATCCCCGCCGAGGCGGCCCCCACCCCGTCCCCCACCACCGAGTCAGGGAGCTGACATGCCCAGCCGGGCCCGTGGCCTGCTCTACGCGCTGGCCGGCGCCACCATCGGCGCCGTGGCCGCCCGCGTCGCCTACTCCGCCTTCACCCGTAACAAGCCCGCCGACCTGAGCGGCCGCTGGACCAGGAAGAACCACCGCGGCGAGCCCATCACGCTGCTCGAAGGCCCCGCGTTCGTGGCCGGCGCCGGCGCCGCCGCCGCGCTCACGCCCGGCCTCACCCCGCGCGTGCGCGCCGCCGCCCTGCTCGCGGGCGCCGGCAGCGGCGCGCTCGGCGCGTACGACGACCTCTACGGCACCACGTCGTCCAAGGGCTTCAAGGGCCACCTGAGCGCGCTGGCCCGCGGCGAGGTCACCAGCGGCGCCGTCAAGATCCTCGGCATCGGCGCCACCGGGCTCGGCGCCGCCGCCCTGGTCTCCCAGGGCCCCGCCGACACCCTGGTCAACGGCGCCGCCATCGCCGGCTCCGCCAACCTCGCCAACCTCTTCGACCTGCGTCCCGGCCGCGCCATCAAGGTCGGCCTGCTGACCGGCGGGCCGCTGCTGGCCGCCGCGCTCTTCCGCGACCAGCCCGCCGCGGGTGCGCTGGCCGCCGTGCCGCTGGGGGCCGCCGCCGCGCTGCTGCCCGACGACCTCGGCGAGCGCGCCATGCTCGGCGACGCGGGCGCCAACGCCCTGGGCGCGCTGCTCGGCCTCGCCGCCGTCACCAAGCTCGGCAGGCCCGGCCGGTACGCGCTGCTCGGCACCGTCGTGGCGCTGACGGCCGCCGCGGAGAAGGTCAGCTTCACCAAGGTCATCGCCGGCAACCCGGTGCTCAACCGCATCGACATGCTGGGCCGCCGCCCCGTCGACCCCATCTGACGCCGCCGTTGTCGGTACGGCCTGCCAGGATGTCTGCGTACGGTTGGTCGGCTGCGCGTTCGGGGGAGGCCGGGTGGGTGTGGTGACGGCGAGGGGCGTCGCGGGTGGCGCGATGCTCATCGGGGCGATCACCGTGCTGGCGCGGGTCGCCGGGTTCGCCAAGCAATACGCCTTCGCCCAGACCGTCGGCACCAACTGCCTGGCCACCGCCTACATGACGGCCAACCAGATCCCCAACATCGTCTTCGAGGTGGTCGTCGGCGGGGCTCTGGCGGGCATGGTGGTGCCTGTGCTGGCCGGGGTGTCGCGCGAGCGGGCCGGCCTCATCGGGTCGGCGTTGCTGACCTGGGTGGTCGTGGTGCTCGTCCCCATCGGGGTGCTCACGGCGGTGCTCGCCGGGCCCGTCGTCGGACTGTTCCTCGGCGGTGACATCGAGCGGTGCGCCGGTCTGTCCGCGATGGGGGAGATCGCCACCCGCATGCTGGTCGTCTTCGCCCCCCAGATCCCGCTCTACGGCGTGGCCGTGGTGCTCTACGGCGTGCTCCAGGCCAACGACCGTTTCGCGGGGCCCGCCGTCGCGCCTCTGGTGTCGAGCATCGTGGTCATCGTCGCGTACCTGCTGTTCGTGCCGTTCAGCGGCGGGCACCGTGACCCCGACGGGCTGCCCATGGCGGCCGAGCTGGCGCTGTCGGTGGGCACGAGTCTCGGCGTGCTGTCGCTGGTGCTGACCGTGATCGGGCCCGTCGGTCGGCTGGGGCTGCGGTGGCGGCCGACGTTACGGTTCCCCGACGGGGTAGCCGGGCGGGTGCGCACGCTGGCCCTTGCCGGTATCGCGGCGCTGCTGGCCCAGCAGGCCGCCATGATCGTGGTGCTGCTGCTGGCGAACAAGGTCGTCGGCGGCGGGGCCATCGTGGCGTACAACTACGCGTGGGCGATCTACCTGGTGCCGTACGCCGTGCTGGCCGTGCCCATCGCCACCAGCGCTTTCCCCCGCCTGTCGGCGCAGGGCGGCGAGCCCGCGGCCTTCGCGGCGCTCGCGGCGCGCACCACCAGGGCCGTCGTGCTGGTGTCAGGGCTGGCGGCCGGCGTGCTCGCGGCGGCGTCGGGGCCCGGTGCCGTGGTGTTCCTCGCCGACAAGAGCGACGTGCCCGCGGGTGAGCTGGCGGCGGCCATCGCGCTGTTCGCGCCCGGTCTCGTCGGCTACGGGCTCATCGCCCACCTCAGCCGCGTCCTCTACGCGGCCGGCCAGGGCCGCGCGGTCGCCACCGGCACCGTCGCCGGGTGGCTCGTCGTCATGGTGGCCCAGACCGTGCTCGTGCTCGTGGTGCCTCCCGAGTGGGGCATCGGGGCGATGGCGCTCGGCATGAGCATCGGCATGAGCGTGGGTGGCGGCTGGCTGCTGGTGTCCGTCGTACGGACGCGGGGCGGCGCTGCGGCGGCCGGCCTGCCCCGCGCGCTGGGTGCCGCGGTGGCCGGAGGGGGGGCCGGGTTCCTCGCGGGGGCCGGGGTCGTCGGTCTGCTGGGGGCCGTGTCCCTCTGGGCGAACGTGGGGGCCGCCGTGCTGGGTGCGGTGGTGGCGCTGGCGGTCGGGGTCGCGGTCGTGGCCCTCGTGGACCGGCCTGACGCCGCCTCGGTGGCCGGTCTGCTGCGCCGCGGTGGAGCCGGGTGAGGTCGGGCGGAGTGAGGTCGGGCGGAGTGAGGTCGGGCGGAGTGAGGTCGGGCGGAGTGAGGTCGGGCGGAGTGAGGTCGGGCGGAGTGAGGGAGACCGGCGTGCGGGTGGCTTTTGTGCTGGGGACCACGTCGGGTGGTACCGGGCGGCACGTTCTGATGCTGGTGGAGGGGCTCGTGCGGCGGGGGCACCAGGTGCTGGTGGTCGGGCCGCGCAGTGTTGAGGAGCGGTTCTCGTTCGGGGCGGCGGGGGCGCGGTTCGTCGAGGTGGCCGTCTCCGATCGGCCCCATCCCCTGAACGATCTGCGTGCGGTGCTCGCCGTCCGGCGGCTGACCAAGGGCGCCGATGTCGTGCACGCCCATGGTCTGCGGGCCGGGGCTCTGGCGGCCCTGGGAAGCCCTGCCCGCAGGCCCGTTGTGACGTTGCACAACGCGCTGACCGCCGGTGGGTTCGTGGGGCTGGTCTATGGGGTGCTGGAGCGGATCGTGGCGCGGCGGAGCGGGCACGTGCTGGTGGTCTCGCCCGATCTCGGTGAGCGGATGACCGCGCTGGGCGCCCGGGAGGTGCGGCCTGCGCTGGTGGCCGCGCCGGTGCCGGCTCCGGCCAGGCGGACACCTCAGGAGATCAGGGACGAGATCGGTGCCGGCGAGCGTCCGATCCTGCTCACCGTCGCCCGGCTGGCTCAGCAGAAGGGGCTGGAGACGCTGCTCGATGTGGCGGCCGGGCCGTGGGAGGGTGCCCCGCTCTTCGCGGTGGCGGGTGAGGGGCCGTTGCGCGGGGAGTTGCAGCGGCGGATCGACGCGGAAAACCTGCCCGTACGGCTGCTGGGCAACCGGGACGACGTGGCCGACCTGATGCGTGCCGCCACGGCTCTGGTGATGCCGAGCCGGTGGGAGGGACAGCCGCTCACCCTCAGAGAGGCGCTCATGACCGGCACCCCGGCCGTCGCCTCCAAGGTCGGCGGCATCCCGGAGATCCTGGGGGACGCGGGGGTCCTGGTGCCGTACGGCGACGTGGCCGGCTTCCGCGCGGCCGTGCGGCGGCTGCTCGCCGCACCCGAGGACGCGCGGGCGCTGGCCGTGGCGGCGCGGCGACGCGGCGACGAGATGCCCGATGGCGACGACGCGGTGGAGAGCGTGCTCGCGGTCTACGGGGCTGGGTGCTGAGGGGGAGGATGATTAGGTGCGGTCGAGGGGTTCTCGTATACTGCGTGGGTTAGGGAGGGGAGTATCCCTTCGCGACAGCCTCGTCATCACGGTGCAGCCCCGCTCCACGGGGCCCCCGGGGCTGCCGGTCCGCAGCTGAGCGCGGGCGGGAGAGACCTCCGGCAATGAAGCGTGCATGCCGGAGGGTCTGAGTGACTGAACCTTTGTGGGCCTGGATCGCCGTGATCGGCGGTCTGCTGTTGGTCATCGCCATCGACCTGTGGATCGTCGACCGTGGAGAAGCACGTGAGTTCTCCATGCGCCAGGCGGGCTACTGGGTCTCTTTCTACGTCTTCCTCGCCGTGTTGTTCGGCGTGCTTCTGTGGTTCACCTCCGGCCCCGACAGAGCCGGTGAGTTCTTCGCCGGTTACATCACCGAATACAGCTTGAGCGTCGACAACCTGTTCATCTTCTTCATCATCATGAGCCGGTTCGCGGTGCCGAAGGCGTACCAGCACAAGGTGTTGCTGGTCGGCATCCTGCTGGCGCTGGTGATGCGCGGCATCTTCATCGCGCTCGGCGCGGCGGCGCTCGAGCGGTTCAGCTGGCTGTTCTACGTGTTCGGCGCCTTCCTCATCTACACGGCGGTCAACATCGTCCGCCAGCACCTCAAGGGCGAGGAAGAGGAGTTCAACGAGAACGTCCTGCTGCGGTGGGTGCGCAGGGCGTTCCCCACCACCGAGGGCTACGTCGGCTCCAAGGTCACCGTCAAGATCGACGGCAGGCGCATGGTCACCCCCATGCTCATCGTGATGGTCGCGATCGGCACCACCGACCTGCTGTTCGCGCTCGACTCGATTCCGGCCATCTTCGGGCTCACCAAAGACCCCTTCATCGTCTTCACCGCCAACGCGTTTGCCCTGATGGGCCTGCGTCAGCTCTACTTCCTGCTGGGCGGCCTGCTGCAGCGCCTCGTCTACATCAGCTACGGTTTGGCGTTCATCCTGGGGTTCATCGGGGTTAAGCTCGTATTGGAGGCGTTGCACTCCAGCCATGTCTCCTGGGCGCCCGAAATTCCCATCTGGGTGTCGCTCTCGGTCATCGGCACCACCATGGTCATCACCACTGTGGCCAGCCTGATCAAAGCTCGCATCGACGCGCGCAAGGGCGAGGAGACGCATCCGGAGCAGGTCTAGCGAAATGGGCTTCGAGGCGCTTTGCTTGTGTAGTTATGCCGTGTCATAGTTGCTGGTTCTGTAACATCACGGCAAAGCGCCCAGTCCAGTCACCACCAAAGGTTGTACGTGTCCGACGATTCTGCCAAGCCGAGCCGCATGAGGCTCGCGCGCGGGGTCTCCCCGTGGCTCCTCCCGACGGCCGCCGCGGCGGCCGCCACCGCTCTGCTGACGCGCCGAGACCGGCGATGGGCGCTTGCGGCGGTGCCGCTGAGCGCGCTCACCGGGGGCATGCTCTGGTTCTTCCGAGACCCGGACCGCACAATCGGCGAGGGCCGCATCCTGTCACCCGCCGACGGCGTCGTGCAGAGCATCGACCCGTGGCCCGACGGCCGCACCAGGGTCGCGATTTTCATGAACCCGCTGAACGTGCACGTCAACCGTGCCCCTCTTGCGGGAAATGTCACCTCCGTGCAGCATGTGGCAGGTGGGTTCCTGCCGGCGTTCAACAAGGACAGCGACCAGAACGAGCGTGTGGTGTGGCATTTCGAGACCACGCTGGGCGACATCGAGATGGTGCAGATCGCGGGCGCCGTGGCGCGCAGGATCGTGCCGTACCTGAGTGACGGCGCGAAGGTCGAGCAGGGTGAGCGGATCGGGCTGATCAGGTTGGGATCCCGGGTCGACATCTACCTTCCCGAAGGGATTTCTCCCGCGGTGTCCGTGGGCGACAAGACGGTTGCGGGGGTGACCAGAATTGACCACGGCTGACGCCAGTAGCTGGCGAACGGAAGAGGAAGAACCTCGCGGTCCCGTCGGCAAGGCGTTCCGCCTGTCCGCCGCCGACTCCCTGTCGCTGGGCAACGCCGTCTGCGGGTTCCTCGCGGTGTGCGTGCTGGCCTACTCCGCCATCCAGCAACTGCAGGTCGACGGCGGCCGGTTCACGCCCGCGCCGAGCTACTTCGCCACCGCCATCGTGCTGCTGCTCATCGGCGCCACCTGCGACCTGTTCGACGGGCTCGTGGCGCGCCGCTTCCGTGCCTCCGCGATGGGGGCCGAGCTCGACAACCTCGCCGACGTCATCAGCTTCGGCTTCGCGCCTGCGTTCATGGTCGTCATCTGGGGCATCGGCGTGCCGGAGAGCGTGCCCTTCACCGCCGTGCTCGCCGCCGCGGCGGCCGTGCTGGTCGCCGGCGTCGTACGCCTGGCCAGGTTCGCCTGCGTCAAGACCAAGAGCGGCGACTTCATGGGGCTGCCCATCCCGATGGGCGCCATGACCGTGATCTCCATCGTGCTGCTGTTCCAGCCGAGCATCTGGTCGCTGCTGGCCGTGCTCGGGGTGGCGTGGCTGATGGTCAGCCGCATCGAGTACCCCAAGCCGAAGGGGCAGCTCGCCGCCGTCGTTCTGGGCTGGATCATGGTGAACGTGGCGTTCCTGACGGTCTGGGTGGCCTGGCCCGAGGGCGGCGACATGCCGATCAAGATCGGGGCCACCATGCAGATCGCGCTCGTCGCGGCCATCCCGCTGCGTGTGCTGTTCTACAAGCGCGAGCAGCGTAAGGAAGCCGCTCGTCTGGGCCGCTGACCGGCCTTCGATGAGCAACTGACGGGATTTTTCGTCTTATTTCGGCTTTGATGGAGCCATGTCGGCCACGCCGCGCGAGCACACGCGTACGTACTACCTCGGCAAGCTGGCGACGGAGCTGGAACAACGCGGGCTGACCGCCCTGCTGCGGTCGGACCCGCCCGCGTTGCGCGTCAGCCACCCCGACGCGGCCCTGATGGCCGAGACCGTGGACTGCGCCGCCCTGTCGGAGGGCTGGTTCTACCGGTGGTCGTGGGGCGAGCTCGTCGGGCCGGCCGACGATCCCGCCCTGGCGGCCGAGCGCATCGCCCACGTGCTCGCCACCCGCCGCTGACCGTCCCCTGTTACCAGCCCCTGGCCTTCCACTCCGGGAGGGCCGGGCGCTCGGCGCCGAGCGTCGTGTCCTTGCCGTGGCCCGGGTAGACCCAGGTCTCGTCGGGCAGGCGGTCGAAGATGCGCTCGACGACGTCGGTGAAGAGCTGATCGAACCGCTCGGGGTCCTTCTGGGTGTTGCCCACGCCGCCGGGGAACAGCGAGTCGCCGGTGAACAGGTGGTGGCCCTCGGGGCCGGCGTCGTACAGCAGGGCGATCGAGCCGGGCGTGTGGCCGCGCAGGTGGATGACCTCCAGCGTGACCTCGCCGAACGTGATCGTGTCGCCGTGCTCGACCGTGCGCTCGGCCGGGACGGGGAGCGCGGGCGCGTCGAGCGGATGGGCGATCACCTGGGCGCCGGTCACCTTCGTCACCTGCTCAAGCGCCTGCCAGTGGTCGCCGTGCTGGTGGGTGGTGATGACCGCGCCGACGGGCCGGTCGCCCATGAGGGCCAGCAGCCGGTCGGACTCGGCGGCGGCGTCGATGAGCACGGACTCGCCGGTCGCGACGCAGCGCAGCAGATAGGCGTTGTTGTCGAACGGGCCTACGGCGAGCTTGGAGATCGTCAGCGCGGGCAGCTCGCGCACGTCGGCGGGGCCGCCGACCTGGACGTCACCGGTATAGGTCATGGGTAGTCCTCTGGGGGTGTCGTGGGCAGATCAGCGGGGGCCGGCATCGCCAGCCACGGCGGCGGATCGGGAAGACCCGCACCTCCGCGTCCGGGAGTGGACGACCGCCCCACTGGCACCAGCCTAGTCCGAAAATCGGAGAATTAGTGGGCAGGCGGCAGCGGACCCCGGCGTGCTGTGGCTGGTCGGGGTCGGTAACCAGCTGGCCGGATCAGG
>NZ_JBEXLH010000095.1:0-25478 GCF_040609855.1 Nonomuraea sp. NPDC004580 | reverse complement strand
CCCGTTCAGACCGACAGATCCCGTTGAAGACCCGAGGTCAGTCAGAGGGTGGGTCAGGACTGGCGGGAGGTGCTCACCTACATCATCTCTGTCAGTGGGCGTGGGAGACCGCTGAGCCGATGGTGTGGACGCGCAGGGCGTTGGTGGAGCCGGGGGTGCCGGGAGGCGAGCCGGCCACGATGACGACCTTGTCGCCCTTCTCCAGCCGTCCGAGCGACAGCAGCGACGCCTCCACCTGCCGCACCATGTCGTCGGTGTGGTGCACGAACGGCACGTGGAAGGTCTCCACGCCCCAGGTCAGCGAGAGCTGCCCGCGTACGTGGGGCGCGCTGGTGAAGGCCAGCAGCGGGATGGGCGAGCGGTAGCGGGCCAGGCGGCGCGCGGTCTCACCGGACATGGTGAACGCGATGAGCGCCTTGGCGCCGACGATGGCGCCCACCTCGGCGGCGGCCCTGGCGATGGCGCCCCCGGTGGTCTCGGGCATGCGCTCGAAGGTGTGGGTGGCGTGCAGCGAGGACTTCTCGGCGGCGCAGGCGATGCGGTCCATCGTGGAGACGGCTTCGATCGGGTAGTTGCCGACGGAGGTCTCACCGGACAGCATGACCGCGTCGGCGCCGTCCATGACGGCGTAGGCGACGTCGGAGGTCTCGGCGCGGGTGGGGCGCGGGGAGTTCATCATGGAGTCGAGCATCTGGGTGGCCACGATGACGGGGTGGGCCTTCTCGCGGCACAGCTCGATGATGCGGCGCTGGACGATCGGCACCTGCTCCAGGGGCAGCTCGACGCCGAGGTCGCCGCGGGCGACCATGATGCCGTCGAAGGCGTCGACGATCTCGGGGAGGCGGTCGACGGCCTGCGGCTTTTCGATCTTGGCGAGCAGCGGCAGGCGTACGGCCTCCTGCTCCATGATGTTGCGCACCACGTCGGCGTCGGACGGGCGGCGGACGAACGACAGGGCGATCATGTCGAAGCCGGTGCGCAGCGCCCAGCGCAGGTCGGCTTCGTCCTTGTCGGTCAGCGCGGGGGCGCTGACGTTGACGCCGGGCAGGTTGAGGCCCTTGTTGTCGGAGATCATGCCGCCGATGACGACCCGGGTGATGACGCGGTCGCCGTCGACGCGGGTGACCTCGAGGACGAGGCGGCCGTCGTCGACGAGGATGGTGTCACCGGGGCTGACGTCGTTGGGCAGTCCCTTGTAGGTGGTGGAGACCTGTTCGCGGTCTCCAGGGACGTCTTCGCCGGTGATGGTGAAGACGTCGCCGAAGCCGAGCCTGACGGGGCCTTCCTCGAAGGTGCCGACGCGGATCTTGGGGCCCTGCAGGTCGGCGAGGACGCCTACACCGCGGCCGAGGTCGGCCGCCACCTCCCTGACCCGGTCGTACACCTCTCTGTGCATGTCATGGTTGCCATGGCTGAGGTTGAACCGTGCTACGTCCATGCCCGCGGCGATGAGCTCGCGGAGGCGTTCCTTGGACGATGTGGCGGGGCCTAGAGTGCAGACGATTTTCGCGCGACGAGTCACGAGTCCTACCTTAATTGGTACAGACCACTTGGCAGTCACTGACGACGGAGAACGTACCCGACGTATGAGAACAGAACGAGAACGCCGACCGCCAGTCGTGCCACGTTCGTGTACTCCTCCGGGTAGATCACGCCTTCGATGTAGTGGTCGATGAAGCCGCTCGCGGGCAGTCCTGCCTCGCCCGCGTGGCGACGTGCCCAGTCTTCCACGAGTGTGAGCGGGCATTCGACGCCGGTCACGACGGACAGCACTCCTCAGGCCGCGACGGCGAGGTGGATCCGGATCGTGCGGCGCCGGCGCCAGGCGAGGAAGCCGCCTAAGGCCAGGTAGGCGAGAAAAGCGAGATGTACCCCCATCGCGGCGTCGGCGGCGAGGAGGCGGTACGTCATGGCTGCGCGGTCGCCGCCTTCCAGGCGTTCACGATGCCGTGGCCGTAGAAGCCGTTGTCGTTGGTGTCGCCCTGGCACAGGTGTTTCTCGCTGGTGCCGAAGGCGTTGTAGGTGTACTCGCGCGGGTCGGGGCAGGCCTTGGGGGTGGCGGTCTTGTAGAGCAGGTCCTGGACGGTGTCGGGGGCGAGTTCGAGCCCGCCCTTGCCGGGCTTGCCGAAGCGGCTGATGAGGATGGCGGCGACGCCGGTGGCGTGCGGCGCGGCCATGGAGGTGCCTTCGAGGTACTGGTAGTAGGAGCAGGTGCCGCCGGTGCAGTCGCGTACGACGTCGGCGCCCTTGGGCTTGCCGTCCTTGCCGATGCGGCCTGCGGCGCGCAGCACGCGTTCCGGCGCGGCGGCGAGGATGGACCTGGTGACGTTGACGCCCTGCCCGTCGAGCACGTCGCCGCCGGGGGCCGAGACGTCGGTCTGCTCGACGCCGTAGTCGCTGTAGGCGGCCTTGCGGCCGGAGGGGCCGAGCGCGGAGACGGAGATGACGCCTTTGGACTCGGCCGGCACGTTGATGCAGGAGTTGTCGATCTTACGTTCCTTCTCGTCGCCCTTGGGGTAGCCGGGGCTCTGCTTGTCGATCTTGGGGTTGCCGAGGTCGGTGGAGCCGTTGCCGAGGGCGGAGATGAGGGTGACGCCGCGTTCGCGCGCGTAGTCGAGTGCGCGCTGCATGCCGGTGATGATGGCGCGCTGTTCGAGGCGCTGTTTCTTGGTGTCGGACTTGTTGGCGCGGCAGTTGAACAGCCAGGGGTCGACGTAGTAGCTCATGTTGACGACGTCGACGCCGATGTCGGCGGCGTAGGTGAGGGCGTCGAGGCTGGGCTTGAGGAAGAAGAAGCCGGAGTCCTGTCCTGCCCTGATGTTGACGATCTGGACGCCGGGCGCGACGCCGGCGATGCCGATGCCGTTGATGGGCGAGGCGATGGTGCTGGCGACGTGGGTGCCGTGGCCGTCGTCGTCGGCGTCCACGGGGTCCTTGCAGTTCTTGGCCTCGCAGGGGCCGTCGAGGGTCTCGCCGTAGTCGTCCTTGGGGCGGTCGGTGACGAAGTTGCGGCTGAGCTCGCGGTTGAAGTTGGGGGCGATGTCGGGGTGCTTGCCGTCCACGCCGGTGTCGATGACGCCGACGAGGACCTTCTTGCTGCCGGGGACCTCGGCGTTGGCGCGGTCGGCGCCGATCATGCGCATGTCCCATTGGCGGGGGGCGAGCGGTTCGCCGGCACGCTCGGTGAACGCCTGCTCGTCGGGGAGTGCTCGCGTGACGGGCTTCGATGCCGTACGTCCGATGCTGCGGTCGGGACTGACCCCGATGACGGCGGGATCGCCGCCCACGGTCGCCTGGAAGCCGTCGCCGCCGACGGCGAGGAGGTAGCCGAGCTTGGTGTTGTCGGCGACGGTGGTGCCGCCGGCGCGTTCGACGGCGGCCTTGGCCGCACGCCCCCTGCCGTGCTCGTAGAAGACGAGGTATTCGGGCTGGCCCTGGCCTTGCGGGGTGGGTTTGCGGGCGGCCTCGCCTGGTTGGGGGGCGGTGGCCGAGCAGGCCGCGAGGGTGAGCGCGGCGGCCAGCGCCGTCATGCCAGAGGCGAGCCGCCGCATACTTCCCCCTCCGCCTGAATGCCGCAGAATCTGAATGTTCCCGACAGTCAACCAGTGATGCAACCGAGTGGTGAAATTTCGGTTGATGGTGGGCGAAGCGGACCTCTATCCCCCAGCTCGCTTCGCCCCTTCAGTCGCGGGTCAGTCGCGGTGGCTCAGCCGTACGTCAGGAAGCCAGGCCAGCAGCACCGCGGCGGCCAGCATGATCGGCCCTGTCCAGGCGGACACCCCGGTGATCGCGTCCGCGAAGGCCGGCTGCGTGGCGTGCCGTACGGCCTCGGGCAGCGCCTGGACGGCGGCGGGGGTGAGCGCTGCCTGTCCTGGCGCGAGGCCGGCGGCGAAGACGCCGCCGAGCACCGACACGCCCACCGCGCCGCCGACCCCGCGAGCGAACGTGACGGCGGACGTGGCCGCGCCGCGGTCGGCCGCGGGCGTGGTGGTCTGGACGGCGAGCAGCAGGTTCTGCCCCATCACGCCCAGCCCGAGCCCGCACAGCACCATGTACGCCCCCGGCGCGACCGCCCCGGTGCCGAGGTCCATGGTGGCGAACAGCGACTCGGAGATCGCGAACGCCGTGACCGGCCAGGACAGGCTCTGGAGCCTGTGCAGCTCCCCCACGATGGTGGGCATGGCGGTGGCCACGACGGTCTGGTCGAGCGCGACCAGGAACAGGGTGATGATGAGCGACCCCATGCTGACCCAAAGCCGAAGGCGGGCTCGTCCGCCGGCCTTTCCTGCAGCAGCCCGACGAACTCCTCGGGCCTCCACATGGGGCTGGGGGCGAGCGCCTCCTCCTTGGAGGCGAAGTAGTTGAAGAAGGTGCGCGGCGAGATGTCGGCCGCCGCGCTGATCGCCTCCACGGTGGCGGCTTCGAATCCCTGGTCGAGCGCGATGCGGACGGCGGCCATCCTGATGGCCTGCCGCTTCTCGGCCCGGCGGCGCTCACGCCGCTCCTGCGGACTCTCCATGCCTTGCGCTGCACGCACTCTTCGCACACTCTGCAAGTCATGCAGAGTGCGCAAAAGCAGAGCGCCCGCCACAAGGGCGGGCGCTCCGGGAAGACGAGCAGGTCAGACCAGCGGACGCGCGGTCGGCAGGATCGGGTACGGCAGCGCCGTGTCCCCGGTCAGGAACCGGTCGACGCCGGAGGCGGCGGCCCGCCCCTCGGCGATGGCCCACACGATGAGCGACTGGCCGCGGCCCATGTCGCCCGCCACGAAGACGCCGTCGACCTTCGACATGTACGTCTTGTCGCGCGCCACGTTGCCCCTGGCGTCGTAGAAGCCGTCACCGGCGACCTCGGCCAGGTCCTGCAGCAGCGAGCCCTTCTCCGGCCCGAGGAAGCCCATGGAGAGCGTGACCAGCTCGGCCGGGATCTCCCGCTCGGTGCCGGGGATCGGCTTGAAGCCGTTCTGCGGCCCCTCGACCTCGACCAGGCGCAGGGCCCGCACGTTGCCGTCGTCGTCGCCGACGAACTCGGTGGTGGAGACCGCGTAGACGCGCGCTCCCCCGCCCTCGGCCAGCTCCTCGTGGGCGCTCTCCATCTTGAACAGCATCGGGTAGGTCGGCCACGGCTGGCCGGCCGGCCGCGTGGCGGGCGGCTGCGGCATGATCTCCAGCTGTGTGACGGACGCGGCGCCCTGCCGGATCGCGGTGCCGATGCAGTCGGCGCCGGTGTCGCCGCCGCCGATCACCACCACGTGCTTGCCCTCGGCCGAGATGGGCGAGGCGGGGAAGTCGCCCTCCTGGACCTTGTTGGACAGCGGCAGGTATTCCATCGCCTGGTAGATGCCCTTGAGCTGACGCCCGGCCACCGGCAGGTCGCGCCACTGGGTGGCGCCGCCGGACAGCACCACGGCGTCGAACTGCTCGCGCAGCTCGGCGGCGGTGATGTCGACGCCGACGTTGACGGAGGTGCGGAACTCCGTTCCCTCGGCCCGCATCTGCTCGAGCCGGCGCTCGATGTGCCGCTTCTCCATCTTGAATTCGGGGATGCCGTAACGCAGCAGGCCGCCGATGCGGTCGGCCCGCTCGAACACCACCACGTCGTGCCCCGCCCTGGTGAGCTGCTGGGCGGCGGCCAGGCCCGCCGGTCCTGAGCCGACGACCGCGACCTTCTTGCCGGTCTTGACGGCCGGCGGCTGCGGGCGCACCCAGCCCTCGGCGAACGCGCGGTCGATGATCTCGACCTCGACCCGCTTGATCGCCACCGGGTCGGAGTTGATGCCGAGCACGCACGCCGCCTCACACGGAGCCGGGCAGAGCCGGCCGGTGAACTCGGGGAAGTTGTTGGTGGCGTGCAGCCGCTCGATGGCCTCCTGCCAGTCGGTGCGGTAGACCAGGTCGTTCCACTCGGGGATGAGGTTGCCCAGCGGGCAGCCGTTGTGGCAGAACGGGATGCCGCAGTCCATGCAACGGGCCGCCTGCTTGGTCAGCTTCTCCTGGGAGAAGTCCTGGTAGACCTCGCGCCAGTCGCTGATGCGGACGTCCACGGGACGGCGCGCCGGCAGCTCCCGGTCGTGCGTGAGAAAACCCTTCGGGTCAGCCATGCGGTACGCCTCCCTTAACCCTGAACCGCGGCCGCCATGACGGCCTCGTCGATGTCCCTGCCTTCGATGCGGGCGGCCTCTGCGGCCTCCAGCACCCTCTTGTAGTCGGTCGGCATGATCTTGCCGAACCTGGCCAGCGCCGCGTCCCAGTCGGCCAGCAGCTGCTTGGCGACCGGCGAGCCGGTCTCCGCGAAGTGCTTCTCGACGGTCTCCTTGAGGAACTCGGCGTCCTCCTCGGTGAGCGCCTCGATGGCGACCATCTCGCGGTTGACCCGCTCGGGCTTGAGATCCAGCAGGTACGCGATGCCGCCCGACATGCCGGCCGCGAAGTTGCGCCCGGTCGGGCCGAGCACCACGGCCTTGCCGCCGGTCATGTACTCGCAGCCGTGGTCGCCCACACCCTCGACGACCGCCGTCGCGCCGGAGTTGCGCACGCAGAACCGCTCGCCCACGACGCCGCGGATGAACACCTCGCCGGAGGTGGCGCCGTAGAGGGCGACGTTGCCGGCGATGATGTGGCCGTCGAGCGGCGCCTCGTCGTGCGGCCTGAGCGTGATGCGGCCGCCGGACAGGCCCTTGCCGACGTAGTCGTTGGCGTCGCCGGTCAGCCGCAGCGTGATCCCGCGCGGCACGAACGCGCCGAACGAGTTGCCCGCCGAGCCGGTGAAGGAGATGTCGATGGTGTTGTCGGGCAGCCCCTTGCCGCCGTGCCGCTTGGTCACCTGGTAGCCGAGCATGGTGCCGACCGTGCGGTTGACGTTGCGGATGGGCAGCTCCAGCGTGACCGGGGTGCCGTCGTTGAGCGCGCCCTCGGCGAGCTGGATGAGCGTGTTGTCGAGCGCGTGCTCCAGCCCGTGGTCCTGCTCGGCGAGCCGGCGCAGCGCGGTGCCCGCCGGCAGCTCGGGCCGGTGCAGGATCGGCGACAGGTCAAGGCCACTGGCCTTCCAGTGCTCCTCGGCCGCCGTGGTGTCGAGCATCTCGACGTGCCCGATCGCCTCGTCGAGCGAGCGGAAGCCCAGCTCGGCCAGGTATTCGCGGATCTCCTCGGCGATGAACTCGAAGAAGTTGACCACGAACTCCGGCTTGCCGGTGAAGCGCTTGCGCAGCTCGGGGTTCTGCGTGGCGACGCCCACCGGGCAGGTGTCGAGGTGGCAGACCCGCATCATGACGCAGCCGGAGACGACCAGCGGGGCGGTGGCGAAGCCGTACTCCTCCGCGCCGAGCAGCGCGGCGACGACGACGTCGCGGCCCGTCTTGAGCTGGCCGTCCACCTGCACCACGATGCGGTCGCGCAGGTCGTTGAGCAGCAGCGTCTGCTGGGTCTCGGCCAGGCCGAGCTCCCACGGCGCGCCCGCGTGCTTGAGCGAGGTCAGCGGCGAGGCGCCGGTGCCGCCGTCGTGACCGGAGATCAGCACCACGTCGGCGTGCGCCTTCGACACGCCGGCCGCGACCGTGCCGACCCCGACCTCGGCGACCAGCTTCACGTGGACCCTGGAACGCGGGTTGGAGTTCTTCAGGTCGTGGATGAGCTGGGCGAGGTCCTCGATGGAGTAGATGTCGTGGTGCGGCGGCGGCGAGATGAGGCCGACGCCAGGCGTGGAGTGGCGGGTCTTCGCGATCCACGGGTAGACCTTGTGGCCGGGCAGCTGGCCGCCCTCGCCGGGCTTGGCGCCCTGCGCCATCTTGATCTGCAGGTCGTCGGCGTTGACCAGGTATTCGGAGGTGACGCCGAACCGCCCCGATGCCACCTGCTTGATGGCCGACCTGCGGGCCGGGTCGTACAGGCGCTCGGGGTCCTCGCCGCCCTCGCCGGTGTTGGACTTGCCGCCGAGCCGGTTCATCGCGATGGCGAGCGTCTCGTGCGCCTCCATGGAGATGGAGCCGTACGACATCGCGCCGGTGGAGAACCGCTTGACGATGCTCTCGACCGGCTCGACCTCCTCGATGGGGATCGGCGTGCCCTTGCGCAGCTTGAACAGGCCGCGCAGGGTCATCAGCCGCTCCGCCTGGGAGTCCACGAGGTTCGTGTACTCCTTGAAGATCTCGTAGCGGCGGGTCCTGGTGGCGTGTTGCAGCTTGAAGACGGTCTCGGGGTTGAACAGGTGCGGCTCGCCCTCGCGCCGCCACTGGTATTCGCCGCCGACCTGGAGCCTGCGGTGCGGGTTCTCCACCCGCGGGTAGGCGTGGCGATGGCGCTGCGCGACCTCCTCGGCCAGCACGTCGAAGCCGACGCCGCCGAGGCGGGAGGTGGTGCCGGTGAAGCAGGAGTCGATGACCTCCTGGCTCAGGCCGAGCGCCTCGAAGATCTGCGCGCCCGTGTAGGAGGCCACCGTGGAGACGCCCATCTTGGACATGACCTTGATGACGCCCTTGCCGTACGCCTTGATGAGGTTGCGCACGGCCTTGTGCTTGTCGGCCTTGAGCGCCCCGCTGTCGACGAGGTCCTCGATGGTCTCGATCGCCAGGTAGGGGTTGATCGCGGCGGCGCCGTAGCCGATGAGCAGCGCCATGTGGTGGCACTCGCGGGCCTCGCCGGTCTCGATGACCAGGCCGATCTTGGTGCGGGTCTTCTCCTGGATGAGGTGGTGGTGCACCGCGCCCGTCAGCAGCAGCGACGGGATCGGCGCCCGCTCCTCGGAGGAGCCGCGGTCGCTCAGCACGATGATGCGGGCGCCGTCGGCGATCGCCCTGGACGCCTCGGCCCTGATCTCCTCCAGCCGCCGCAGCAGGGCCTCGCCGCCGCCGGAGACGTCGTACAGGCCGCTGATCACGTAGGGGTGGAAGCCCGGCAGGTCGTGCTCGTCGTTGATGTGGATGATCTTGGCGAGCTCGTCGTTGTCGATCACCGGGTACGGCAGCACGAGCTGCCGGCAGGAGCTGGGCCCCGGGTCGAGCAGGTTGCCCTCGGGCCCGAGCGTGCTGGCCAGGGAGGTGACCAGCTCCTCCCTGATGGCGTCCAGCGGCGGGTTGGTGACCTGCGCGAACAGCTGGGTGAAGTAGTCGAACAGGAGCCGCGGCTTCTCGCTCAGCACGGCCACGGGCGTGTCGGTGCCCATGGAGCCGATCGGCTCCTGGCCGGTGCGCGCCATCGGCGACAGGATGACGCGCAGCTCTTCCTCGGTGTAGCCGAAGGTCTGCTGCCGCTTGACGAGCGCCTCGTGGGTGGGGATCTCGCGCTGGCGGGCGGGCAGCTCCTCGAAGCGGACGAGCCCGGCGTGCAGCCAGTCTTCGTAGGGGAGCTCGGCGGCGAGCTCGGCCTTGATCTCGTCGTCCTCGATGATCTTGCCGCGGGCGGTGTCGATGAGGAACATCCGGCCCGGCTGCAGGCGGCCCTTGCGGACGACGTCCTCCGGCGCGATGTCCAGCACGCCGGCCTCGGAGGCCAGCACGACCAGGCCGTCGGCGGTCACCCAGAAGCGGCCAGGACGCAGGCCGTTGCGGTCGAGCACGGCGCCGGCGACGGTGCCGTCGGTGAAGGTGATCGAGGCGGGGCCGTCCCAGGCCTCCATCATCGTGGAGTGGAACTCGTAGAACGCGCGCCGCGCCGGGTCCATCTCCGTGTGGTTCTCCCACGCCTCGGGGATCATCATGAGCACGGCGTGGGGCAGGCTGCGGCCGCCCATGTGGAGCAGCTCGAGTGCCTCGTCGAAGCTGGCGGTGTCGCTGCCATCCGGGTCACAGATGGGGAAAAGTCGCGAAATATCGCCCGGAATGTGGGCGGAGGCGAGCATCGCCTCGCGCGCCCGCATCCAGTTGCGGTTGCCCTTGACCGTGTTGATCTCGCCGTTGTGAGCGATGTAGCGGTAGGGGTGGGCCAGCGGCCAGCTCGGGAACGTGTTGGTGGAGAAACGCGAGTGGACCAGCGCGATCGCCGTCGCGTAACGCTCGTCGCTCAGGTCGGGGAAGAACGGCTCGACCTGGTCGGGCGTCAGCATGCCCTTGTAGACGATCGTCCGCGAGGACAGCGAGGGGAAGTAGACGTCGGCCTCGTGCTCGGCCCGCTTGCGCAGGCAGAACGCCAGCCGGTCGAGCTCGAGCCCGGCACGGCCGTCCTGGTCGGCGACGAACAGCTGCGCGAAGTGCGGCATCACGGCACGCGCGCTCGGGCCGGGCAGGTCACGGTCGACCGGCAGTTCACGCCAGCCGAGCACGCTCAGGTCCTCCTCGGCCGCGATCTCCTCGATCAGGCGGACGGCGACCGCCCTGGCCTCGGAGTCGAACGGCAGGAAGGCGATGCCGGTCGCGTACGAACCGGCCGCGGGCAGCGTGAACGGCACGCTCGCCCGGTAGAACTCATCGGGGATCTGCGTCAGGATCCCGGCTCCGTCGCCGGTGTCCGGCTCGCTACCCTTGGCCCCCCGGTGATCGAGATTGCACAGCGCCGTCAGCGCCTTGACCACAATGCCGTGATCACGCCGACCGGCGACGTCGGCGACCATGGCGACACCGCAGGCATCGTGCTCGTTGGCGGGGTGGTAAAGACCCTGAGGCTCGGGGAACCCGAGGTGGGCAGCAGGCATTGAATCCCTCCCGTCGTCTTCGTCTGTCTGAAACTCCTGCACAGGCGAGGGACGACGTTGGCCCTGCTGCATATCGTGGGTAGAGGTTACCTCACCCTGCCGGAATGGTGCCCGCCGCGTCCGCATTGCGAACCTTGGGAGCCGTCCCGAGATCCGAACTCGCTATCCCAAACCCCGGACACCGCCCACGAAATTCCCGCTCAGCCCACCGATTTCCGCCACCCGAATCGACTTCCCCCTACCCACCCGCGCATCCCCCTCCTCCACCAGCGCCCCAAGGCCCCCACCGGCCCCATCGCCCCCACTTCCGGCCCCGGCCTTACCCCAGCCCGAAACCTCATTAGGGCCACCCTCGCCCCACCGACACCACCGTCGCCACTGCGGCGCGCGGCCACCGGGGGCAGCCCTGTGCAGGTCCGCCCTGCTGAGGTCCGCCCTGCTGAGGGCCGCCCTGCGCCAAGCCCTCGCGGCCCCCGTTCAGCCGCTCCTTTCCGACCCGGCGGGCGGCGGTGGCGGGATCTTGGGGGTGGGGCACCGATAAGGTTCGCTCATGGAGCGTGACGGGGTGGAACGGCTGCTCACCGAGGCCAGGGCCGACAGCAGGCGGCTGCGGCACGCCCTGGCCCTGCTGTGCGACGGCCAGTGGTGGACGTTGGCGGCCCTGGTGAGGGAGACCGCGACGTCGCGGCGTACCATCGAGGCCCTGCTCCGCGAGCTCACGCTGGAGCACGACGGCGACCGGATGCGTGTCCCTCCCATCGACACGCCCGCCTACCAGGACCTCATCGCCGTGGCGCCGCCCCCGGATGACCCGGTGGCGCATCTCGTCCCCCACTACGCCCACGTGCTCGACCGCCTCACCGGCCTCGTCGCCAAGGCGCCGCGCGCCCGCCACGTGCTCGACCACGTCTCCGCCACGCCCGAGACCGTGCTGCGGCGGGCGCTGCTGCTCGGGGCCCGCTTCTGGCTGCCCGGCACCCGGCTGCTGTGCGTCGGCGACCACGACCTGACCTCGCTGGCGGTCAAGCTGGTGCATCCGGAGACGGACGTGACGGTGGTCGACGTGGACGAGCGCATCCTGGCCTACATCGACGAGCAGCGCCTCGGCGTCCGTACGCGCTGGGCCGACCTCCGGCTCGGCCTGCCCGCCTCGGCTCGGGACCACGACCTGGCGCTCACCGACCCGCCGTACACGCCGGAGGGCATCGGCCTGTTCGTGGCGCGCGCGGTGGAGGGGCTGCGGGACGAGGGACGAGTGTTGCTGGCGTACGGGGCGAGCGAACGTACCCCGATGCTGGCGCTCAAGGTCCAGCAGGAGCTGACCGAGCTCAACCTCGCCTACGAGGCCATGTACCCCGACTTCAACCGATACTTCGGCGCGGAGGCCATCGGCTCGGCAGCAGACCTCTACCTCCTGCGCCCGACCAGCAAGACACGCCCCGCCGTGCAGTCGCGCCTGTCCCGCCAGTCCACCGCCATCTACACGCAGGGCCCGCAGTCGATCGAGAGCGCGGGCCCGTCGGTGGCGCCGGCCGAAGCACTCGCCGGTTTCGAGCCCGACCTGCTGGTCGGCGAGTGGCCGAAGGACCTCACCCAGCCCCGTGTCAGGCTCTCGACGTGGCTGGCCAAGCCCCACGCCACCGCGCCGACCCGAGTGGCCGTCTCCGTGCCGCCCGGCCTGGAGGCCGCGATCCCGCGCCTGCTGCTGGCCACCCGCGCCGCTCACGTCCGCGTCGTAGGCGCGGCTCTGCCGCCCCTACCGGAAGTCCTCACCACCCTGTACGACGTCCGCGACGCGACCGAGACCGCCTACGACGCCGTACGCCGCCCCCAGCCCACCGGCGAGGCCGAGGCGGTGCTGCGCAGGATACTCGACAACGGACACGCCAAGATCGCCAACACGTGGCGCGAGGCCCTGATCGCCGTCGCCCGCGCCCAGGGCACGACCCTCACCAAGAACGAAGCCCGCGCCCTGATCCGCGAGTCCGCCGACTGGTCCGACGCCCTGACCCCCCTCGAAACCCCGCTGCACCACCTCTCCGCGCTGCCGTCGGCCGTCACCACCACGGTCACCGCCCTCACCACCACAACCTGACCTGCCCGGACTCAGCGCTTCAAGGACACCCGCAGCCCACCCTGAGATCACGCCACCCGACCCGTCCCTGGGCACGCACCCGCCAAGCGCGACCGGAGCAACCCGGCACCCACCGCGCCCGGCCCGGCACCCGTCACGCAGCAGGCGAGCACCCGCACTTCCGGCCTGAGCATCCGGCACGTCCGCCCGGTTCGGCACCGGCCATGCCCTGCCTCATCGCGCGGCCCACGCGCACCGCCTCATTTCCGCCTGGCCCCATCCTCACCTCTTGCGCAGCGGGCAGGCGGACCCGAGCCGGGCGTGCTGGCGGAAGCCGGCAGGTCTACGTCGCCGCCACGATGCGGCTCTGGACCACCCGTCCCAGCCCATCCAGGGCGATGAGGGCGGTGACCAGGTCCTGCGCGGACGCCTTCCCGCCCACCCAGCTCACCGTCACGTAATGCCCCATCGCACGAACCTGGGCGCTGCTGCCGGCGGCCTCGAAGAGGATGTCCTGCCGTACGAACGCGTCCTTGCGCAGGTCCGTCACCAGCGCGTCGGCCGCCCGCCCGTCGCTCAGGTTGAAGATGACGAACTGGCCCGCCACCGACCCGCCCTGGTACGTCGCCCGCAACGCCTGCGTGCACCCCTCGGCCGTGGTGCCCGAGAGAAGCTCGGAGCAGTCGGTGAACACGTCGGCCGCGACCCGGCGCAGGGCGCCCAGGGTCTCGGCGGAGGAGGGGAAGACCTCGTCGGCGGTGAGCGGGGTGGCGTCGTTCTGGCGGCTGTCGATGGCCGCGTAAAAGGCGGAGGTCGCTTCGGTACGCAAGGCGGACGGCCGGGGCGTCTCCCTGCCCAGCCACATCCATCCGCCCACGGCGACGGCCACGACCAGCACAGCGGCCGTCAACGACAAGAGCACGCGCCGGGACATCAGGACGACGGCCCCGTGATCGACACGACACGACGGTAGACCGCCTTCTCGGCCCCGCGCAGGGCGAGGGTGAGCGAGACGTAGTCGTCCTTGGCGGTGGGCTCGGCGCCGTCCACCCGGCCCAGCCACACCAGGCCGACGTAGTGGCCGAGCGCGTAGCCGCCCGCCTCGGAGTAGCCGCCGGGCGGGAAGGCGGCCTTGCCGGAGGTCAGGGGCTGCACCCAGCCGCCCCGGTAGAGCACCTTCAGCTGCTCCACCAGGTCGCCCGCCGACTGGGCGTCCTTGAGGTTGAGCAGCGTGTACTGGCCCACGTAGCGGCCGTCGGAGCTGAGGTAGAGGCCGCGGGCGGTCTGCGTACAGCCCGCCCCGGCGGCCAGCTCGACGAGCTCCGCGCCCTGCAACGCCTGCGAGCAGTCGCGGTCGAGTTTCTTGGCGGCGAGCTTCAGCTTGAGCTTCTTGGAGACGGTCAGCTCCTTCTGGCTGAACACCTCCTTCTCCGTCAACGCCTTCCCGTCCTTCGTACGCTCGGCGACGGGGTCGAACAGCTTGGGCGAGTTCCAGCCGTGGAACACCTTGGGCAGCACCGCGTCCGGTGCGAGCACGGCCGCGGTGGTCTGCCTCTCCGGCGTGTACGTCCCCAGCGACCTGACCACCGTCACGAACCCGACCCCCGCCACGATCACGGCGACCACCGTGGAGATGATCACCAGCAGCCGCTGGCGCTCAGGCCGCATGCCCATGTCGGTGAGGACGGGGAACTGCCAGTCGGAACGCGGCGTCCGCCGCCGCTTCCGCTTCTTCCCCTCATCCTCACCACGGGGTACGCCCTGCGACGCCTCGCCACCATTCGCCGCACTCCCGGCCGCGGCGACCCGCCCCCGCTTACCACCCCGGGACAGCCCCTCCAGCGGCAATCCGAGACCACTCTCATCATCCTGACCGCCGCGCGCCCGCGAACCGGAGTCCACCTCATTGTTGGCCCGCCCGCCATCACCCTTGCCCCGGCCACGGAACCCCAGCCTCCGCCGCTGCCCACCCTCATCATCCGCAGCGCCGGAACCACCCCAGAAGTCCTCATCCTCCTCAGCGGGGGCCTCACCGGCCGCAGCCGCCCGCCGCCCCTTGGCGGCACCCCGCCCCCGACCACCGTCGACGTCAGCCCGGCCATCACCTTCAGCCACAGCGGCATCGCCATCAGCACCAGCCCGACCAACGGAGTCGCTCCCGCCGGCGGCCCAACCGAGAAGGTCACTCCCACCATCAGGCCGGCCATGCGGGTCGTTCCCGGCACCAGCGCGACCAAGGGAGTCGCTCTCGCCGGCGGCCCGACCGAGAGGGTCACTCCCGGCACCAGCCCCACCGAAGAAGTCGCCCTCGGCACCAGCCCGACCCCGGCCTTCGCTGACCGCCGCCGCTGGGGCACCGCTGTCCGCGTTCGCATGCCGGCGCCCTCGACCAGCAGCGGCACGCCTACCGTCATCCGACCCGGAGGCCGACGAACCACCGCCGGCAAACCGGCCGCCCTTATCCATAGCCGCTCGCCGCCCACGGCCGGACGCCGCACGCCCGTCCACATCCGGCCCGGTCGCCGACCACTCCCCGCCGGCCGACGCCGCGGACTGCTCGGCCCGGCGAGCGGCCCTGCGCCCACGACCACCCGAAGAACGCCTGGACGCCTCACCCTCGGCCCGGCCCTCGACAGCCGGCCCCCAGATGTCATCCGCCCCCGCTACCGCCTGACCGCTCTCCTCACGGGACGCCGCCTTCCTGCCGCTGTCGGCCGCCTCCCAGCCACCGCTTCGAGCGCCACCCCCATGCCTACCGGGATCCGTCCCAGCGGCCGACCAGGCATCGCTGGGCGTGCCCGCCCCCGCCACCGGCCATCCAGCGGCATCGGTGCCGCCCGCAGCAGACCGCCCATGGCGACGCGCCCGCCGGCCCCCAGAACGCGACCTCCTGCCGCCTTCGGCCCCCGCCTCCGGACCCCCCTCACCAGCGGAACGACCATCCCCAGCAGCCCGCCCGCCATCAGCGAACCAGCCATCGGACGCAGGCCGGCCGTCACCCGCCGACCCGACATCACCAGCCCGCGCAGCCCGCCACCCACCGGTACCCGACCGCCCGTCCGCAGCCGACCAACCACCGGTACCCGACCGGCCATCGCTCACGGACCCCACATCGCCGGCCCGCCACCCGCCGGTGCCGGCCCCTGTATCAGCAGCGGGCCAACCGCCGGTGTCACCCGAACCACCATCACCCGCAGGCCGGCCACCCGTGCCCGAACGACCGTCACCCGTAAGCCGGCCATCCGCACCAGAACGGCCGTCACCAGACCGACCATCCGTGTCAGAGCGGCCACCACCAGCGGACCAACCACCTGTACCCGAAGAACCGCCGGCCGCAGGCCAACCGCCCGTGCCTGAGGTGCCCTCGCTCGCAGGCCAGCCACCAGTGCTGGACCGGGCGTCGTCGGCAGGCCAGCCGCCGGTTCCCGATCGGCCGTCACCGGCGGGCTGGGCATCGCTCAGGGGCTGGGCGTTGCCCGCGGCACGCCTGCCACGGCCACGGCCTCGACCTCGCCCCCGGCTGTCGCCGAAGGCCTGCCACCCGTCGCTGCGCTGACCGCTCTCCGTGCCGGCATCCGGCCAAGCGCCAGGGCCGACATCGCAGGCACCTGTCCGAGCGCCGCCGGCACCGATCCCTACGCCGCCGGCGCCCATCCCAGCACCCCCGGCACCGGTCCCTACGCCGCCGGCGCCCGTCCCAGCACCGCCGCCACCTGTCCCAGCACCGCCGCCGTGCACCTCAGCGCCGCGACCGCCATCCATTTGAGCGCCACGACTGCCGCGCCTTCCAGCGCTGCGCCTGCCACGTGTCTCAGCACCGTGGCCGTCGCCCGTCCCGGCACCGTAGGCATCTCCTTGGCCCGCGCCCGAACCGGCGACATAGTCCGTACCGACGCCATAACCACCGAAGCCCCCGGTGCCACTGTCACGGCCGTCGGCGGGAACGCCTGCGCCGGGCCAGGCGCCTTCACCAGGTCCCTGCCCCGCTCCCGGCCCGAACCCCGGCGTGGGCTGGGACCCGAACCCAGCACCTGACCTGAACTCAGAACCCGAACCGAACCCAGAACCCGACCCGAACCCAGAACCTGGATCGAACTCCGGGCCGGCGCCGGACCTCGGGCCCCCGGAGCCGGGCTCTGGGCCGGCGCCGAACTCCGGGCCGGAGCCGGCGGCAGAGCGGCGCGAGGTGGAGCGGTTGTGGTTGCGGCCGGTGCCGTCGCCGCCGGAGCGGCCGGAACCAGGGCTGGCGCGTCGGCGGGCCATCACAGCCCCGCCCCGATGACGTTGCCGAGGGCGAAGGTGACCGCTGCCGCCACCGCCCCCACCAGGAGTTGCCGCAACCCGGAGTACCACCAGCTGCGGGCGGTCACCGCCGACACCAGCGCCCCTGCGGCGAACAGCGCGCAGCAGGACACCACAGCGGAGATCACCAGCTCGCGCGCCCCGACCAGGTACGGCAGCAGCGGCAGCGCCGCCCCCACCGCGAACGACACGAACGACGAGACGGCGGCCACCACCGGCGACGGCAGCTCGCCCGGCACCACGCCGAGCTCGTTGCGGGAGTGCACCTCGAGCGCGCGTTCGGGGTTGCGGGAGATCTGGCGGGCGACCTCGGCGGCCAGGGCGGGCGTCACGCCCTTGTCGACGAAGGTCTGGGCCAGCTCGGCCTGCTCGTCCTCGGGGTGGTGGGCCAGCTCGCGCCGCTCGACGGCGATCTCGGCCTGGGCCAGCTCCCGCTGGCTGGCGACGGAGACGTATTCGCCGCCCGCCATGGACAGGGCTCCGGCGGCCAGCCCGGCGACGCCGCCGAGCGCGACCACCCTGGGGTTGGTGCTGCCGCCCGCCACACCTGCGATGAGCGCGAAGTTCGACACCAGGCCGTCCATCGCGCCGAACACCGAGGGCCGCAGCCAGCCTCCGGTGACGTCGCGATGGTGGTGGACCTCCGCGCGATCGCTCATCGGGAGTTCTTCCCCTTCGTCACGGTCTCGGCCTCCACGGGCCCCGCCTGCTCGCCCTCCTCCTGGGCCGCCGCAGAAACGACATCGTCGCCCTGCGCCGGCGAACCGGCCGTGTCAGAGCCGACCGTGTGCGAGCCGGAGGCGTCAGTGCTGGAGGTGTCAGTGCCGGACGCGTCAGTGCCGGACGCGTCAGTGCCGGACGCGTCAGTGCCGGACGCGTCAGTGCCGGACGCGTCAGAGCCAGGAGCGTCGGAGCCGGACGCGTCGGCGGCGGAGGCTTCGGCGCTCGGCTTGACGGCGTCGGACGATGTGTCGCCGTCGCCGGCCGAGGAGGCCCCGGACGGTGGCTCGCCGGACGGGCCTTCGGCGGTCGTGGACGAGGAGCCGGCGGTCGTGGACGAGGACTCGCCCGTGCCGGGATCGGCCTGGCCGGCGCCGTGAGCCGGGTCGGGCTCGTCGTCGGGGCCGGACTCGGGCAGCGCCACGATCTCCTCGCCCGTCTTGTTACGGGTGGCGAAGAAGTAGACCAGCGCGAGCACGAACAGCACGATCGAGGTCCACTGGTTGATGCGCAGCCCAAGGAACTCGACCGCGTGATCTACGCCGCCGACCGGGTCGATGCGCAGCCCCTCGATCCAGAAGCGGCCTAGCGTGTAGCCGGCGACGTAGAGGGCGAACAACCGGCCGTGGTGCAGCGCGAAGCGGCGCCCCGCGAAGATGAGCAGGAAGCCCAGCGCGACGTCCCACAGCGACTCGTACAGGAAGGTCGGGTGGTAGAGCACGCCGGGCTCGCCGCCGTGCTCGACGTCGATCTCGAGCCCCCACGGCAGGGTGGTCGGCGAGCCGTAGAGCTCCTGGTTGAACCAGTTGCCCCAGCGGCCGATGCCCTGCGCGAAGGCGATGCCGGGCGCGACCGTGTCGGCGATGGCGCTCATGGACAGGCCGCGTTTGCGTACGGCCAGCCAGACGCCGAGCGCGCCCAGCGAGATGGCGCCCCAGATGCCGAGGCCGCCCTCCCAGATGAACAGGGCCTGGTAGGGCTCCTTGATCGCGCGGCTGCCGAAATAGGTCTGCCAGTCGGTGATGACGTGGTAGAGCCGGCCACCGATCAGGCCGAAGATGACCGCGGGAACCGCGATGTCAACGATCGTCCCCGCCTGGCCGCCGCGGGCGCGCCAGCGGCGCTCGCTCAGCCAGACGGCGACGATGACGCCGAGCACGATGCATAGCGCATAAGCCCGGATCGGGATGATTCCGAGATACCAGACCCCTTCTGAAGGGCTGGGAATCGAGGCTAGGGGCATGTCAAGCGAGGGTAGCGGAAGCGGGCCTACTTGGCCGCCTCGGTAATCTCATCACGCAGCTGCGACGGGCTGAACAGTACCTGATTGTCTATTTCTGTTCCGTTCAATTTCACTGTCGGCGTGTGATCGAGCTTCTGCTCTTCGCTGACCTTCTTGCTGTACGCCAGCTGCGCGTCGGCGTTCTTGTTGCTGGTCACGCACTGGTCGAAGCCGGGCGTGTCGACGCCGGCCTCCTTGCCCCACTGCTTGAGCTGGTCGGGCAGGAAGCCCTCCTCGGTCTCCGGGGGCTGGTTCTCGAAGAGCAGGTCGTGGAAGGCCATCCACTGCTTGCCGTCGGCGACGCAGCGGGACGCGCTGCCGGCGCGTACGGAGTTGGCCCGCGTCGGGTCCTGCGAGAAGATCGTGATCGGGTGATAGACGACCTTGGCCTTGCCCTCGGCGGCGAGGTTCTTGAAGGTCTGGCCGCTGACGCGCTCGAGCTCCTTACAGGCCGGGCACTGGAAGTCCTCGTAGATGTCGACGACCGGCCCTGTGACGCCGTTCTGGGCCATCACCGCGGCGCCGTCGGACTGCACGGTGATCGGCGCGAGGGCGCCGAGGGCCTCCTCTGAGCGCGAGGTGCTCGCGGCGTACCACCAGCCGAGGCCGACGGCCGCCACGGCGACCACGCCCGCGGTGGTGTACGTCACGATGCGCCGGCGCTTGTCTCGGGCACGCTGAGCGGCCTGCTGCGCCTTGATCTTGTCGCGCGCGGACTGTGACTTGGTCTTGGTGCGCTCGCCCTTGCTCATCCTTCGTCCTCCCCCTCATCAACACCATTGTCGCCCCCGAGACCGAGAGCTCCGTCGAGCGCGAATCGGCCCGGCGGAAAGCGCACGGCCCACGCGCCGAGCAGCACGAGGCCGAAGTCGCGCAGGATGTCGAGCAGGTAGGTCGGCTCCTGTCCGGCACCCAGCTGGCCGCCGCCACCGAAGCAGCCGCAGTCGATCCGCAGGCCGTTCGCCCACGCCCAGGCGATGCCGAAGACGAACGCGAACATGAGCAGTGCGGCGATCACCGCGGCCGCCCTGGTGAGCAGACCGACGACCAGCAGCACGCCGACCACGATCTCCAGGATGGGCAGTGCGTAGCCCACCGCGACGGCGATCGATTCCGGCAGCAGCTGGTACGCCTTGACCGCGACCACGGAGTCGGCCGGGTTGCCGATCTTGAGCGCGCCCGCCGCGATCAGCACCCCGCCCAGAACCAGCCGGGCGACGGTCGTCACCCAGGGTATCGCCGTTCTCGCCATCGGTGACGATTGTGACGCGGCCACTAGTGTTCTCCTCTTTCTCTGCGCCGGAATGCGCACAGTACCCGCGACTATCCGATCACGTCCGGGATAAGCGTCAGCTAAGCGTGTATCCCGCCGCCGAACTGGGAGGTTCGCCGCAACCCAGCCTCAACCGGCCAAGATCGATCCCTCGTCCGGAACGTCAGGAACGCGGGCGCAACGCACGCTCCTAGGGCGAGGGCAGAGCGGGCCCTGGCGGCCACGCGCCGAAGGATGGCGGCATGGCGCGCGGGGCGTCAGCACGTCCGATGCGGCGCGCCAAGCCGATGGTACGCGTGCCGGCGCAGGTGGCGGAGCCAGGTCAGCCGCGCACGGCTCAGGGCCGGGCGGCGGAGCGATCGACCCGGCGCGGCCCCGTGCAGGCCGCGCCGCAGCGTCAGCGGCGGACGCCCTTCGCCATGTCGCGGGCCAGGGTGGCGATCGAGTCGCGGCCGGCCGCCTCGTCGGGGGCGTCGAGGATGCGGCGGATGAAGGCCGAGCCCACGATCACGCCGTCGGCGTAGCCGGCCACCTCGGCCGCCTGGACGCCGGTGCCGACGCCGAGGCCGACGCACACGGGCAGGTCGGTGTGGGCGCGGGTGCGCTCGACCAGGCCCTTGGCGGCGACGTTGACGGTCTCCCTGGCACCCGTGACGCCCATGAGCGAGGCGGCGTAGACGAACCCGGTGCAGCAGTCGACGACGGCCTTGATGCGCTGCTCGGTGGAGCTGGGCGCGACCAGGAACACCGTGTCGATGCCGGCCGCGGCGGAGGCCGCGCGCCAGGGCTCGGACTCCTCGGGCGTCAGGTCGGGCGTGATGGTGCCGACGCCGCCGGCGTTGGCGAGGTCGCGGGCGAACCGGTCGGCGCCGTATTTGTCGATCGGGTTCCAGTAGGTCATGACGAGCGTCGCGGCGCCGGTGGCGGCCACGCCTTCGACGGTGCGCATGACGTCGGCGATGCGGGTGCCGTTGACGAGCGAGCGGTGCACCGCGTCCTGGATGGTGGGCCCGTCCATGAGCGGGTCGGAGTAGGGCAGGCCGATCTCGATGACGTCGCAGCCGGCCTCCACCAGGGCCGCGGCGGCGGCGACGGCGCCGTCTTTCGACGGGAAGCCCGCGGGCAGGTAGCCGACGAGCGCGGCCCGGTTGTCCGCCTTCGCCTTGGCGAAGACCGTCTGAAGAGTCGTCATGTCTGTCCGTTCCGAAGGTCGAATCCCACCATGATGCCCTGCTCGGCGCCCGGCCCGAAGCCTTCGGGCGTCAGCGGGCCGGCGGTGTCACAGGTTGAAGTACTTCATGGCCGTGCCCATGTCCTTGTCGCCGCGCCCGGAGAGGTTGACCAGGATGATCGCCTCGGGGCCGAGCTCGCGGCCCAGCTCGAGCGCGCCGGCGAGCGCGTGGGAGGACTCGATGGCGGGGATGATGCCCTCGGTCCTGGCCAGCAGCGAGAACGCGGCCATCGCCTGGTCGTCGGTGACGCCGTGGTAGGTGGCGCGGCCGGTGTCCTTGAGCCAGGCGTGCTCGGGGCCGACGCCGGGGTAGTCGAGGCCGGCGGAGATCGAGTGGGACTCGATGGTCTGGCCCTCGTCGTCCTGCAGGACGTAGGTGCGCGAGCCGTGCAGCACGCCGACCGAGCCGGCGGTGAGGGTGAGCGCGTGCTCGCCGCTCTCCAGGCCATGGCCGGCGGCCTCGTAGCCGTGCAGCTGGACGCCCTCGTCGCCGATGAAGGCGTGGAAGGCGCCGATGGCGTTGCTGCCGCCGCCGACGGCGGCGCAGACCGCGTCGGGCAGCCGGCCGGTCAGCTCGAGCATCTGGCGGCGGGCCTCGACGCCGATGATGCGCGCGAAGTCGCGCACGATCTCGGGGAACGGGTGCGGGCCCGCGACGGTGCCGAACAGGTAGTGGGTGGTGTCGACGTTGGTCACCCAGTCGCGGAACGCCTCGTTGATGGCGTCCTTGAGGGTCTGGGAGCCGTTGGTGACGGGCACCACGGTCGCGCCGAGCAGCTTCATCCTGGCGACGTTGAGCGCCTGGCGCTCGCAGTCGACGGCGCCCATGTAGATGACGCACTCGAGGCCGAGCAGCGCGGCGGCGGTGGCGGTGGCCACGCCGTGCTGGCCGGCGCCGGTCTCGGCGATGACCCGCTTCTTGCCCAGCCGCTTGGTCAGCAGCGCCTGGCCCAGCACGTTGTTGATCTTGTGGGCGCCGGTGTGGGTGAGGTCTTCGCGCTTGAGTATGACGCGCGCGCCGCCGGCCTGCTCGCTGAAGCGCGGCACGTCGGTCAGCGTGGTGGGACGGCCGGCGTAGGTGCGCAGCAGGTGGTCGAACTCCTTGATGAACTGCGCGTCGTTCTTGGCCTTCTCGTAGACCGCGGCCACCTCGTCGAGCGCCGGGATGAGCGCCTCGGGCACGTATCGGCCCCCGAAGATGCCGAACTTGCCGTGCACGTCGGGGTCGTCGCCGTGCGCGCCGTTGCCCGCCAGGTCGGCGGCGGTCAGGATGGTGCCTTCGTTTGCCACTGCTATCCCTCTGCTGAGTGGTCGGGGCGCGTCGACGGATGAGCACCGGCGGTCACCAGCGCCTCCACTGCCTTGCGCGGATCCTTGCCGGTGACCAGGCTCTCGCCCACCAGCACGGCGTCGGCGCCGGCCCTGGCGTAGGCGAGCAGGTCGTGCGGGCCGCGCACGCCCGACTCGGCGATCTTGATGACATTATCCGGGATCTTGGGCGCGATCTTCGCGAAGACGTCGCGGTCGACCTCGAGTGTCTTGAGATTTCTCGCGTTGACCCCGATGACCCGCGCGCCGGCCGCGACGGCCCGCTCGAGCTCCTCTTCTGTGTGCACCTCGACCAGCGGGGTCAGCCCGATGGACTCGGCGCGCTCGATGAGCGAGACCAGCGCCTCCTGCTCCAGGCAGACGACCATGAGCAGGGCCAGGTCGGCGCCGTGGGCGCGGGCCTCCCACAGCTGGTAGGAGGTGAGGATGAAGTCTTTACGCAGGATCGGGATGTCGACGCGGGCGCGGACGGCGGCGAGGTCGTCGAGGCTGCCGCCGAACTTGCGCCGCTCGGTCAGCACGCTGATGACGTGGGCGCCGCCCGCTTCGTAGTCGGCCGCCAGCGCGGCGGGGTCGGCGATCGCGGCGAGCGCGCCCTTCGACGGGCTGGAGCGCTTGACCTCGGCGATCACCGAGATGCGGTCGCCCCCGAGCGCGGCCATGGCGTCTCTGGGCGGCTGCGCCCGCTCGGCCCGCTGCTTGAGCTCGTCAATCGAGACGGCCTGCTGACGTGCGGCGAGGTCGGCGCGCACCCCGTCGAGGATGTCGTCGAGGACACTCGGCCCTTCCGTCCGCTCACTCACGCGCTGAGGTCCCTCCGGTCGGCTTCTGGGGGTGTGGCGGAGAGTTCGCGTCGGCGTCCGCTCTCTGCCTTGTCCTGCGATGGTATCGGCCTCAGCGAGGCGCCCTCACCACCGGTCCCCGCCTATGGGGCGAGGAACGCCCCGAAAGGCAGATTACGGACTACCCAGTAGACCATGACGACCACGATGAACGCCCACAGCCACGCCGGGTGCGGCACGGCGGTGCTCATGGGCCTGCCCCGCCACGCGCGCACGACCCAGCGCCCCCACCAGAACAGCAGGATCGGCAGCATGACCACCAGCAGGGGGTTGAGGCCGAGCGCCGCCACGGGGTCGAGGTGGGCCAGCGCGTGCATGGTGCGCAGCGTGCCGCAACCCGGGCAGTAGAGACCGGTGATCCACAGGAACGGGCAGGTCGGGTAGTGGCCCGGCTCGTTGGGATCGACCACGGCGGCGACCACGAAGGCCGAGCAGGTGACGGCCGCGACGCCGAGCGGCGGGAGCAGGACCCTCAGGCGCCGCGTGCCTGTCCGCTCGGTTGTCGCGTGGCTCATGTCCCCAGTATCCGCCTTTCCTGGACGCTCAGTAGTCGTACGTGGCGGTGGCCGCGGTGCTCAGCCCGATGAGCGAGAGCAGCATGCCGCCGAAGATGATCCAGCCCAGCACCCACAGCACGACGGTGATGTAGGAGGTGACCAGGCCGCCGACGGCCATGCCCGAGCCCTCTTCGCCGGTGCGCTTGATCCGGTTGAGCGCGATGTGACCGAGGATCACGCCGGGGATGCTGGTGAGGCCGCAGAAGACCAGTCCGATGATGCCGAGGACGAGCGAGGCGACCGCCATGCCGTTGGTGGAGCGGGGCTGCTGGGGCGCGCCGTAGTAGCCCTGCTGCTGCTGGTCGTAACCGTAGCCCTGCTGCTGGGAGTAGCCGCCGCTCGGGGGCATCTGGCCGTAGCCGAGGTCCTGCGGGTAGCTGGGCGGCTGCTGACCGTAGCCGCCGCCGCTCTGGGGCTGCTGGCCGTAGCCACCGCCGCTCGGCGGCTGCTGACCGTAGCCACCGCCGCTCGGCGGCTGCTGGCCGTAGCCACCGCCGCTCGGCGGCTGCTGGCCGTAGCCGCCCCCGCTCGGCGGCTGCTGACCGTAGCCTTCGCCGCCGCCGCTGGGAGGTTGCTGGTTGTACCCGCCACCTCCGCTCGGGGGCTGCTGGCCGTAGCCGCCGCTCTGGGCCTGCTGGCCATAGCCTCCGTCGTAGCCCGGCTGCTGCTGGCCGTAGCCGGGCTGCTGCCCGTAGCCGCCGCCCGGTGGTTGCGCGCCGTAGCCGCCGCTACCGCTCTGATCCCCGTAGCTCATGAGCTGGCTCCTCAATCATTCGTGGCGAGTTGATACGGCAGCTTAGTGAGGAATTCTTTGCCAAGAAGACAAGGACTCAGAACAGTGGAGGTTTCGACATCGGGCCGTGTTCAGCGGCCTTCGGTGGGGTCGTCGCCCCTGTCGAGCGCCTCCCAGAGCGCCCTGTCGTCGCTGACCTGCGCCTTCGCCTCGCCGGGCGTGTCCTGTGCCCGGTCGTAGCGGGCGGACATGCCCGCCCACCGGGCGCCGCGCACGATCGCGGTGACGCCGCCGGCGAGCATCAGCAGCGCGCCCGCCGCCGCGACGGCGGGCCACAGCGGCGCGGTCTCCCACGGCACGTCGGTGGCGCCGCGCAGCGCGTTCTGCTCGGCGAGCCAGCCGGTGACGCCTGACGCGCCGAGCGCCGTCCAGGTCGCCGCCGCGGCGCCCGCGCCGCACAGGGCGAGCACGGCGCCGACGACGCGGCGGCCGGTGCCCTTGCTGGCGAGCACGGC
>NZ_JBEXLH010000094.1:0-25549 GCF_040609855.1 Nonomuraea sp. NPDC004580 | reverse complement strand
GGTCTTCTTCGACGTGCTGCTCGTGGTGGACTTCCACGCCAACCTGGTCAAGTTCGCGGTGTGGCGGCGGCCGGCGGCGAGCTGCGCGGCCGGCTCGCCGTCGGCGCCATCCCCACCGTGACCGCGCTCGACCTGCCGGTCCTGCTGCGCGACTACCGCCGCCGCCACCCCAAGGTCGGCATCACGCTCACCTCCGCGGGCAGCGACCACCTCATCGAACGGGTCCGCCAGGGCGGGGCCGACGTCGCGTTCCTCGGCCTGCCGCCGCGCGCCGAACCCAAGGGCGTGCGCAGCCGCAGGCTCGGCGGCGGCGAACTGGTCGCCGTGGTGGCCCCCGACCATCCCCGTACGGAGCCGGAGTCGGACCTGGCGGGCCTGGCGGACGAGCCGTTCATCGACTTCAGGGCGGGCGTGGCCGGGCGCGTGCAGTCGGACGAGGCGTTCGCGGCGGCGGGGGTGCGGCGCGAGGTGCCCTTCGAGGTGTCGTCCGCCGACTTCATGGTGGACCTGGTACGCCAGGGCCTCGGCGTCGGCATGCTCCCCGCCGCGTACGCCACCCGCTTCCCCGACCTGCGCGTCATCCGCCTGCGCGGCGCCCCCACCCGCGTCGAGCACCTGATCTGGCAGGACCGCCCGTCACCTGCCGCCGCCGCCTTCCTCGACCTCATCGGCGAGCGGCCAGGCTCGTGAGGTGTGGGATCATGACCGCCATGAGTTCTGACCGGAGACCCGAGAACGGCAGGGCCGATCTCGGCGACATGATCGGAGAGCTGCTCTCTTTCTGGACGTTCGGCCCCGAGGCCCACGCCTCCGAGCACAACGTCCGCTACCACCCCGTCAAGCTCGTCATCTGGACGGTGGTGGCGATCGGCGTCTCGGCCGTGGTCTCAGCGGTGCGGCTGGCCCTGTTCGGTGAGCCGACGGCGGGATGGGCGGTGGCGCTGTTCCCGCTGGTGCTCCCGCTCACCGGCGCCCTGGCGCACCGGCCGCCCCGCCACGTCCCCGGCCTGGTCGGCGGCCTCCTGGCCGGCCTGGTGGTGGCCCTGCTCCTGGGCATCGACCTCGGCCAGTCCTACAGCTCGTTCTGGGCGGGCTTCGCCGCCATGTGCGCCGGCTTCCTCACCTGCTCGGTGGTCTTCGCCGCCGTCACCTGGCCGCGTCCCACACCGGCGGAAGACGGCGACAACGCGGCCGGGTGACTCATCCGGCGAGGAAGCGCAGCAGCTCCGCCGTGACGAAGCGGGGGTTCTCCTCGACCAGCCAGTGACCGGCCTTCGGCACGTCCACGGCCCTGACGATGTCGCGTACGCGCGGCTCGACCGTGGCACGGACCGCGTCGAGCTGGCCCTGGGCGGTCATGAGCAGGGCCGGCACCCGTACCGGCGCCGCCGCCGTGGTGTCGCGGACGTCCTGCTCGAGCGCCCGGTAGAGCTCGAAACCGCCTGACAGGGCCGAGGGGCGGCCGTACGTGCGGGCGTACTCGTCGATCTCGGCATCGGTGAACGGGGACCGCTCGGAGGTGCCGCCGAACGCCGTCCCGCCGTAGGCGACCTGCGGGTAGAACAGCGCCAGATACTCGCGTACGTCGTCGTCCACCACCGTCTCGGGCACCCGCCGCTGGGAGTGGAAGGCGATGTGCCAGCTCAGCGACCGGTACGTGGCCGCGTCGATGCCCGGCCCCGGCAGCGGCAGGTCCAGGTAGCCGAGGCGGGTGGTGTGCCCGGGGAACTGGGCGGCGTACTGGAAGGCCACCGCCGCTCCGAGGTCGTGGCCGACGACGGCGGCGTCCCGGATCTTCAGCCGGTCGGCGATCAGCGTGTGCACGTACCTGGCCAGCGTCGCCTTGTCGTACCCCTTCGGCGTGCCGGCGCTGTCACCCAGTCCCGGCAGGTCCACGGCGTAGACGGTGTGGTGCTCGGCGAGCGCCGGCATGATGGGCCACCAGCCGTACCAGGTCTGCGGCCAGCCGTGGAGCAGCACGACCGGCGAGCCGCTGCCGCCGGTCACGTAGTGCATCCGGACGCCGTCCACGTCGGCGAACGCGTGCCGGAAGGTGCGCTCGAACGCCGGATCATCGTGGGTGGCGGCGGCGTGCGGCGGGACGTCTCCGGCGGCCGGGGACGAGCGCGCGGTGAGCAGGCCGGTGAGCAGGCCGGTGAGCAGGCCGGTGAGAACGACGGTGAGAACGAGGGCCATCGCCGTCCGCGCCCGCCGGAGGAGGCGGCGCGGCGACGGCCGGGTCGCAGTGATCATGAGCTTTCCTTTCGCGTCGGACGCCCAGTCTCATAGGACGTGTCAGGGATGGCACGAAAAGTTGCGGTTATGGCAAGATGGCCGGCATGGCTTCGGAAACCGATGAGGTGATCGAAGGCGTCGGGCCGCGGCTGCGCGCGCTGCGCCGCCATCGCGGCATCACCCTCGCCGACCTCGCCACCACCACCGGCGTGTCCGAGAGCACGCTGTCCCGGCTGGAGAGCGGGCAGCGCCGGGCCACCCTGGAGCTGCTGCTGCCGCTCGCCCGCACCTACAACGTCCCGCTCGACGACCTGGTCGGCGCCCCGCGCACCGGCGACCCCCGCATCCACCTGACGCCGATCCACCGGTTCGGGATGACGTTCGTGCCGCTGTCCCGCCGTCCGGGCGGCATCCAGGCGTTCAAGATGATCATCCCCGCGCCGCAGGAGCCGCTCGTCCCGTCCCCGCAGACGCACGACGGCTTCGAGTGGCTGTACGTCCTCACCGGCCGCCTGCGCCTCATCGTCGGCGAGCGCGACCTGACGCTGCCGCCCGGCGAGGCCGCCGAGTTCGACACCTCCTCGCCACACTGGCTGGGCAGCGCCGACGGCAAGGCGGTGGAACTGCTCATCCTGTTCGACCCGCAGGGCATGCGCACCCACATCCACGCCGACCCCCACCGCCCGGCCCGATGAGCACGTCACCCGTCCGGATAGGCGCGCTGGCCCCGCTGACCCCGCCCGGCTGGGCCGAGGCGGGCCGGGCGATGCCGATCGTCCGAGCGGTCCGCGGCGACCCACGCCTCACCGGCCTGACGCTCGGCGCCCCCGCCGGCCAGCCCGAGCTTCCCTCCTGGGCCGCGCTCGGCGAACTCGGCGCCGCGATCCCGTTCCTGCGCTATCTCCCGGAACGTCTCGGCCCGCTCGGCGCCCGGGTCGAGCACGCCCTGCGCGAAAGGCTGGGCGAGACGCCGTCCTTCGTCGCCTTCGAGGGCTACGACACCATCACGGTCCTCGCCGAAACCCTTCGGCACAGCACCGAACGCGAGCACATCGCCGCATCCTGGCCGCACGTACGGGCCGAAGGCACCCGCGGCCTGATCCGCTTCTCCCGCGACCCGGGCATCGGCGTCTGGCAGTGGACCTGGCCCCCCATCCAGGTCGCCGACCGGAGCCCGGCGAACCCTGGCGAGTTCCGCATGCTGCACCTCGCGTGAAGCCGCCCCGGCAGGCCGGTCACCCGGTGGCCGGATGACTCGGAGGCGGAGCCGAGGACGGCCGGTTGGCCGCCGCTCGTGACGGGCTCACCGAGGGGTGTTTCCGCTCAGTGCGGGATCGCGTCGATGACCTCGCGGGCACCCTGACGGAGCAGAGCCACGGCGACCGAGGTGCCGAGGGTGGCCGGGTCGAGCGGGCCGGCCCACTCGTGGGCGTCGAGGACCGTCTTGCCGTCGGGGGAGAACACCCGCGCCCGCAACGACAGCCGGCCGTCGCGCTCGGCGCGGGCGTACCCGGCGATGGGGCTGTTGCAGTGGCCCTGCAGGACGTGCAGCAGCATGCGCTCGGCGGTGATCTCGCGCCAGGTGGGCTGGTGGTTGAGGCCGGCGACGGCGTCGATGGTCGCGGAGTCGTCCTCGCGGCACTGCAGCGCGAGCACGCCGGCGCCGATCGGCGGGCACATCGTCTCCAGCGACAGCGTCTCGCTGATGCGCTCGCTCAGGCCGATGCGCTCAAGACCGGACACCGCGAGCAGCAGGGCGTCGGCCTCGCCCGCGTCGAGCTTGGCCAGGCGGCTGTTGGCGTTGCCGCGGATCGGCACGCAGCGCAGCCGCGGGTGGGAGGAGGCGAGCTGGGCGACGCGGCGTACCGACGAGGTGCCGATGCGGGTGCCGTCGGGCAGCTCGTCCAGGGTGAGGCCGCCCGGGTGGACGAGCGCGTCGCGCAGGTCGTCGCGCTTGAGGTGGGCGGCGAACACCGTGCCAGCCGGGAGCGGCCGGTCGGCCGGGATGTCCTTCATGCAGTGCACCGCCAGGTCCGCCCGGCCGGTCAGCAGCGCCTCGTCCACCTCCTTGGTGAACGCGCCCTTGCCGCCCAGCGCCGACAGCGCCCCCTGCCACCTGTCGCCTGACGTCGTCACCGGCACGACCTCGGTGCGGATGCCGGGGTGCAGCGCCGCGAGCTCGGCGCGGACGCGTTCGACCTGGGCCAGCGCCATGGGCGACGATCGGGTGGTGATGCGGATGAGCTCGGGTACGGCCATTCGCCGATCGTAGACCGTCACCCCTCGCGCCGGGCTCGGATCGCCGACGAAATGGATGATCGGGATGGCCTCATGGTGACGCCGCCTCAGCGCAGGCGTTCCAGCTCGGCCGCGCGCCGCAGATCCTTGGGACGGCCCAGCGCGCGGCGCATCAGGATCAGGTCGTCGAGGCAGGGGTAATGCACCTGGAGACCGTCCCGGCCGGTGGCCGTGAGCGCGCGGTCGAGGAAGCCGGGCACGTGCAGGTCTCCCCACGGCAGCGCCGGCGTGCAGCAGTCGCCGCCCGCTCCCCGCACGGTGAACGGCACCTTCGGCCGCAGGAACGATCCCGGCTCCATGGGCGGCCCGCCGGCCGAGGCGAACGCCTTCGCCAGGGCCGGGGCGTTCGCGGGGCTGCCGTCCCAGAGCAGGTCGAGGTCGCCGGTCAGTTCCTCCGACCCGTGCATGATCCCCGCCACCTGCCCGATCACCACGGCCCTGACCCCGTGCCGGTGCAGCGCTTCGAGCAGCGGGAACGGGTCGAAGCCGATCGCGCCGTCGGTGCCGATCGTGCCGACGTCGTCGTCGGCGTCCTCATGGCCGAGCCCGGTGCTCGTGCGACGGGTCTCCTGGGTACGGCGGACGGCGGCGCGCAGGCGCTCCAGCGGATCGTCGATCATCCGATGCATGAAACACCGCCGGCGCCCGCGCCGCACCCGGATTTCCGCAAGGAGTCAGGCGTACGGCCCAGAAGCTCACGCGCCGTTCTCGCCAGGTGGGCCTGATCGGCGAAACCCGCCTCGGCCGCCGCCGACGCCACCGACCCGCCCGGCAGCGCGGAGACCGCCGCCCGCAACCGCCCCCACCGCCGCAGCCGGACGAGCGGCACCCCCACCGCCGCCCGCACCAGGGCCCGCAGCCGCGGCATCGACAGCCCGACGTCGGCCGCGATGACGGCCGGCGGCTCGCCCAGCAGCCCCCGCCGCACGGCGTGCGCGACCCGTGGATCGAGGGACGGGGCGCCGGCGCCGGTGCGTGCGGCCAGCTCGGCGACGGCGACGGCGACGGCGACGGCGACGGCGACGGCGTCGGCCGGGGCCGAGGACAGGGCCGCGTGCAGTCTGCGGACGGTGGCGGGTTCCAGGGCCACCGGGCCGAGGCCGGGCCGGATGAGTGTCGGGTCGATGAACAGGGCGACGTAGCCGGACGTCACTCCGCACGTATGGGCGAACTCCGGCGGCACGATGAGGCCCGCCGCCGTGACGCAGGCGCCGGTGTCCGGGCGTAGCCAGGCGTGTCCGCCGAGGGGGAGCACCGCCTTCCAGATCGGGTGGCGGTGGCGGCCGACCTGGAACGGCGCCGGCTCGCCGAAGACCGTCACCCCGGCGTCGGGAGCGCGATCGTTTCGTTCAAGCGCCGGCGTACGGAGTGGAGGGAGCATCGCGGCATGGATGTTATCGCGGCCGCCCTGGCGGTCTTCCTGGGGGTGACGGGGGTGGCGCATTTCGTGTTCCCCGGATATTTCCGGTCGTTGGTGCCGTCGTGGCTCGGCGCGGCAGGGCTGCTGGTGGTGGTGAGCGGGGTGGCGGAGCTGGCGGCGGGCGTGCTCATCGCGGTGCCGCCGACGCGCGCGGCCGGTGCCTGGGCCGCCGCCGCGCTCATCGGGGCGTACCTGGTCTCCCACCTCGACGCCGTCCGGCACGCCCGGCCTCGCCACGCCAGCGTGCTGCTCCGGCCAGGGGTGGTCGCGGCGAGGCTGGTGGTGAACGCCGGGTACATCGGCTGGGCGCTGTTCGTGGCGACGGGGGCGTGAGGTCAGAGGATGAGCTGGTGGTGGCGACGGCGGGGCTTCCACTCCACGGTCATCACGGTCGCGTCGTCCTGCAGCCGCCCCCGCTGGTGGGCCAGGATCTCCTGGATGAGGCGCCGCAGCGTCTCCGGGATCGGGAGCCCGTCGGCCTCCCGCTTGGTGACGAACCTGATGAACCGCTCAAGCCCGAACCGCTCACCGTCCGGGCTCTGCGCCTCGATGACGCCGTCGGTGTAGAACAGCAGCCGGTCGCAGGGCTGCAGCTGGAAGTGCAGCTCCCCGGTCGAGACGTCCAGCCCGAACCCCATCGGGGGGTCGGGGATGCTCGACAGCGTCGCCACCAGCCGTCCGTCGCGCAGCACCAGCGGCGGGTGGTGGCCGCGGTTGACCCAGCTCAGCAGCCCGGTCCGCAGGTCGAGCGAGGCCAGCACCCCGGTGGCGAAGCGGCCCTCGAACTCGCTCTTGATCGCCTCGTCCACCGCCTGAGCGGTCTCGGCCAGGCGCTTGCCCTGCCTGCGGTGGTTGCGGCTCGCCCCCATGGCGAGCGTGGCGGTCAGCCCGGCGGAGGTGTCGTGGCCCATAGCGTCGAACATCGACAGGTGCAGGGTGTGGCCGTCGATCGCGTAGTCGTAGGTGTCGCCGCCCATCTCGTACGCCGGTTCCAGCGCCGCGCTGACCACCACGTCGTCGTTGGCGAACGTGCCGGGCAGCAGCAGGTTCCACAGCACCTCGGCCGACAGCGCCATGGGGCGGGCGCGTACCAGCCGGGCGCACGAGTCGCTGTGCGGGCGCTTGCTCATCACCAGGAGCGCCACCAGCGACGCGAGCGTCTTGATCCGCCGCTCCACCACCTCGCCGCCGTGCGGCACGGTCACGCCGAGCAGGCCGACCCGCTCGGTGCCGTCGAGCAGCGGTGCCCACACCCGGTACGGCCCCTCGCCGCCCGCCGGGGACCGCACCAGCGCCACCGACCGGAACGCCCGCCCCGCCAGCGTCCCGTCGATCCTGATCGTGGGCAGCGGGCCGCCCGCCGCGTCCCGCTGGTTCGGCAGCGGGACGAGGAACAGCTGCTGCAGGTCGGTCACGTAGATCGAGACGTCGGAGAAACCCTCGAGCCGCGCGTGCTCGGAGAGCAGTGCGGGCATCTCCTCCATGCCGGCCAGGTGCATGGCGGCCAGAAGGCCGTCGAGCATCCGCTCGCCCTCGCTCGGCACGTCGCCCAGTGCCTGCTCATCTTCGCTCCGCAACGCCGTCCCCCCTCCGCGCGGTCCTTGCCCCCGGCCCCTACCCGCGCGGGCCGCGCTCGATCAGGGGGCGGCGAAGCGGGACAGCAGCTCGTCAGCGGCGGCGAAGCCGGCGACCACGTCGGCGGCGCCGCGCTCCCGCGTCACCGTCCCCACGGCTTGGCCCGCGTAGACGTAGGCGGTGTCGAAGTCGCGGCCCTGCCGTGCCGCCTCCAGCCCGGTGCGTGCCTGATCGTCGCGGGCCAGTTCGTCCTCGCGGCCCCGCCAGCGGTCGTAGAACGCGTTGCGCAGCGCCCGGCCGCCGTACTCGGGTGGCCACGGCAGCCCCTGGGCGACGTCGAAGACCCGCCCGTACGCGGTGCCGGTCTCCCCGGCGTCGAGCACCCGCCGCCGCCCCTCGGGCGGGAGCGTCGTCTCGGTGCAGCCGAGGAACGCGGTGCCGACCCAGCCACCCTCGGCGCCCGCGGCCAGCACGGCGGCCAGCCCGCGCGCGGTGGCGATGCCGCCCGCGGCCAGCACCGGGACGCGGACCGCGTCGAGCACGGTCTGCAGCAGCGGCAGCGTGGCCACGTCGTCGCGGCCGTGCCCGCCGCCCTCGCCGCCCCTGGCCACCACCACGTCCACGCCGGCCCGCTCGGCCTGCACGGCCTCCTCGGTGGTGCCCGCCTGGACGGCCACGGTGATGCCGGCCGCGCGCAGCGGCTCGACGTACGGGGCGTAGTCGCCGAAACTCACCGACACCAGGGCGGGCCGCAGCCGCAGCACCGCCTTCAGGTGCTCGTCGGACAGCCCCCAGGCCAGCAGCCCGATGCCGTACGGCCGCCCGCTCGCGGCGGCGATCCCGGCCTGCTCCTCGATCCACGACACCGGCACCGACGGCGGCACCCCGAACATGCCGAGCGCCCCCGCCGCCGACACGGCCCCCGCGAGCCGCCCGTCGCTCACCCCCGCCATCGGCGCCCCCACCAGGGGCACCTGCAACTCGAACCGCTCGGTCAACCAGGTACGCGGCATGGTTCCTCCTCGCTCAGCCCATGGCGGGCCTCAGCGTAACCCTCCCCCCCGTTCGACCGCGTACGCGGACTGCACCACCCCCGCCGTCCACATAGACGCTCTTGGCCCCGCGCTCATCCAGCGCCCGCAGCAGCGGGCTTGCCTGCTCCTCTTAGTGAACATCTATTCGTTTATAAACCTGGCAAGCGCGCGGCGGTGCATGATGGGGGGCATGGCCCCCGCCGCGTGGGAGGGCGATGTGAAGCTGGCCGGCCGGGCGGTGGAGATCACCGACCCGGACGAGCTCGCGGCAGCCGGGCAGACCGAGCCCGGGTCCCACCTGTTCCGCGTCGATGTGGGCGAGGTGGTGTGGACCCGGGTCGAGGACGATGAGCTGGTCATCCGGTCCTGGCATGAAGGGGTGGGGGAACGGGAGTTCCGCCGCAAGTGATCTACTATGTAAAGGCGGCCCGCTCGAGCACCCGGTAGATCTCCCGCAGGACGAGCGCGGCGCGCCGGATCGCGCGCGTCCCCACGAGGATGACGCCGGACCAGATCAGCCCGGACGCCAGCCGCAGCCACCCGAGCAGGACGCCAAAGAACACCGTGGTCGCCAGGAAGCCCCGCCACCGCCTCGCATGGACCCGGCGATCCTCGTCCACCAGCGCGTGGGCGGCCGCTGGACCCTCAACCTCGGCAACCCGATCGCATGGGGGATCGTGGCCGTCATCGCCGTGGTGGCCCTGCTCTCGGTCCTCGGCGTCATCGACCTTCCCGAATCTACAATGTAAAGGCGCGCCGGCGTCCTGTGGACGCCGCAGGCCGCCGACCCGCGCCCGCTGATCCTGCTCGGCCATGGCGGCGGCCGGCACAAGACCGCCCCGGGCGTCGTCGCCCGCGCCCGCCGCTACGCCGCCGCGGGCTTCGCGGTGGTCGCGATCGACGCGCCGAACCACGGCGACCGGCCCAAGGACGAGGAGTTCGGCCGGATCGTGGCCGGGCTGCGCGGGGGCGGTGACACGGGTGCGCTGGCCGCCGCCATGCACGCACACCTGGCCGGCCAGGCCGTCGCCGAGTGGCGGGCGGTGCTGACCGCCGTGCGGCGCCTCGACGAGGTCGGCGAGGGCCCGGCCGGTTACTGCGGCCTGTCGATGGGGTGCGGCCTCGGCATCCCGCTCATCGCGGCGGAGCCCAGGATCGGCGCCGCGGTCCTGGGCCTGCTCGGCGCCGACGGCCTGGCCGGGGAGGCCGCCCAGGTCAAGGCGCCGGTGCGGTTCCTGCTGCAGTGGGACGACCGGCTGGTGCCGCGCGAGCGGGGCCTGGCCCTGTTCGACGCCCTGGGAACGCCTGACAAGACGCTGCACGCCAACCCCGGCGGGCACGGCGATGTGCCGTCGTTCGAGGTGGACGATGAGGTGCGCTTCTTCGCCCGCCACCTGGGTCAGCCGAGATCGGGCAGCTCCAGCACGAAGCCGTAGCGGACGTCGCCCTTGCCCAGCCGGGTCAGCCCTTTTCGGCCCGGCTGGAGGGCAGCACCTCGACGTCGGCGGTCACCTGGTGCTCTGACCCTGCTGATCTACAATGTAAAGGCGGCCGAGTCGTTGTACTCCTCATGATTCAGCGTCGTCAGGAGGCTCCTCGACGGGGAAGAAGATCGGGCTGAGCAGGTGTCGCGTGCGGCCGGGCGCCGGCCGGTTGGCCAGCAGGGGCAGAATCACGCGACGGAGCTCGGTGATCATCATTTCCAGCTCGTCGCGGCTGAGCCAGACGGCATGTTGCCGGTAGCCGATGAGGTCCGCCACCGGGTCGGCGCCCTCGCGGTCGAGGTAGGCGCTGAACTCGGCGACCAGGACGGCCATCGCGGTGGCGAAGGCGCGCCGGTGGTCGTCGGGCGTCATGGCCGTGAGCGTGCCGGCGTCGAGGACTGACCGGTCGAGGCGTAGCCGGTAGCGGCGCTCCACCGCGCCGCGTACCCGCCGCTCGCCCGCCACTTCCAGGACGCCGCTCGTCGTGAGCAGGTCGACGTGCCGATAGACCATGGCCTTGGAGGTGTCGGGGATCCGTGCGCACAGCTCGCCGGTGGTGAGTTCCCGCTCGCCGCGCATCGCGTGCACGATCCGCAGCCGCACCGGATGGGCCAGCAGCTCCAACGTGTCCATGACATAACGTTCTCATGCTGTGTTACCGTTCGCAAAACAGTAGAAAGGTGGTGTCGGGATGGTCACGGGAACGGATCCGGCGCTGATCGCCACGGCGGTCGTCACGATGGCGCGCAGTGGACGCTTCGCCGAGATCGAGGCGTTGTTCGCGCCGCCGCTGCGAGCGGTGGTCTCCGGTGAGACGCTGCGCGTCGCCTGGGAGAGCCAGTTGTCCAGGATCGGGGAGGTTCGCGCGGCCGGGGCGCCGATCAGCGAGCCGGCCCCCGAGGGCTGGGTGACCGCGTCGGGGAAGGCGGAGCTGGTCAAGGTGAGCGTCCCGGTGACGTGCGAGCGTGGCGGGCTGACGGTGGTCATGTCGGTCGACGGGGCCGGCCTGCTGCAGGGCCTGCAGCTCGCGCCTCCGCCGGCCGGGCCGTGGACGCCGCCGGCGTACGCCCGCCGTGGGAGATTCACCGAGCACGAGGTCACCGTGGGCTCGGGCGCGCTGGCAGTGCCCGGCACGTTGAGCCTGCCGCGCGGGCGGGGCCCGTGGCCAGGGGTGGTGCTGCTGAGCGGTGGTGGGCCGTTCGACAGGGATGCCACGACCGGCCCCAACAAGCCTCTCAAGGACCTGGCCTGGGGGCTGGCCGGCCGCGGCGTGGCAGCGCTGCGCTTCGACAAGGTGACTCACGCCCACGCCGCCCGAGTGGCGGCGATCCCGGGCTTCACGATGAGCGACGAGTACGTCCCGCACGCCGTCGCGGCCGTCCGCCTGTTCCAGCGTCACCCCTTCGTGGACGCCACCCGCGTATACGTCGCGGGCCACAGCATGGGCGGCAAGGTCGCCCCGCGGGTCGCCGCCGCCGAGCCGTCGGTGGCCGGGCTGGTGATCCTGGCCGGTGACACCCAGCCGATGCACCGGGCCGCCGTCCGCGTCGTCCGCCACCTCGCCACGCTCGATCCCGGCGCGCGGTCCGCGGTCGAGGCGATCACCCGGCAGGCCGACCGGGTCGACAGCCCGGATCTCTCGGCCGGAACGCCCGCCGCGGAGCTGCCGTTCGGCTACTCCGGGGCGTACTGGCTCGACCTGCGCGGCTACGACCCGGTCGCGACGGCGGCCGCGCTGGACAAGCCGATGCTCATCCTGCAGGGCGGCCGGGACTACCAGGTGACCGTCGCCGACGACCTCGCGGGCTGGCGGGCCGGCCTGGCCCACCGCACGGACGTCACCTTCCGGGTCCACGATGCCGACGACCACCTGTTCTTCCCGGGCTCGGGCCCGTCCACGCCCGCGGACTACGACAGGCCTCAGCACGTGGATGCGGCCGTGATCGCCGACATCGCCGGCTGGCTGGCGCCGCGCCGGTCGGGGATCGCCCGGCTCCTGCCGCCCTTCGCGCGCTGACCGTCGCGTCCCGGCTCCGTTGGCGGGGCAGGAGGCGTCCGGTCAGTGGACGGCGAAGCCGCCGTCCACGAAGAGCATCTGGCCGGTGATGAACGAGCACGCCTCGCTCGCGAGGAACACCGCGGCGCCGCCGAAGTCCTGCGGCAGCCCGTTGCGGCCCACCATGTGGCGGGCGGCGAGGGCCTCGACGCGCCCGGGGATGGCCTGGGCCTCGGCGGTGAGCGGGGTGAGGACGAAGCCGGGGATGATCGTGTTGACGCGCACCCCGTCGGCCGACCACGCCTCGGCCTGGGAGCGGGTGAGCCCGGCGAGCGCGGCCTTGAAGGCGCCGTAGATGCCGCTGTTGCCGAAGGCCCTGATCGACTGCTGGGAGCCGACGTTGATGATGCGGCCCCAGCCGCGGGCGGCCATCTGGGGTCCGTAGTGCTGGCCGAAAACGTAGGGGGCGGTGAAGTTGACGGCCAGAGTGCGCTCGTAGTCGTCCTGGGTGAGGTCGGCCATGGGTTTGCGGATGTTGTTGCCGGCGTCGTTGACGAGGATGTCGATGTCGCCCGCGGTGGCCAGGACGCGTTCGACGTCGTCGCGTTCGCCGAGGTCGGCGGCGATGGCGGAGGCGGTGACGCCGTGCTCGCGCATGCGGGTGACGGCCTGGTCGAGCGCGCTCCGCGTCCGGGCGACGATGACGACCTCGGCTCCGGCGCGGCCGATGGCCTCGGCCATCGCGTACCCGATCCCGGAGCTGCCGCCGGTGACCAGGGCGCGCCGGCCGTGAAGGGAGAAGAGTTCCCGCAGATAGTCCGACATGGACAGGCAAGCTAGCACTCTGCGGTGCGGAGGAAGAGGAGGGGGTGATTGCGCGCGGGCACGCGCGGGCGCTAAGCTCGTACGTCCATCACATCAAGACGGAGCTGTTACAGCCCTCCTGTTAGGAGTATATCAGCGAATGACTAATCGTCAAGATGGTCTCGCCGAAGCCCTTGACACCGAGCAGCGCACTGTGTCGTGGTTGTACGGCCGGCTCGACGCCGCCAGGGAGCGGGCGCGGGCGACGCTGCGCGAGGTGTACGCCAGGGGCGGCGCGGTCGGCACCCGCCAGGCGATGGTGGAGCGCGAGACGATGGCCGCGGAGCAGGCGCGGCGGCTGGCGCAGCTCGACGCGGTCGAGCGGGGCCTGTGCTTCGGCCGCATCGACGACGGTGAGGGAAGCAGCACGTACATCGGCAGGATCGGGCTGCGCGACGAGAGCCACGAGTCGGTGCTCATCGACTGGCGGGCGCCGGCGGCGCGGCCGTTCTACGTGGCGACCGCCACCGCTCCCGGCGGGCTGGTGCGGCGGCGGCACCTGCATCTGAAGGACCGCGTGGTGGTCGGCATCGACGACGAGGTGTTCGACCTGGAGGGCATGGCCGAGGGTGACCGCCGCACGCTGGTGGGCGAGGCGGCGCTGCTGGCGGCGCTGCGCAGGGGCCGTACGGGGCGGATGGGCGACGTGGTGGCCACCATCCAGACCGAGCAGGACCGGGTGATCAGGGCCGGGCTGCAGGGGGCGCTGGTCGTGCAGGGCGGCCCGGGCACCGGCAAGACGGTGGCGGCGCTGCACCGGGCGGCGTACCTGCTCTACACCCATCGCGACACGCTGGAGCGGCGCGGCGTGCTGGTGGTGGGCCCCAACCCGATGTTCCTGCGCTACATCAGCCAGGTGCTGCCGGCGCTGGGGGAGACGCAGGTGGTGATGACCACGGTCGGGGAGATGTTCCCCGGGGTGCGGGCGGCGGCGGTGGACGAGCCGGCGCCGGCGGTGGTCAAGGGCGACCTGCGGATGGCCGAGCTGGTCGCAGAGGCGCTGCGGCGGCGGCAGCGGGTGCCGGACGGCGAGCTGGTGGTGGAGCTCGACGGGCTGCGGCTGCGGGTGCCGCACGAGACGTGCCTGCGGTTGCGTGAGCGGGCGCGCGCGGTGCGGCTGCCGCACAACATGGCGCGCAAGCTGTACGTCACGGAGCTGCTGAAGGAGCTGGCCAGGGCCGAGGCGCGGGCGCTTGAGGAGTCGCTGCACATCGAGGAGCTGCAGATCGAGGGTGAGCCCGAGCTGAGCGAGCCGCTGGATCTGGAGGGCGACCTGGACGAGCTGGACATCGAGCTGGCCTCGCAGCGCCTGTGGGGCGAGCCGGAGGTGCGGGCGGCGGTGGAGGAGCTGTGGCCTGAGCTGACGCCGCAGCGGTTCGTCGCCGAGCTGCTGTCGTCCCCAGACGAGCTCGAGGCGGCCGCTCCTGAGGGGCTGGCGTGGCGCGAGCTGGTGCGGCCGCTGGAGTCGCCGTGGACGGCGGGCGACGTGCCGCTGCTGGACGAGGCGGCCGAGCTGCTGGGCGAGGACGACTCGGCGCGGCGGGTGGCCGCCCGGCTGGAGCGGGAGGAGCAGGCCGGGCAGGAGCGGTACGCGGCCGAGGTGCTGCAGGTCACGGGCGTGGCCGAGCAGGGCATCCTGGATCGGGCCGACGTGCTGGCCGAGCGGCACGCCGACGACGGCGTCGGGCTGACGACGGCCGATCGGGCGGCGGCGGACCGCTCGTGGGCGTACGGGCATGTGATCGTGGACGAGGCGCAGGAGCTGTCGCCGATGGCGTGGCGGATGGTGATGCGGCGGGTGCCGGCCAGGTCGCTGACGGTCGTGGGCGACCTGGCGCAGACCGGCTCGGCGGCGGGCGCGCGTTCGTGGGGCGAGGTGCTGGACCCGTACCTGGAGGGCCGGTGGCGGGTGGAGCGGCTGGAGGTCAACTACCGGACGCCGGTGGAGATCATGCGGGTGGCGGCCGAGGTGCTGCGGGCGTTCGCGCCCGAGCAGGAGCCGCCGGAGTCCGTACGCGAGGGCGAGGCCGAGCCGCGTGCCCTGGAGCTGCCCGTGGAGGGGCTGCCCGGGGTGGTGGCCGAGGAGCTGGCGGCCGTCGGGGAGGGCCGGCTGGGCGTGCTGACCCCTGACGCGCGGCACGCGGAGGTGTCGGCGCTGTTCCCCGACGGCGGGCTCGAGGCGCCGGTGGCGGTGCTGACGGTGGGGCAGGCCAAGGGGCTGGAGTTCGACGCGGTCGTGGTGGTGGATCCCGCGGGCATCCTGGGGCAGTCGCCGATGGGCGGCCAGGACCTGTACGTGGCGGTGACGCGGGCGACGCGGCGGCTGACGGTGGTGTACGAGGGCGAGCTGCCGGAGGTGCTGTCCCCGCTGGCTTAGAAATCTACATTGTAAAGGCGCCGGGTTGATCATGATCATCCGGCGCCTTTACAAACGCAGCACCGATGGGATGGGTTGCGGGTGCGATTGGAGGATGCGGCGCGGGAGTTCGTGGTGGCGGCGCGGCGGGCGGGGGCGTCGGATGCCGAGGCGTTGCGGCGGTGGAGCGGTTGCTGGGTGAAGTGCGTCAGCGGGTGGTCTGGTTGAGGTTGTCGGCGACGTCGCGGATGGTGCGGGTGACCTGGTCGAGGGCGCGGAGGGTCTCGGTGTCGAGGTGGGCCATGAGGCGTCGGTAGTGTTCGACGCCGGCGTTGTTGATCTCTTCGATGAGGTCGGTGCCGGCGGGGGTGAGTTCGACGCGGCGTACGCGGCGGTCGTGGGGGTCTTCGTGGCGGCTGACGAGGCCGTGGGCGACGAGGCGGTCGACGATGCCGGTGACGGTGCCGAGTCCGACGCCGAGGTCGTGGGCGAGGTCTTGTCCTGAGGCTGAGCCGTTGATGGACAGGAGCATGATGACTTTGAGTTGTCTGAGGGTGAGGTTGGAGGTGAACAGGGGGGATTGGTGTTGCTGGGCGAACAGGCGGGCGAGGGCCCGCTGGGTCTCGTTGATCCGGTGGATCAGTTCTTCGCGTTCGTTGTTCACGCTCACCTCTCGCTTCCTGAGAAGGTTATCAGGAAAGCTTGACATGGTTAAATATTCGTTCAAGGCGAAGTGTTAGTCTGGGGCGAACTCTTGGAGGGGGAGCTCTGTGACCGCATTCGCCCGGTTGAGCCTGGTCAACCGCAGCTTGGTGATCTTGACGGCGGTCGTGCTCAGCGCTTTCGGCGTGTTCACGATCCCGCAGTTGAAGCAGCAGTTGCTGCCGTCGTTGTCGTTCCCTGGCGCGTTCGTCGTGGCGGCGTATCCCGGGGCGTCGCCGGAGATCGTCGAGGATCAGGTGACGGCTCCGATCGAGGACTCCTTCCAGGGGCTTGCCGGGATGGAGCAGATGACCTCGACGTCGAAGGAGGGCCTGGCGCAGATCCAGGTGGCCTTCGAGTACGGCACCGACATCGAGGCGTCGCTGAACAAGATGCAGCAGGCGATCAACCGGGCGTCGCTGCCTGACGGGGTGGATCCGCAGGTGGTGGCGGGTAACACCGATGACATCCCGGTGATGGTGCTGGCGGTGGGCGACGGCGGCGACGAGCGGGCGATGGCCGACAAGCTGCGGCGGATCGCGGTGCCGGAGTTGCAGGGCGTCGAGGGCGTACGGGAGGCGTCGGTCACGGGCACCCGTGACGAGGTCGTCACGATCGAGCCGGATGCGAAGAAGATGGCGCTGGCGGGGGTGTCGGCGGCGCAGATCCCTGAGGTGCTGAAGGCGAACGGGACGCCGATTCCGGCGGGCACGCTGACGACGGACGGCAAGTCGCTGACGGTGCAGGTGGGCTCGCGGGTCGACTCGGTGACGAAGCTGAAGAACCTGTACCTGACGCCGGCCCAGCCCCAGGCTCCTGCTCAGGCTCAGCCGCAGCAGGCGCGGCCGCAGCCGGGCCAGGCTCAGCCCTCCCAGGCGCAGCAGGCGCAGCAGCAGCAGCAGGCGGCGCGGCCGAGGCCGCTCAAGCCGGTGAAGCTGGGTGACGTCGCGGAGATCAAGCGGGGCCTGGCGGACGCGACGACGATCACCAGGACGGCCGGCAAGCAGAGCCTGGGCCTGTCGGTGACGATGGTGCCGGACGGTAACGCGGTGGCGATCTCGCACGACATCCGCGAGAAGCTGCCGGAGCTGACGAAGGCTTTGGGGGATTCGTCGGACACGGCGGTGTCGGTGGTGTTCGACCAGGCGCCGTACGTGGAGCAGTCGATCGAGAGCCTGACGACGGAGGGCCTGCTGGGCCTGGTGTTCGCGGTGCTGGTGATCCTGGTGTTCCTGCTGTCGGTGCGCTCGACGCTGGTGACGGCGGTGTCGATCCCGTTGTCGGTGGTGATCGCGCTGCTGGTGCTGTGGGCGGGTGACTATTCGCTGAACCTGCTGACGCTGGGCGCGCTGACGATCGCGGTGGGCCGGGTGGTGGACGACTCGATCGTGGTGCTGGAGAACATCAAGCGGCATCTTGCCTACGGCGAGGCGAAGTTCCAGGCGATCTTGACGGCGGTGCGTGAGGTGTCGGGGGCGGTGACGGCCTCGACGTTGACGACGGTTGCGGTGTTCGCGCCGATCGCGCTGGTGGGCGGCATGGTGGGTGAGCTGTTCAGCCCGTTCGCGATCACGGTGACGGTGGCGTTGCTGGCGTCGCTGGTGGTGTCGCTGACGGTGGTGCCGGTGCTGGCGTACTGGTTCCTGGGGGCTCCTGACCTGTCGCCTGAGGAGGCGCGTAAGCAGCGTGAGGAGGCCGAGGCGAAGGAGTTGCGCTCGCCGTTGCAGCGGGCGTATCTGCCGGTGCTGCGGTTCGCGACGCGGTTCAAGCTGGTGACGGTCCTCATCGGGGTGGCGGTGTTCGTCGCGACGATGGGTCTGGCGGGCGGTCTGCGGACGAACTTCCTGGACGCCTCCGGGCAGAACACGTTGTCGTTGTCGCAGCGGATGCCGGTGGGCACGGATCTGGCGATGACGGACAAGGCTGCGGCGAAGGTCGAGGAGGTGCTCGCCGATCAGGCGGGGGTGGAGACGTACCAGGTGAACGTCGGTGGCGGGAACGCCATGACGGGTGGTCTGGGCGGTGGCGCGGATCGGGCGTCGTTCTCGGTGACGCTGGGTGAGGACGCCGACGCCGCGGTGGTGGAGCGTGAGCTGCGCGAGAAGATCGACGGCCTGTCGGGTGTGGGTGAGGTGACGGTCGGCGGCGCCGGTGGCGGCGGGTTCGCGACGGACACGGTCGAGGTGATCGTGCGGGCGGCGGACGTCGAGGCGTTGCGTGCGGCGACGGACCGGGTGAAGACCGCGATGGAGGGTGTGGGCGGTCTGCAGGATCTGTCGTCGAACCTGGAGTCGAGTGCGCCGCGGGTCGAGGTCGTGGTGAACCGGGAGAAGGCGGCCGCGCGGGGCCTGTCGGAGGCCGCGGTGGGTCAGGCGGTGGCGCAGGCGTTCCGTGGTGCGCCGCTGGGGCAGATCACGCTGGAGGGCCGGGCGAGCGACCTGGTGTTGCGGGGTGCGGAGGCGCCTGAGGACGTCGAGGCGGTCAAGGATCTGCGGTTGCCGACGGCCGGTGGGCTGGTGTCGCTGTCGTCGGTGGCGTCGGTGCGTCAGGTGGACGGGCCGACGCAGGTGACGCGGATCGACGGTGAGCGTTCTGCGACGGTGTCGGCGCGGGCGGCTGATGCGGGGAACCTGGGTGCGGTGACGCAGGAGTTGACGGAGAAGCTGGACGGGCTGGATCTGGGTGCCGGGGCGTCGTACGAGATCGGTGGTGTGTCGGCGGATCAGGCGGACGCGTTCGCGGATCTGGGGATGGCGATTCTGGCGGCGATCGCGATCGTGTTCATGATCATGGTGGCGACGTTCCGGAGTTTCGTGCAGCCGGTGATCTTGCTGGTGTCGATTCCGTTCGCGGCGACGGGCGCGATCGGGCTGCTGGTGGCGACGGACACGGCGCTGGGCGTGCCGGCGTTGATCGGGATGCTGATGCTGGTCGGCATCGTGGTGACGAACGCGATCGTGCTGATCGACCTGATCAATCAGTACCGTGAGCGCGGTATGGGCGTGGTGGAGGCGGTGATCGAGGGTGGCCGGCGGCGGTTGCGGCCGATCCTGATGACCGCGGTGGCGACGATCTGCGCGTTGACGCCGATGGCGCTGGGTGTGACGGGGTCGGGCGGGTTCATCTCGCAGCCGCTGGCGATCGTGGTGATCGGCGGGCTGGTGTCGTCGACGCTGCTGACGCTGGTGCTGGTGCCGACGCTGTATGTGGTGGTGTCGCGCCGCCGCGACGACGGCCCGCGTCACGCGGCGGGCGAGCCTGCGGCGAAGAAGGAGGACCTGGCCGCTCATCCGGCCTGACGTCCGGTGGTGTGTACGCGCGCCCGGCGGGGTCGTTCCCCGCCGGGCGCGCCTGTGTGTGTGCATGCTGGTGGGCATGAGCATCGAGGACGTGGTGCGGGTCCGGCCCGCGCGTGCGGAGGACCGTGACGCCGTGTTGTCGCTGGCGGGCAGGCTGACGGAGGGGGTGGCCGGGTGGCGTGACGCTCAGGCGGTGGTGGCGGCGGCCCGTGATTGGCTGGCCGCGTTCCTGAGCGCGGGTGATGCGGCGCGGGGCGCGGTGTTCGTGGCGGTGGCGGGGGTTGAGGTGGTGGGGGTGGTGTCGGTCAACACGCAGGACCATTTCACGGGGACGCCGGAGGCGTACGTGGGGGAGCTGGCGGTGGCCGCGCACGCCGCGCGGATGGGGGTGGGGCGCCGGCTGGTGGCGGCGGCCGAGGAGTGGGCGCGTGGGCAGGGGGTGCGTCACCTGTCCTTGGAGACGGCGGCGGGCAACGCGTCCGCGCGGGGTTTCTACGCGGCGCTGGGGTTCCGTGAGGAGGCGGTGCGGTTGACGCGTGTGCTGGATGCGGGAGAGCCGTAGGCTGATTCCAAGGGTTTCCTTGACATATGGGTGCTGTGGGCTGAGTATTCCAAGCATGTCTTTGGAATCTTGGAGGGAGCGCCGCCGGCAGACGCTCGACGATCCGGCCGCGATGCGGGCGTTCGCTCATCCCGTACGGCTGGCGCTGCACGAGCTGCTCATGCGGTCGGGGGCCATGACGGCGGCCGACGCGGCGCGGGAGGTCGGCATCAGTCAGGCGCTGGCCTCCTACCACCTGCGGCAGCTGGCCCGCTACGACCTCGTGGAGCAGGCCGAGGCGCGTGACGAGCGGGAGCGGCCCTGGCGGGCGACGTCGCTGACGCAGAACTGGTCCGACGTCGACACCAGCCCCGAGAAGTCGGCGGCGCGGGGGCTGCTGGAGCAGGTGATGGCCGAGCGGGCGCTGGCGCGGCTGGCCGAGTGGCAGGAGCGGCGCGGGGATGAGCCGCAGGAGTGGCGGCAGGCGGGCGGGATCGGCACCTCGTACCTGTATGTCACTCCTGAGGAGCTGGCCGAGCTGGACGCGGCGATCGGGCGGCTGCTGGAGCCGTTGATGGCGCGCATCGCCGACGCGTCCGAGCGGCCTGCTGGGGCGCGGCCCGTTCAGCTGACCACGCTCCTGGTGCCGCTGCCGGAGACCGGTAGCGGTGACTGAGGCGGGGACGGATGTGACGGGTGCGACGGGTGCGATGGGGGCGCGGCAGGACGGTGGGCTGCGGGAGTTACTCGGGGCGAACCGGGACTATCGGCGGCTGCTGTCGGCCGGGCTGATCTCGCAGACCGGCGACTGGGTGATCAGCACCGGGCTGGCCTACCACGTGTACGTGCTGACCGGCTCGACCCTGTCGAGCGCCGCCATGCTGCTGGCCGCCCGCCTGCCGGACGTGCTGCTGGGGTCGGTGGCCGGGGTGCTGGCCGACCGGTGGGACCGGCGGCGGCTGCTGGTGGTGGCGGACGTGCTGCTCGGGCTGGGGTTGCTGCCGCTATCGGCGGTGCGCGGGCCGGGGCAGGTGTGGATCGTGTACGCGGTCGCGCTGTGGACCGGCGTGCTGAGCACGGTGCTGTTCCCCGCGCAGAAGGCGCTGGTGCCGCAGATCGTGCCGGAACCCCAGCTGGTCAGGGCCAACGCGCTGACCGGGCAGAGCGGTCAGGCGGCCCGGCTGCTGGGGGCGCTGGCCGGTGGGGTGGCCGTCGGTGCGGGCGGGCTGGGCGCGGTCGTGGGGATCGGGACGGCCGGGTTCCTGGCCTCGGCGCTGCTGCTGGCCGGGCTGCGACCGCCCGCCCGCGCGGTCGTGACGGTGCAGGAGGGGGTGGGCGGGCAGTGGCGGGCGGGGCTGCGGCTGGCCAGGACGAGTCCCGGGGTGCGGCTGCTGCTGGCGTACATGATGATCACCGGGCTGGGTGAGGGGGTCTTCTCGACGCTGGCGGCGCCGTTCGTGGCCGGTGTGCTGGGCGGGGACGGCGACGCCTACGGGCTGTTTCTGTCGGCGCAGGCGGTCGGCGGGATTGCCGGCGGGGTGGCCCTGGCCGCCGGGCCGGGCCGTCTCACGCCGCGGGCGCTGTTCGGGTGGGGGACGGTGGTGTTCGGGCTGGCGGATCTGGCGCTGTTCACCTATCCGCTGCTGACGTCGCAGGTGTGGCCGGCGATGGTGCTGATCGCGCTGGCCGGGTTCCCCGCGGCGGCGTCGATGGCGGGGCTCACGACGTACGCGCAGACGGTGGCGGGCGCCGATCGGGCGGGCACGGTGTTCGGGCTGATCGTCAGCGCCCAGGCCGGCACGTCGCTCATCGGGACGGCGCTGGCGGGCGTGCTGGGCGGGCGCATGGGCATCATCCCGACGCTCTGCCTGCACGCGGGCGGTCTCATGCTGGCGGGGCTGCTCGTCGTCGCAGGCTCACGAAGAGGACGGGACGGGGCGCGCCGGGTGAGGCCCTGACCGCCGCCCCCGGCGGCTAATCCTCGATCTTGAGCTGGGAGCCGGTGTCGCTGATGAAGACGACCAGCAGTTTGCCCGGCTGGGTGCGGCTGGTGTTCTCGGTGAGGACGTGGTGGGCGCCGGGCTGCTCGGTCCAGTTGTCCCCTCGCCGGTAGGTGCGGACGGGCTCCCCGGCGAGCTGGCTGCGGAAGCTGCCATCCAGGACGTAGGCGTAGACGAAGGCGGTGCCGTGGCGGTGCGGCGCCGCGCGGCCGCCGGGCGGGAACGTCACCAGGGCCGAGGTGAACGTCTTGCCGTCGACGCCGGGCAGCGCCTGTTCGAGCAGCGGTTCGAGGGTCTCCTCGGGCGGCTCGGTCGTGGTGGCGACGGCGGGGGCGCGGCCCGCGGCGCCAGTGGCGTGCTGGTGGGAGGGGGCGCAGGAGGTGGCGGTCAGCAGGCCGGTCACCGCCGTGGCCGCCAGGAGGCCGCGGGCCGGGTGGGATCGGTTCATGGTGGCTGTCCCCGTTCTGCTCCGGTGTCGGCTGGGCGTCAGCTGTCCGGGGCGGGTGCGGGTTAACCAGGGGCCGGTTCAAGTCTTGGTGTGGCCGGGGACTGTGGCGGGGACCCCCTGACCTGCACGCCGCCGGGGGCGGTGTGAATAGACTTGTCCAACGTGACTTCCAAGCCGCGTATCCCCAATGTCCTGGCCGGCCGCTACGCCTCGGCGGAGCTGGCCCGTCTGTGGTCGCCCGAATACAAGATCATCGCTGAGCGGCGGTTGTGGCTGGCGGTGCTGCGGGCGCAGGCCGAGCTGGGCGTGGCGGTGCCCGAGAGCGCGATCGCCGACTACGACAAGGTGGTCGAGCAGGTCGATCTCGACTCGATCGCGGCGCGTGAGCGGGTGACGCGGCACGACGTGAAGGCCCGCATCGAGGAGTTCAACGCGCTGGCCGGGCACGAGCAGGTGCACAAGGGCATGACCTCGCGTGACCTGACCGAGAACGTCGAGCAGCTGCAGGTGCGCGACAGCCTGCTGCTGGTCCGTGACCGGGTGGTGGCGTTGCTGGCCCGCCTGGCGCAGCTGGCGCAGGAGCACGAGGCGACGGTGATGGCCGGGCGCTCGCACAACGTGGCGGCGCAGGCCACGACGCTCGGCAAGCGGTTCGCGACGGCGGCCGACGAGCTGCTGGTCGCCTACCGGCGGCTGGAGGAGCTGATCGCCCGCTACCCGCTGCGCGGCGTCAAGGGGCCGGTCGGCACCGCCCAGGACATGCTCGACCTGCTGGGCGGCGACCAGGGCAAGCTGGCCGCACTGGAGGGGCGGGTGGCCGCGCACCTGGGGTTCGAGCACCGCTTCACCAGTGTCGGGCAGGTCTATCCCCGTTCGCTCGACTTCGAGGTGGTCACGGCGCTGGTGCAGCTGGCCGCCGCGCCGTCGTCGCTGGCCAAGACGATCCGGCTGATGGCCGGGCACGAGCTGGTCACCGAGGGGTTCAAGGAGGGGCAGGTCGGCTCCTCCGCGATGCCGCACAAGATGAACACCCGCTCCTGCGAGCGCGTCAACGGCCTGGCCGTGATCCTGCGCGGCTACGCCTCGATGGTGGGTGAGCTGGCGGGCGACCAGTGGAACGAGGGCGACGTGTCGTGCTCGGTGGTGCGCAGGGTGGCGCTGCCTGACGCGTTCTTCGCCTTCGACGGGCTGGTGGAGACGATGCTGACGGTGCTGGACGAGTTCGGGGCGTTCCCCGCGGTCATCACCGCCGAGCTGGGCCGCTACCTGCCGTTCCTGGCCACCACGAAGATGCTGATGGCGGCGGTGCGGGCCGGGGTGGGCCGCGAGCAGGCGCACGAGCTGATCAAGGAGCACGCGGTGACCGCGGCGCTGGCGATGCGCTCGCGCGGCGCCTCCAACGAGCTGCTGGACCGGCTCGCCGCCGACGAACGCTTCCCCCTCGGCCGGGCGGAGCTGGAGAGCCTGCTGGCCGACCGGGTGTCGTTCACCGGCGCGGCGGCCGGCCAGGTGCAGGCCGTGGCGCAGGCCGTCGGCGCGGTCGTGGCCGAGCATCCGGAGGCGGCCGCGTACCGGCCAGGGGCGATCTTGTGATCAGGCGGCTGCGGTCGGAGGCGGAGCTGGCCGCCGCCTGCGGTGACGACGACCTGGTGATGTGGACGGCGCAGGGCCTGCGCGGCGGCGCGCGGGCCTGGGCGCTGGGGGATGCGGTGGTGGCGAGCTGCCCGGCCATCTCGCGTCACGACCGGTTGGCCGTCTGGGGCGACACGTCCGCCGCTGCGGAGCTCGTGGAGCATGCGCTGGCTGAGGTGGGGCCGACGTACCGGCCGTGGGGTGAGCTGGAGCTGCTGGTCGAGGTCACGGCGAAGGTCGGCGTGCTGCGCGAGGGCGGCCGCTTCTCCTGGATGAGCCTGCCACCCGCGGACGATCGGATGACCCCGTCTCCTGCGGCCGGCCGGCCCGACTCTGAGATGGCCCCGCCTTCTGCGGCGGGTCGTCAGGACGACGATATGAGCCGGCCCTTTGCGGTCAGCCGTCCCGCTGATGGGGTGAGCCGGCCTTCCGCCGCCGGCACTGCCGAGGATGGTGCAGGCGGCGGGGTGGGGTGGCTGGAGGATGAGGCGGAGGTGGGGGCGCTGCTGGCCGCCGACGCGCCCCACTCCTACGCCGTGCCCGGTATGGCGGGGATTCGCCGCTGGGCCGGGATCCGCGTGGACGGCGAGCTGGCGGCGGTCGCGGCCGACGCCTGGCCCGCGCCCACGGCCGGCTTCCTCGGCGGGGTGGCGACCAGGGCGCGCTTTCGCGGGCGGGGGCTGGCCCGGCTGGTGTGCGGTTGGGTGACGCGGGAGCTGGTGGCGGCCCACGGGCGGGCCACGCTCATGGTGGACGACGACAACGCCGCCGCGATCGCCGTGTACGAACGGCTCGGCTACGGCCGCCGCCGGGTCATGGCCGCACGCGTCACCCCCTGAACCACGACGCCCGCCGGACCTCACCGTTGCCCGCCGGGCCGCCTCGACGTGTGCCGGCCCCCGCGACCCGTGCGGGTTCGCGGGGGTGTTCGGGCCTGTGGAAAACCGGGTGAGGTTCGGCGGGCGCTGGGGCAAAGTTGACGGCGTGATGACGGATTTCGTACCTGGTATCGAATTGTCGCGTTCCTTCTATGGTGAGGTCGTGGCTCCGCTGGTGTCGGGCGTGCCGCACGCTGCGGCGTTGATCGGGCCAGGCTCTGAGGTGCTGGCGTTCGACACGGCCCGCTCCGCCGACCACGACTGGGGTCCCCGGGTGCTGGTGTTCGTGGCGGCCGGCCGGGTGGCGGAGGTGGAGGAGCGGGTGGCGGCCGGGCTGCCGGAGCGGTTTCGCGGCTTTCCCACCGTGTTCGGCTACCACGGGCGGGTGCGGCCCGGGGTGACGGTGACGGAGCTGGGGCGGTGGCTGGTGGAGCGGCTCGGGTTCGACCCGCGTTCGGGGGTGGGGCTGGTGGACTGGCTGTCGTCGCCGTGGCAGAGCCTGGCGGAGGTGACGGGCGGGGAGGTGTTCCACGACGGGCTGGCCGAGCCGGGCCTTGAGGCGGTCAGGCAGGCGTTGCGCTGGTATCCGGCGGATGTGTGGCGGTATGTGCTGGCCTGTCAGTGGCGGCGTATCGCGCAGGAGGAGCCGTTCCCCGGCCGGTGCGGCGAGGTGGGCGACGAGCTGGGCTCGGCCTCGAACCGGCCAACGCCGACGCGCTGGCCGTGCTCCGCAAGACCCTCGACGAGCAGGACAAAGACTGGGCCAGGTTCGGCCGCCAGACCGTCG
>NZ_JBEXLH010000093.1:0-25751 GCF_040609855.1 Nonomuraea sp. NPDC004580 | reverse complement strand
GGCAGGCCAGGCGGCGGCGCGAGGCGTGGCTGGAGCGGTTCGTCCGCGACCTGCGTGACGGCAGCGAGGACGCGCCGCCCGACTCGGCGGCCGAGGTGGTGGCCGTGCACCGCGACGCCGGCGGCCGGCCGCTCCACCCGCGCGTGGCGGCGGTGGAGCTGCTCAACGTGCTGCGGCCGACCGTGGCGGTGTCGTGGTTCGTCACGTACGCGGCCCACGCGCTGCATCGGTGGCCCGAGCACCGGGCGCGGCTGGCGAGCGGCGACGCGGAGTTCGCCGAGGCGTTCGCGCATGAGCTGCGGCGTTTCTATCCGTTCGCGCCGCTGCTGGGCGGGCGGGCGGTGCGCGACCTCGACTGGCGGGGCGAGCACATCCCTGCGGGGTCGCTGGTGCTGCTCGACGTGTACGGGCAGCACCATGATCCGCGGTTCTGGCGGGATCCGTACACGTTCGACCCCAGGCGGTTCCTCGGCACCGAGCCCGGCCCGTACGACCTGATCCCCCAGGGCGGCGGCGACCCGGCGAGCGGGCACCGCTGTCCCGGTGAGGCGCTCACCGTGGCGCTGCTGCGCACGCTCGCTCCGCGCCTGGCCCGGCTGGACTACGAGGTGCCGCGCCAGGATCTGAGCATCTCGCTGCGGCGCATGCCGGCCCGGCTGTCCAGCGGTTTCGTGCTCGTCCCCGCGCTCACCCCCATGCACCGGCCCGCGGCGCCCGTACGGCAGGCGGAGGGCGACCCCGCCTGAGCGCTTGCGGCCCGTCGCGGGCGGGCGGAGCATGGGTGCCCATGATCAGACATCCGCAGATCCTCGCCTGCTCCGGCGTCCTGTTCCCGCCCGCCGGCCACCGCCACCCCGGCGCCCAGATCTGGCAGGCGATGCGGCTCGCGGACGTCCGCAGGCCGCGCGTCTGCCTCATCGCCACCGCGACCGGCGACTCGCGCGAGCACATCGAGGGCTGGTACGAGCGGGCCGCCGCGTTCGGCGACGCCGAGCTGTCGCACCTCACGCTGTTCACGCAGCCGAACGTGCCCGACGTGCGCGCCCACCTGCTCGCCCAGGACGTGATCTTCGTGGCCGGCGGCAGCGTGGTCAACCTGCTGGCGGTCTGGCGCGCGCACCGGCTGGAGCCGATCCTGCGGGAGTGCTGGGAGTCGGGGGTGGTGCTGGCCGGGCAGAGCGCGGGCAGCCTGTGCTGGCATCTGGGCGGGGTGACCGACTCCTTCGGTGACCGGCTCGACGTGGTGGCCGACGGGCTGGGGTTCCTGCCGTTCTCCAACGGCGTGCACGACGACCTCGGCGACCAGCCCAGGCGGACGAGCTTCCGCCGGGCCGTGGGCGCGGGCGAGCTGCCCGCCGGGTACGCCACCGAGGACGGCGTCGCCCTGCACTACGTCGGCACCCGCTTCCATGAGGCGCTGGCCGTGCTGCCCGATCGCAACGCCTGGTTCGTCGAGCCGGATCAGGACGGGAAACACCGGGAGACGATGGTGCCCGCCCGGCTCTGGGTGCCCTGAGGACTTTCTCGTCAGACGCTTCCGTGGCGGCGTACTCGCATTTTATGCTTTTCCTATCCAAATACTAGGAATAGGGAGACGCATCGATGAGCCTCGAGTTCCTCTGGTACATCCCCAACCAGAACGACCCAGGACACCGCGGCGACGACGTCGTGGTCGGCCACAACAGCCTGGAGGCCCTCACCGGCCACGCCCGGGCCCTGGAGGAGCACGGCTGGGCGGGCGCGCTCATCGGCACCGGCTGGGGGCGGCCCGACACCTTCACCGTCGCCACCGCGCTCGCCGCCCGCACGAGCACGTTCCAGCCGCTCATCGCCGTACGGCCCGGCTACTGGCATCCCGCCAAGCTCGCCTCCGCCGCCGCCACCCTGGATCACCTCACCGGCGGGCGCGTGCTCGTCAACATCGTCTCGGGCAAGGACGACCTGGCCGCGTACGGCGACAGCGAGGGCGACCAGGCGCACCGCTACGCGCGTACCAAGGAGTTCCTGCGGATCGTGCGGCGGCTGTGGACCGAGGAGGACGTCACCTTCCACGGCGAGCACTTCCAGGTCACCGGCTCGACCGTGGTGCCGCGCCCCGTCGTCAAGGACGGGCGCCGCCACCCGAGGCTCTACTTCGGCGGCGCGTCCGAGGCCGCCGAGCGGGTGGCGGCCACGGACGCCGACGTCCAGCTCTTCTGGGGCGAGCCGCTCGACGGGGTCGCCGAGCGCATCGACCGGCTCAAGACGCTCAGCGCCCGGCTCGGCCGCGAGCTGCCGCCGCTGGAGTTCGGGCTGCGGATCACCACGTTCGTCCGCGACACCACCGAGCAGGCGTGGGCCGACGCCGAGGCCAAGGTCGCCAGGATGTCCCAGGACGGCACCTTCCGCGACCCCGACCGGCGCCCCGCCGTCGGCCAGCAGCGCCTGCTCGACCTGGCCGCGCGGGGCGAGGTGCTCGACGACAACCTCTACACCGCGCCGGGCAGGTACGGCGGCGGCGGAGCCGGCACCACATGGCTGGTCGGCTCGCCCCAGGACGTCGCCAAGTCGCTGCGCCGCTACCAGGAGCTCGGCATCACCCACTTCGTGCTGTCCGACACGCCGTACCTGCCGGAGATCGAACGCCAGGGCACCCAGCTCCTCCCCCTGCTCCGCGACTGATGCTCTCCCGCTCGGCTACGGTCGGGGGATCATGACCGATCTCCTTGGCATCAACCATCTGACGCTGTCCACGACCGACCTCGACCGGCTCGTGGCGTACTACACCGATCTGCTCGGAGCGGCGCTCGCCTTCGAGCGGGCCGCCACCGCCGCCGATCCGCGGGTCGCGGTCCTCGACGTGGGCGGGGCCGACCATCTCATGATCGTCGAGACCGCCGCCGCGCCTGTCCCCGCCCTCGATCCGCTGAACCGGGCGGGCTGGGGCCTGCGCGTGGCCACCTACGAGCGGCTGGCCGGCCTCCGCGAACGGATCCTGGCGGCCGGGCAGCCCGTCGGGGAGATCGAGACCCTGCCGACGCAGTGGACGATGACGGCCCGCGACCCCGACGGCCGCCCCGTCGACATCCGGGCCCATCGCCCTCGCTGACGTATCACAGGCAGGCGAGGCGGACCGGGCCCGCCACCATGGCCTGGTCGCCGGTCGTGTTGCCCATGCCGGTGTCGGTGATCTGCACCATCGCCAGCCCCGTGCCGATCACGACGGGGGTCGGCGCGGCGACCCACTTGCCGCGCCGCATGCGCTGGTCGAGGGTGAACTCCGCGACCGTACGGGCATCCTGGTCGAAACCGTCCTTCACCGTGTACCAGACACGCTGCCCCGCGAACCCGGTCTGCGGGATGTAGACGCCGACGAAGCACTGGTGCTGACCGTCCAGCCCGGTGATGAAACGCCACTGGAGGACGTTGCGCGGGTGCGTCTGCACCGCCGGGTCGTACGTCAGCTCAGAGAACAGGAACCCGTCACCGCACCCTGCCCCGGTGTAGCCCGGGGCGCGGGCGTCCTTCCACCCGTCCCGGCCCGGCAGACCGTCGATGCGGACGCTCCTCCTGGCGTCACGCGGGCAGGAAGGCCCGGCGACCGCCAGAAAGGCCGGCTTGATCGTCCGGGCCTTGGCGCTCGCCGGCGACGGACTCTCCGACGCCCGGCCCTCCGACAACCGACCCTCGGATGCCAGCCCCTCGGATGCCAGCCCCTCGGATGCCCGGCCCTCGGATGCCCGGCCCTCGGATGCCCGGCCGGCTTCCGCGGCCGGCGCCGCGTCCCGGCCCCCTGCCGCCGACACGGCCGTGGACTCCTGGTTCTGATAGACCAGCAACGCCGCAGGCACGGCCAGCTGCGCCACGATCGCCACCACCACCCACGGCCGGACCCTGCGCCTCCTCGCAGGAGGCGGCTCAGCGGCCGAGCGCGCTCCGGCGTCCGCCGGCGGCTCAGGCACGCCTCCAGCGGCAGACGGCGCGGAGGGCGGATATCCGGCGACGGTCAGCGGCCAGACCTGGCCGGGAATCGACCGGGCCGCCGCGTGAGGCGGCTCCGAAGCCGGACGGCTCGTGGCGGACGGCTGCGGCGGTGCCTGGTACCCGGTGGCGGATGGCTGCGACGGCCCCTCGTAACCGGCGGCGGACGGCTGCGGCGGCCCCTCGTAACCGGCGGCGGACGGCTGCGACTGCACCTCGTAACCGGTGGAGGGCAGGTGCGGCGGAGTTCGGCGGCTCGTCGTGGGTGGTGGGTCTGAGGTGGGGCGGGGGTAGTGGACGGTTTCGTAGGCGCGGTCGGGGTCGCCCACCTGGAGGAGGGCGTTGAGGACGTGCCACTTCCTCGTCCACTCGGCGCGGTCGCCGCCGCATGCCGTCACGTACGCGAGCGTCGTCTTCAAGGTGGGCAGTGCGTCGCCTGATGCGGCGGCGGACAGCTCGGCCACGGGGTGGCCGGTCCTGCGACGCATCGCGCGCAGGCTCGGGCCGCCCGCCGACGCCCGCAGCTCGCGCAGACCCCGTGCGAACTCCCGCAGCGGGTCGGGCGCCACCGGGCGTGCGTGCCGTCCTCGCGGGCCGCCGCGCGGCGTCCTCCTGATCGTGTCGTTCCTCGTCATCGTGCCCCCAACGATCGTGTCTGTCCCTGTGATCACGGGCAGGAGAGCCGGACCGGGCCGGCCGCCATGGCCTGGTTGCCGGTGGTGTTGCCGTGGCCGTCATCGGCGATCTCGACCATCGCCAGGCCGCCGGTGATGACCATGGGCGCCGGCGCGGGCGCCCACTGGCCCTGCCGTACGCGCTGGTCGAGCGTGAACTCCCCCACCGTGCGCGCCTCCTCGTCGAAGCCGTCGCGCACCGTGTACCAGACCCGCTGCCCGGCCAGCCCCGACTTCGGGATGTAGACGGACAGCGCGCAGTGGCGCGGTCCTGGCAGGCCGGTGGTGAAGCGCCATTGGAAGACGTTCCGCCGCGCCGGCCCGGCCGGCTCACCGCCGCGCCGCTCGTCGCCGCGCCTCTTGTCGCCGCGCAGCTCCGAGAACAGGAAGCCGTCCCCGCAGCCCGCGCCCCGCCAGCCGGAGGATGCGGCGTCCTTCCAGCCGTCGCGGCCGGGCAACGCCTCGATGCGGACGCTCCTCGTGGTGTCGCGCGGGCAGCTCGGCCCGGCGACGGCGGTGAAGGCAGGCGCACTCTGCCGGCCCGGCTCCACCATCTGCCCCGCGCTCCCACCCGCCTGCCCTGTCTCACTCGGCCGGCGGGCCGGCTGCGCCGCCTCGCCCGTAGCCGAGAGGAAGCGGAACAGCACGTCCTGGCGGAACGCGCCGGCCGTGGCCAGCACGGCCACGCCGAGCGCCACGAGCAGCGCGGACAGCTTGACGAACCGCTGGTACGGCCGCCGGTAGGACTCACGCCACGGCTCGGACACACCGGCTGTGGAAGCGCCGCTCTCCTGCGTACGTCCGAAATCAGCACGGGAACCTACGGGCCGACCGGTAGCGGCTGCGGGAGCCTCGGTCTCCTGGGGTCTGGTGTTGTCCTGGTCGGCGCGTAGGTCGTGCCACTTCTCGCTCCAGGCGTCCTGGTCGCCGCCGCACGCCCCCACGTACGCCAGCGTCAGGGCCAGGCTCGGCAGGCGGTCGCCCGCGGCGGCGGCGGAGAGCGCCGACGACGAGTAGCCCGCCCTGCGCTCCATGGCGCGGTAGCTCGGGTTTCCCGCCGCCGCCCGCAGGTCGCGCAGCCCCTGGGCGAACTCCTGGAGCGGGCCGGGCGGGACCGGCCGTTCCCGCCTGCCCCGCGCGGTGGTGGTGGTGCCTTGGTGCATCATCGTGCCCCCTGACCTATGTGAATCGCGGCCCCCGGCGATTTGACTTCGGCCCCTATTCGCGGTCACGCGGCCCGTGGACGTCCCCTTCGGCGTCGGAAATCACGATGACCAGATGCCGGCGGGTGGCCCTCACGTTCAGAGGACCACCCGCCGCGCGACATCACCCGACTATCGACGCCTGATCTTGCCGAGCACGTCCACGACGGGCTCGTTGCAGGTGTTGACGTAGCGGACGATCACCTTGTACGTGACGCCCCTCTTCAGGAAGCCGGTCGAGTAGCGGACACGGTCCTCGAGGACGGTGTTGCCGGCGACCCGCGGCTGCGGGCGCAGCACCTCGGCGCCCCTGTTCGACAGGAACACGTAGTTGACCGTGCTGAACTTCTTCAGCTTGTTGCCGGACGGAGCCAGCAACGTGTTGGGCCCGACGACGAGCGTCCTGCCCAGGTTGACGCCGCCGACGAACGCCCGCGGCGTGAACCGGCCGCTGCGGACGGTCGTGCCGAAGAGACGGACGTTGCCGGGCACCCGGCACGACTGCCGCTGCAGCTCCGGCTTGAAGTAGCGGTCGGGCTGCCCGAACGAGCCGTAACCCTTACGGTCCCGTCCCGGCTGCCGCTTGACCAGCCAGTCCACGAAGTTGATGCCCGCCTCGCGCAGGACCCGCTCGACCTGCTCGGGGATGCGCTTGCCCGCGGCGGTCGTGCTGGGCAGCTGCTGAGCCAGCCCCGCGTCGGTGGACTGCCCGCTCTGCCCGGTCGAGGTGCTGGGCGCGGACTGGCCGCTGTTGCCGCTGTTGCCGCTGTTGTTCTTGTCCTTGTCGCGGTTGAGCAGCTCGTCGATCGCCCGGTTGCCGAGCTGCCGGCCGAGGTCCTTGCCCAGGTCCTTCAGGAAGTCGCCGAGCGAGCCTGAGGAACTGCTCGCGGGCGGCGCCGGCTGCGGCGCGGTGAGCCCGAAGTCGAACGAGCTGCCCGAGCCGCCGGGGCTGCCGAACCCGAACGGGTCCGCCGTCTGGGCGTGCGCCGTGCCGCCCGTCAGGCCGCTGCCGACCAGCACGCCGCCGACCGCCAGGCCGGCCGCCGCGACACGAAGCTTCGAAGGTGCTTTCACGGTGGTTTCCCCTCTCATGGTGACGCCGGTGCGCGGCGGGAGCGGGCTTTCGGGGAGCCGCCCCGGGCCGCCGGGTGGCGTCCGGATGTTTCCTGCCACTCCTGCTTAAGGGGCCGGGTGATGACCATCCAGGGGCGGACGATGTCCATTGCCCGCATCCATTGGCCATCGCCGGGGTTGTCCTTGTCCGCCCTGCTCAGCCGGCCCGCGGGGGCCGGGCACCGCCCAGCTCAGCCCGCCTGCGGAGGGCCGGAACGCCGCGTCTGAGACCGGAACGCCGCGCATGAGAAAGGGCCGTGCCCGGGCTCCGGTGAGGAGGCCCGGCCACGACCCCGGTCATGACTGTGGAGGGCTCAGCACTTGTTGCGGAGCATGGCCGCGTCCTCCGAGAAGCGGATCTTGTTGCCGCCCTGGCCGCGCTTGGCGGCGATGGCGCCGAACGTCTCCAGCCGCTCGGCGGCGGCCTCGTAGTCGGCCTCGGTCAGCGGCTGCTTCTCCGCCAGGGCCGCCTGGGTCGCCGCGTTCACCTCGTCGGCGATGTCGTTGATGTTGCCTGGCCGCATGTACGCCACGTCGATCAGCGCGGCCTGCACGGGCCGGGGCAGCTTGTCGAAGTTCTCGATGCCGCGCCGGGTGACCATGTCCTTGGCCTCCTCGTACGTGACCTCGAACAGCATCGTCACCTGCTCGTCCGTCAGCTCGGTCACCCCGGCCTTGAGGTCGTCGAACGCCTTGCCCGACTTGATGTCGGCCTGCTTCGACTGCGGGGTGGTCTCGCTGAGGATGCGGTTGATGATCGTACGGGCGTCGCCGCGGCTCATGTTGAAGCCGATGCCGATGGTGACGATGTCGCGAGTCTTGCCGCTCCTGGTCCGCTCACCGGCGTCGTACGCCTTCGTCCTGGCCCCGCCCTCCCGCTTGATCAGCATCTGCCGGACGCTGCCCTTGTACTTCACGGTGAAGGGGCAGCGGGTCGGGTCGTCGGCCGTCTGAGTGGTGGCGGTGTCCTCCACCTCGTCCGACTCGACCTCGGCGATGGTCTGGCCGGCCTTCTCCGAGGTGCCCGTCTCCTCCGCGTCCCCGGTCTCGTCGGAGACCTCGGCGTCGCCGGACCCGGAGTCGGTGCCGGAGTCGGAGTCGGTGCCGGAGTCGGTGCCGGAGTCGGTGCCGGAGTCGGAGTCGGTGCCGGAGTCGGAGTCGGTGCCGGAGTCGGAGTCGGTGCCGGTGTCGGAGTCGGTGTCGGTGTCCGTCGTCTCCTCGGCGTCGTCGCCTTCGTCCGCGACGCTGACCTCGTCGTCGGAATCGTCGGAGTCGGCGGACACGCTGGAGTCGGCGTCGTCGGCGGTGGCCAGGAGGGAGTCCTTGGTGACGGCCGCCTCCTCCACCATCGTCAGGTCGGGGTCGTCGTCGCCGAGCTGAGCCGTCGCGACCCCGACCGTGAGCCCGGTACCGCCGAGCGCGATGACCCCGGCCAGAGCGGCGTACGTCAGGCGTCGCCGTGAACGCATATTCATCGAGTGCCTCCGTGAGGGACTTGAGGTCCGCTGGACCTTCCTGAAGGCATGCCTATGGCCCCCCACATTGACCAGCCAGACCGTTATGTCCGCCCGCGTCCACTGGCCACCGCCCCGGAGCCGCCGACCGGATGTCCACCTTCGCGCCGACCAGCCAGGACATCACCGGCCACCTAGTTGCGGTTTGATAGCAGTTGCGAAGTAAGTGCAGAATGGGGGCCCATGAGGAGACTGCTCGTCCTGGTGGCGGCCCTGACCCTGACCGCCTGCTCTCAGCCCGCGCCGAAAGCGCAGGAGCAGCCCCCGGCGCCGGGCTTCCCCGTCACGGTGGAGAACTGCGGCCGCAAGCTGACCTTCGACCGCCCGCCCTCCAAGGTGGTCACCGGCTACCACCCGAGCCTGGAGACGCTGCTGGCGCTCGGCCTGGGCGACCGGATCGCGGGGCGCACGTACTTCGGCGAGAGCGCCTTCCTGCCGGGGCAGAAGGAGCAGTACGACAAGATCCCGCAGATCTCCAGCACGATCATGCTGCCGCAGAAGGAGGTCATGCTCTCCCAGGGCGCGGACTTCGTGCTCGACAACGCGATGGCGAGCTTCGACGCCGCCGGCGGCTACGCCACGGTGGAGGAGCTGGACGCGGCCGGCAGCCCCGTCTACATCCTGGGCGGCTGGTGCAGCCCGGAGGAGGTGCTGCGGTTCAGCATCGACGACACCTTCACCGACCTGCGCAACCTGGGCAAGATCTTCGGCGTCCCCGACCGGGCCGAGAAGCTGGCCGGCGAGCTCCAGGCCCGGCTGGCGGAGGTGAAGCAGCGGGTCGAGGGCCGTACGCCGGTCAAGGTGCTCGCCACGGACGGCGGCAAGGGCCCGGTCAACGCGTACGGCGGCGCGGGCGTCACGAACCAGATGATCACCCTGGCGGGCGGCGAGAACGTGCTGGCCGGCGTCAAGGCCGACTACACCGAGGTCAGCGCCGAGCGGATCAGCGCGGCCCAGCCGGAGGCGCTGCTGGTCAGCGACTACGCCACGCTGCGCGGCGCGGACATGCCGACCTCGCCGGCCAAGGCGGAAGAGGCGTTCGCGATCGCCAGGAACAGCCCGGCCGCCAGGGACAAGCGTTATCTCGCGCTGCCGGTCGCCGCGCAGCACCCCGGCTACCGCAACCTCCTGGCCGTCGCCGACATCGCCAGGTTCCTGCACCCGGACGCGTTCGACCAGTGAACAGCAGCCGCTTCGCCGTGCTCGTGGCCGTGCTCGCGGTCGCCGTCGTCGCCGCGACCTGGCTGGCGGTGAGCATCGGCGCGGTGCCGGTGGCGCTCGGCCAGGCGTGGGGCATCGTGGCCGACAAGCTCGCCCCCGGGCTGGTGCCGCGCACGTGGACGCCGGTGCAGGAGCAGATCGTGTGGGAGTTCCGGCTGCCGCGCGCGCTGCTGGCGCTGCTCGTCGGGGCCGGGCTGGCGGTGGTCGGCGCGGTGCTCCAGGCGCTGGTCCGCAACCCGCTGGCCGACCCGTTCCTGCTCGGCATCTCGTCGGGCGCGTCGTTCGGCGCGGTGCTCGTGGCCATCGTGGGCGCCTCGGCGCTCGGCGGGCTGTCGATGTCGGCCGCCGCGTTCGCCGGCTCGCTGCTCGCGCTGGGCCTGGTCTACCTGCTGGCGCAGCGGGCCGGGCGGCTCACGCCGTCGCGGCTGGTGCTGGCCGGGGTGGCGCTGGCGTACCTGTTCCAGTCGGCCTACTCCTTCGTGCTGCAGCTCGCGCAGAGCGGGCGGGCGGCGCAGCAGGTGCTGTTCTGGCTGATGGGCAGCCTGGGCGGGGCCCGCTGGCACCTGCTGCCGGTGCCGGCCGTGGTGCTGGCGGCGGGGGTGACGTACCTGCTGATGCAGCACCGTCCGCTGAACGCGCTCGCCGCCGGCGAGGAGACGGCCGTCTCGCTCGGCGTGAACGTCGGCCGGTTCCGCTTGACGTTGTTCCTGCTGACCTCGCTGCTGGTCGGGGTGCTGGTCGCGACCAGCGGCGCGATCGCGTTCGTCGGCCTGATCGTGCCGCACGCCGCCCGGCTGCTGGTCGGGGGCCGCCCCCCCCCGGGGGTGGCGGGGGTGGTGGGGGGGGGCGGGTGGGTGGTGGGGGGGGTGGGGGGGGTGGCGCCCCCCCCCCGCGGCGCGCGCGCGTTCGGCGCCCCCCCCCCCCCCCCCCCCCCCCGGCCCCCCCCCCCCCCCCCCCCCCGCCGGGTGCTGCCCGTGACGGCGCTGCTCGGCGCGGTGTTCCTGCAGCTCGTGGACGTGGCGGCGCGGACCGTCAACGCGCCGCAGGAGCTGGCGCTCAGCATCGTGACGGCGCTGTTCGGGGTGCCGTTCTTCCTGTGGCTGCTGCGCCGCAGGTCCGCGGACCGGGAGGTGAGCGTCACGTGAGGCTGGCGCTGAACGGGGTGTCCGTCGCGGTCGAAGGCACGCCGATCGTGCATGACGCCGCGCTGGAGGTGGGCGACGGCGAGTTCGTGGCGCTGGTCGGGCCGAACGGGTGCGGCAAGTCCACGCTGCTGCGCTCGATCTACCGGGCGCTGCGGCCCTCGGCGGGGCTGATCGCGGTGGACGGCGACGACGTGCACCGGCTGCCCGCCCGTGAGGCCGCGCGCAGGACCGCCGTCGTCGCGCAGGAGACGCCGGCCGACCTGGACTTCACGGTGGCGGAGATCGTCCGGATGGGGCGCACGCCGTACCGTGCCGATGCCTCTGTGGACGAGGAGCTGTGCGGGCGCGCGCTCGGCCGCGTCGGCCTGGCCGAGGCTTCCGGGCGGATCTTCACGACGCTGTCAGGCGGCGAGAAGCAGCGCGTGCTGCTGGCCCGCGCGCTCGCGCAGGACACCCGGCTGCTCCTGCTGGACGAGCCCACCGCCCACCTCGACATCCGTCACCAGCTCGACCTCCTGCACCTGGTACGCGAGCTGGGCCTCGCCACCCTGGCCGTGCTGCACGACCTCAACCAGGCCGCCGCCTTCTGCGACCGCCTGTACGTGATGAACGCCGGCCGCATCGTCGCCGGCGGCCCGCCCGGCGAGGTGCTCACCCCCGGCCTGATCGCGCAGGTGTACGGCGTGCGCGCCGTCCGCCGCACCCAGCTCGTCTTCGAACGGTCACAGGCGGACGAGGTCGGCGACCTCCTCGGGCAGGCCGGGTGACGTCATGACGTGGCCCATGCCGGGCACGACGTGCAGGACCGCGCCGGGGATGGCCGCCGCCAGCGCCTCGGCGTGCGCGAGCGGGTAGAGCGGGTCCCGGTCGCCGTGCACGATGGAGGTCGGCGCGGTGATCGACGACAAGGGGGCCTTCAGGGTGGGGTCGTCCCGCCAGACGGCCCGGCTGTGGTTGGCCGCCGCGCCGGGATCGGTGGCCCGCGACAGCGCCAGCTCCAGCATCGCCCGGGCGGCCTGCTCGTCGAACGGCCTGACCGGCCCGTTGAACATCCGGAACAGCGCCACGTCCGACTCCACGCCCGGCGGCAGCCCGGCCGCCATGTGCGCGAGGAACTCCGGGGACGGCGGCGGCAGATCGTCCGGGTCGGCCGGCTCGCCCGCCTGCGCCCGCTCCCACACCGGCGCCGGGTCGTGCCCCATCGGCGAGCTGGACATGATGGTGAGCGACCTGACCCGGTCCGGCGCGTGCACGCCGAGCCACTGCGCGATCATGCCGCCCAGGGACGTGCCGGCCACGTGCGCCGCGTCGAGCCCGTGGCCGTCCAGCACGGCCAGGCAGTCGCGTGCCATGTCGCCGATCGTGTACGGGTGCGCGTCGAAGTCGACGAGGCCGGACCTGCCGGTGTCGCGATGGTCGTACCTGATGACCTGCGCGCCCCGCTCGACCAGCCGGTGGACGAGCGCATCGGGGCAGCTGACGCCCTGCGCGGCGGACCCCATGACCATCACGACCGCGGGATCGTCAGGTTTCCCGATGCGCTCCGTCCATATCCGTACCGGCCCGGAGTCCACGTACCGTTCATGCGCTCGCGTCACGAGGGCACGCTAGCGACTCCAGGCCGCCGTCCTCCAACCCTTATCGGGCCGGGGCGCTCACTTGGCGAGGTTGTACTGGATGGTGTACTGCCGTGCGCCGCAGCAGCCGGGGTGGGGCGGGTTGGGCGTGCGGATCCACAGCTGGCCGAAGCTTCCCCTGCGTACCTTGAGGGTTCTCATCACCGAGTACGCCTTCTTGCCGCCGTCGCAGATCTTGCCGTACCGCCCTCGCTGAGCCTCCCAGTTCGCGGTCGTCACGAAGAGGTCGGGGAAGATGCAGGCGCCCTTCGGGAAGCCGGCCTCGCGGATCACGATGCTGCGCAGCTGCGCGGACGTGGACGACTTGTAGGCCCAGGTCGCGGTCACCTTGATCGGGTAGTTCCGGCCCCTGTGATCCTTGATGCTGACCGTGGTGACCACGGACTGGATCGCCTTGATGCGCTTGACGTAGCTGATCTTCTGGTCGGGGGCGGCGTGCGCGGCGGGTGACACCAGCAGACCGCCACCGAGGCCGGCGACGAGAGCCACTCCGGTCGTGGAAACGCGGAGTCGCGTGAGAGGTCGCACCTGTTCTCCTTTGTCGTGCAAGGCGGTTCTGGACGGATGTCCGGTATCACTTGGCCGCGATGTTGTACTGGATCGTGTACTGCCGTGCGCCGCAGCAGCCGGGGTGGGCCGGGTTGGGGGTGCGGATCCAGAGCTGCCCGAGGTTACGGGCCTGGCGCACCTTGAGGGTCCTCATGACGGTGTACGCCTTGTGCCCGCCGTCGCAGAGGATGCCGTGCTTGTTGCGCAGCGCCTTCCAGCTCGACGTCGTCAGGGCGAGGTCCGGGTAGATGCAGGTGCCCTTGGGGAAGCCGTTCTCGCGCAGCACGATGGTCCGCATCTGCGCGGTCTTCGAGTTGATGTAGCGGAAGGTGACGGACACCTTGATCGGGTAGTTCCGGCCCTTGTGGTCCTTGATCCTGACCCTGGCGGTCACCGTCTGGATCGGCTTGACCCGCTTGACGTAGACCATGGCCTGGTCGGGCGGCAGAGCCTGCGCGGCGGGCGCCACCAGCAGACCGGCTCCGAGCGTGGCGGTGAGACCCGCGCCCATCGTGGCAACGCGCAGTCGCGTGAGAGGTCGCACTGATTCTCCTTCACCGTGCATGACGCTTTCCGGCCGGACGATTACCCGGCCTGACGCAGCACGGTAAAGGGCCTCGGTATACCTGCGGGATATGGCGGGAATACGCGCGCCGGACGGCGGTGCACGGCGCCCGCCTCGTTGCCGGAGCGGGCGCCGTGGGCGGACTCAGGCGCTGCCGCCGCCCTGCTTCCCCCAGCCGGTCAGCGTGTCGGTGAGGGGGCAGGCGACCTGCGCGGTCGAGCCCGCGCTGGTCCAGGGCGATTCGAACCATTTGTCCTTGTACCACTTGCTCGTGCAGAGGGCGATCGCCTTGTAGGGGCCGGTCGTACGGCACCAGACGTGCACCTCGGGCGGTCTCCAGTCGGGGTACGGGGTGATCGTGCAGTCGGCGGCGGCCACCGCGGGCGCCGAGGCGTGGGCCGCCGTGAGCGGCGCCGCGCTGAGCAGGAAAGCGGCACTCGTGAGCGCCAGCAGTTTCGTCGGCGTTCGCATCGTCATCAGACCTTTCACCAGCGAAGCCCGATACGCGCCCATGCGCCGATCGCCCGTCCCGCCTCAAGGGTCGGCACCCCGGCCCGTACGTTATTGCACACCCACGACCGGGGCGGGTCCTTGTGCGTGAATTCCGCCGAGCAGACTTTTCCGCCGTCGATGTAGAGATTCCAGCGGGAGAGAACGGGCGTCGTCCCGCTCACGTCGACGTCGACGGAAATGGTGCCGCCGGGAAAGCGGGTGGGGTAGAGGTACAGGGTGCACCACGGCTCGCCGCCGCTGGTCGAGGGGCAGTATTTCGTCCCGCCGGCGGCCTGGGCGGGCACGGCCAGCGTGGCCACGACGGCGGTGCTCGCCACGGCGGTGGTCACCAATCTGCGGATTAGTCGCATACGGCGTTTTTCCTTTCTGACTTTTCGCTGACCCGAGCATGACATTCGTAGATAGGACGGGACAGGCCACCGGCCGGACATTTGCCGGACATAATGCGCCGCATTCTCGTGCGAAACGGCGTCATATCGGCGACCATGTGCTCAAGAGACCGTCGCCACGTGACCGGAACGGAGGCGGGTGCGATGCGGGTCGACGTGTTCCCTACCCTTGACGACGAGGGCGCCGCCATGGCCGAGCTGATCCGGGGGCGGCTGCACGGCGTGGACGTGCGGGAGGTGACGAGCACGCAGCCGTTCGCGGTGGCCACGTCGATGGTCGCCGCCGACGCCGTGGTGCTCGACCTCACCCCCGACTCGGCGGCGCACCGCTACACCGCGATGGCGTATCCGTGGCGGCAGGACAAGGTGCTCGCGGTGTCGCGGTCGTACCTGCCGCTGAACGTCGCACCGGCCCGGCCGGGCGGGGCCGCCCTCTACCCGGGCCGCCGCAGTGCCGAGGAGATCGCCGCGTGGGTGGCGGTCCAGGTGCGGGAGCTGGCCGGGCGCGGGCGGCCGTCGTTGCTGCAGCGGATGCGCGGCGCGGCCGGCATGACGGCGGGTGCGCGCGCGGAGCCCGCCGACGTCTTCATCAGCTATCGGGGCCTCGACGACAAGGCCGCGCAGGCGTTGCGGGCCGCGCTGGAGAAGGGTGATCACCACGGCGGTCGCGGGCAGCGGGTGAAGATGTTCGACGCCGGGCAGCTCGCGCATCCAGAGGCCGTGCTGCCGGCGTTGATCCGCTGGAACGTGCTCGCCGTCATCAGCGATGTCGTCAAGGACGCCCGCGAGACGTGGATCGTCGACACGCCGCACTACCTTCAGTCGTGGTTCACCCAAGGCGAGCTGGTCTGCCCGCCGTACTTCGGCCGGCCCGGCACGCTGGTGGCCTACGATCCGGGGAGCGGGAGCGCCAGGCCGGCGCCCGGCAAGTACGTGGCGACGCTCGACACGACGGCGCACAAGCGGCTCGCCCGATATTTCGCGAACAGTCACCCCGACCTCATGGCCCCGGAGAGCACGGCGGCCCTGCGCGAGCTGCGCCCGACCCGGCTGCCACTGGCGAAGGACGAGGTGTTCGCGGACGCGTTCTGGACCGTGCCGCTCCTGCAGTGCACCCGGTGCAGCATCAGGGAGCCGGACCGGCCTGACATCGACGTGGCGGGGTTCCTGACCAACGCCAACCCGCGCCTGTACCCGGTCGCGCTCGACACCCTCGCCGCCTGCGCGTCGGGGCAGACGCCCTTGCGATGCACCAACCCTGACGGCTGCCCGCAGCGCTTCACCGTGCGCGCGCTGCCGCCCTACTACCTCTGGTACGCCCTGCCGGTCGCCGGCGGTTCCTATCTCGGCACGATCCCGGCGTACGCCGCCGTGCCCATCACCTCGTGACGAAGGCGCCGGCGCGGGCGGCCAGCACCGCGGTCCTGGCGGCGTCGGCGGGCAGGGCGGGGTCGGGCGGCGTACGCAGGAGCACCAGGTGGTGGTAGACCGGCGCGGTCGCCGCGACCAGCAGCCGGCGCGCGTCCGTGGCCTCCGGCAGCTCACCGCGCTCGACGGCCCGGCGGACGATGGCCTCGCAGCGGGTGTAGCGGTCCTCCCAGAGCCGCCGCACCCCGCGCGCCGCCTCCTCCGACCGGAACGAGGCGGCGAACAGGGCCATGACGAGCGGCGGCTGCGCGGTCATCGACTCCTGGCTCTCCTGGTTGAGCGCGGTCAGGTCGCCCTCCAGCGAGCCGGTGTCGGGCGGCTGCCAGTCGTCGTCGCCCGCGGCCGCGAAGACGTCGGCGAGCAGGCCGCCGACGTCGCGCCAGCGCCGGTAGACGGTGGCGCGGTGGACGCCGGCGCGGGCCGCGACGCCGTCGATGGTCAGCTCGTCGTAGCCGCGTTCGGCCAGCTCGGCGCGTACGGCCTCGATGACCTGCGTACGGATGCGGCTCGTGCGGCCACCCGGGCGGCGGCGAGGGGTGTCGGGTTGCTGATCCGGCGGGGCCATGACAGCATCTTAATGTAGCAACTGTCGCATTAAGAGCCCTGTTTGTGAGGAAACGACTATGAATTCCCTGGTGCCTGCCGATCCCGACGTGCTGCACCCCATGCCGGGGCAGCCGCGGGTGGTGCAGCTCAGGCCGCTGGTCACGTCGCCGCTGATCGAGGTGGGGGCCTACTCGTACTATGACGATCCGGACGACCCGACCGCGTTCGAGACCCGCAACGTGCTCTACCACTACGGGCCGGAAAAGCTGATCATCGGGAGGTTCTGCGCGCTGGGCACGGGGACGCGGTTCATCATGAACGGCGCCAACCACCGCATGGACGGCCCCTCCACCTTCCCCTTCCCCACCCTCGGCGGATCGTGGGCCGACCACTTCGACCTGCTCACCGGCCTGCCCGGCAGGGGTGACACGGTGGTGGGGAACGACGTGTGGTTCGGGCATGGGGCGACGGTGCTGCCGGGCGTGCGGATCGGGCACGGCGCGATCATCGGCGCCGGCTCCGTGGTCACCTCCGACGTCCCCGACTACGGCATCGTCGGCGGCAACCCGGCGCGGCTCATCCGCACCCGCTACGACGCCGACGACGTCGCCCGGCTGCTGGCTGTCGCGTGGTGGGACTGGCCGGCCGAGCACATCACCCGGCACGTCCGCACGATCATGTCCGGCACGGTCGCCGACCTCGAGGCCGCCGCGCCCTCCGGGAGCGCGTCATGACGCACATCGCGATGGTGAACGTCCCGATCGTCAGCCACATCCTGCCCGGCTTGGAGGTCGTCCGCGAGCTGGTGTCCCGGGGGCACCGGGTGACGTACGCCACCGACCCGGCCCGCGCCGACCTGGTCAAGGGGGTGGGGGCGGAGCTGGTGCCGTGCACGTCGGTGCTGCCGTTCGCCGGGAACTCCTGGCCCGACGACCCCATCGCCGCCGCGAGCCTCTTCCTCGACGACGCCGTCCAGTCGCTCCCGCAGCTGCGCGCGGCGTACGCCCAGGATCCGGCCGACCTCTACCTGTACGACATCGGCGCGTACGCCGCCCGCGCGCTCGCCGAGGCGCAGGGCCGTCCCCTGCTGCAGCTCTCGCCGACCTTCGTGGCCTGGCAGGGCTACGAGGAGGACGTCGCCGCGCACCTGAGGCGGCTGCCGGGCGCCGACGCCTACCAGGAGCGGTTCGGGCGGTGGCTGGCCGAGTGCGGGGCGACCACCACCGACGTGGACGCCTTCTCGGGCCTCCCCGACCGCGTGCTGGCCCTGATCCCGCGGGCCATGCAGCCGAACGCCGAGCGGGTGGACGGCGACCGGGTGACGTTCGTCGGCCCCTGCTACGGCCCCGCCGAGGACCCCTGGACCCGTCCGGTCGATGCCGAACGGGTCCTGCTCATCTCCCTCGGCACCGCCTACAACCACCGCCCCGAGTTCTACCGCTCCTGCCTGGCCGCCTTCGGCGACCTGCCCGGCTGGCACGTGGTCCTGCAGATCGGCCACCACACCGAGGTGAGCGAGCTGGGCCCCATCCCCTCGAACATCGAGGTGCACTCCTGGGTGCCGCAGCGGGCGATCCTCGCCGAGGCGGACGCCTTCGTCACGCACGCCGGGATGGGCGGAAGCAGCGAGGGCCTGGCGGCCGGCGTGCCGATGATCGCGGTGCCGCAAGGCGCCGAACAGTTCATGAACGCCGACCGCCTGGTGGAGCTGGGCGTCGCCCACCGCCTCGACACCGGCGCCGCCACCCCCGAAGCCCTGCGCACCGCGCTCCTGGACCTCGTCGCCGACTCGGACGTGGCCCGCCGCCTGCGCCGGCTCAAGGCCGAAGCGCGCTCCGAGGGAGGCACCCGGCGGGCCGCCGACCTGATCGAGGGCCTGCTGGCCTAGGGGCGGCTCAGTCCACGGGGGCCACGCGGATCAGGTTGCCGTCGGGGTCGGCCACGGCGAAGGTAAGCCCGAACACCTCGTCGTGCGGCTCCTCGACGACGTTGACGCCCTTGTCCTGCCACTCCTGGAACAGGCGGTCGATCTGCTCGCGGCCACCGTCCAGTGCCAGGCACAGCTCGCTGGTGCGCGACGCGGCGGCACGCTCCGCCCCCCTGTTCCACACGGCGAACTGCACCCCGCCCGCGAGGTCGAACGCGATGAAGGCCGGGGTCTCGAAACTCGGCTTCATCTCGAACAACTCCGCATAGAAGCGCGCGGACGCGGGCGCGTCGGAGACGTAGAAGATGAACGTGTTAGGCAGTGCCATGAGTGAACTCCTTCGGATCGCGGATTCCTGACACCGGGGAGCCTGCCTGCCATACCTGACAGATTCCGTCGTGTTTCATGGAATCCTGGCCTCATGACACCGGATCGGTTCTTCTCCCTCCTCCTGGCGCTCCAGACCCGGGAGACGATCACCACCGGTGACCTCGCGGACCAGGTCGGGGTCTCAGTGCGTACGGTGCTGCGGGACCTGCGCTGGTTGCAGGAGGCGGGCTTTCCCGTCCTCGTCGAGCGGGGCCGCTGGGGTGGCGTGACACTGCTGCCCGGCGGCGCGCTCGACACCTCGCGGCTCACCCCTGCGGAACGCGACCATCTCGCCCTCCACGGGCTCGACGACGAGCAGCGCCGCCAGCTGGGCGCCGCCGCCGACAGCCGCCGCGCCCGCGAGAAGGTCGCGGCCGGCCGGTCGACGCCGCCGCTCCTGCCGCTCAGCGCCGTCGTCACCAGGCGACCCTCGCCGGGCTGGCTGCTGAGCTCACCGCCCGCTGGGAGACCGCCGACACCGTCCAGGTGCACGCGGTGCTCCAGGCCTGCCAGCTCGAACGCGCCCGGCGCATCCTCGGGTCCCGCCTGACCGTGCACCCTCCGGAGGATGCCGATGAGGTCGCCATCACGGTGACGTACCAGGATGTCGAGGGTGTGCGCCAGCTCCTGCAGTTCGCGGAGTCCATCACCGTGACCGGCCCTGCCACCGCCCGTGCCCGGCTCCGCGAGCTCGCGACCCGCACCCTCCAGCACTACTCCTGAGGGCGCGCATGAGACACGGGCGCAGCGGAGGTGAACATCTGAGGGGCGCGCATGAGACCACGGGCGCAGCGGGAGGTGGGCAGAGGTCAGGCGGGCCGGGCGAGGGAGGTGCAGTGGGCGATGGTGGCGTCGTCCGGTGGGACCGCTTCACGTTCCTCCGCCTCCCGGACGCGGCGGATGACGTCGGCGGGGCCTTTCCGCGCCAGCTCGGCCATGAGCTCGGGCCAGTCCGCCAGCCCGAACCGGTCCACGATGCGGGAGGCGCCGTTGCTGAGCAGGGCGGCGGCGGAGGCCGGGCCGGGGACGGTGCCGATGATCGCTTCACGGGCCGCGTACGGGTCGTCCTTGGCCACCCAGAAGCCGCCCGGCCGGTTCCGGTGCGAACGCAGCTCGCCCAGGATGCGACGGTAGTCGTCCGAGCCCGGGTCCGCGGCTTTCAGCGCGGCCTCGTACCTGCCGCTGATCACCACCTCCCGGCGATCGGTGACGACGACCGGCGCGCCCTCCTCCGAACGGTCGATCACAATGGTGGCGTCGCCCAGCACCAGGTAATCGGCGCGGTCGCCGGACAGCCGCAGCACGGCCACCGCCGCCGACGGGCTGATGGGGTCGGTGACGGCGCAGGTGTCGCGGTGATCGTCGGTGACGTGCGTGATAGCCTCGGCGAGCAGGTCGGCCAGGTCGCGGTGGTGCGGCAGCAGGCCGAGCAGGGTGCCGCCCAGGTGGCTGGCGTACCAGGCCACACCATGCCGGCACGTCACCTCACCACCGGGAATGCCGGCCCCATCCACCAGCACCGCCGCCTCCGGCAGCACCCCGACGAAGTCCTCGTTGATGCGGCCGACCCGCTTCCCGACACTGGCCATCGCCACCCGCATACGCCGCCCCTCTCCGCCGATCAGGGCGACGACCCTACCTGACCACACAGCCCTTCCTGCGCTCACGGCCTGAAGGCCGGTGCAGACGACTAGTCAGTGGGCTCTGCGTCGGCCCGAGGCTCCTCGGCGTCGTCAGCCGCCGCCTCCCGCCGCTCCTCTTCGACCTTCTGCTCGGGATCGGGCGGAGGTTCGACGGGCTCGGCCGGGATGGGGCGGCGGGTCTCCCTGACCTCCACACCGGCCCGCTGGGCGATGATGTCACTCTCCCCGTTCACCTGGCCGACAGCCGGGGGCAGGGGGGCGGCTTCGTCCTGTTGACTCATGTTTGAGCACCTGCCCGAGATTCGCGCGAGCAGTCAGCACCCCTCAGGACAAAACGGACATAAGCATAGAATTAGGGCAAGCTGGGTATACGGCAAGAGGGATCGATTGCCCACCCCGCAAGGAGCGCCCCGGCTGTGGGGAAGCAGCCGGGGCGCTCCCTGCCTCGGCTCACCCGGACCGGCGCTGGCCGAGGTGGAACTCGTGGCCCTCGTCGTCGACGAAAGTGGCCGACCAGCCCCAGTGCTCCTGCTTGGGCGGACGGGTGAAGGGGACCCCGGCCGCGTTGAGCCGCTCGTACTCCGCCTCGATGTCGTCGGCCTCGAACAGCACGTAACCGGGGCCGGCAGGTGTCTCCGGCCACTGCGGGTCGGCCTTCAGGAGGGCCAGGCGGGTGCCACCGCTTGGGGGCTGGACCTCGATCCAGCGGTTCTCGCCATAGGCCATGTCCCTGGTGACCGTGAAGCCCACCTTCCGGCTCCAGAAGTCGACCGCCTTCTGCTGGTCGCGTACGTACAGCGAGACCTGGCTGACGCCGATGCCCATGCTCTCTCCTCGTCTCGTCCGGTCGGACCCACTGTGCCACTCAGGCCCGACAATCCGGCCTCATGCGGGAGTGGCGCGCGAGGATCCAGTCGGCGGCGATGTCGGTGCCCGTGAAGCGGCCGATCAGGGTCAGGGCCGAGGTGATGCTCTCCGGGTCCTCCACGCGGTCGTCGCCTCTGACGTCGTCGTCGGTGATCGTGAAGCGCAGCCCGTCCATCAGGTGGTCGAGCGCGTACGGGTCGTCCCCGAACCGGCGCCAGTCCAGCGCGAGCGGGTCGAAGGACGTGATCAGGCGGCCATCGCGGGCGTAGTCGACGCTCGCCTTGTGGTTGATGTCCATGGTGAGGCCGATTGCCTGCCGGGCACCGTACGTGCGGGTGCGCAGGGACTCGCCGTCGCCGTGGGCGGGGATGACGCCGACCCAGTCGCCGACCTCGGCCAACCAGTGAGATCCGTCATCGATGGCGTGATCAAGGATCTCGCGGAGGTGGCACGGCGCCCGGGTGACCGGGTCGAGGCCGAACGACCGGGCGACGGACAAAGCCACCATCAGCATGAACATCCTCACCACAGGCCCTTGGCCCACAGCTCATGCTCTTAACTACACGGCATTGCGTCTAGCCCCGTTCAACCCCGGCAACGTCCCTTGGGCGGAACCGGACGCGAATCAGTGGGCTCGGGTTCGGGCTGAGGTTCGACCGGCTCGGCGGGGACGGGACGGCGGGTCGCCGATTGCCCACCCCGCAAGAAGCGCCCCGGCTGTGGAAAAGCAGCCGGGGCGCTGCCTGCCTCGACGCACTCAAGCCGGCGTTGCCCCAGATGGGATCGGTGGCCCTCGTCGTCGGTGAAGGTGGTCCCGTTGCCGGCGTACCGGTGAGCTGGCCGAACAGGCTTGGCCGACGTTCTCGTTCCGCCGACTCCGAGGGCCGGACCGTCGGGGTCAGCCCACGAGCGCGGCGGCGATGGCGGGGCCGAATGCGGCGCCGAGCAGGTAGCAGAGGTTGAACTGGCCCATCGCCGTCGATCTGGCGCCGTCGGGCACCGCGGCGGCGGCGCGTGCCGCGAACGCCCCTTGTCCCGAGGCGGCGGCGAGGGAGGTAAGCGCCTGGGCGATGAGGAGGGCGGCCGGCGAGAGGCTGAGGCACGCCAGCCCCACGCCTGCCACCGCCAGCCCGGGGAAGAGCCAGGCAACGGCCTTCACCGGCGCTTTCGCGGTGGCGGCGATCACCCCGTAGGAGGCCAACCCGCCGAACATCAGCGGCCACAGGATGGCGGCTCCCACCTGACCGCTGGTCCAGTCCGCCTGTCCGGCGAGCAGGGCGGGCAGCAGATAGATCATGCCGAAGTTGGTCGCGGCCAGCAGGAACGCCAGGCCGGACACCAGGAGGAACACCGGAGCGCGGACGATCGAGGCGGGCACGAATCCGTCGCGCCTGGACCGTAGGTGCAGCGCCAGCAGCCCACCGGCGGCCACGGCGGCCGTCCCCGCGACCGGCCATGAGTGAGGCACGAACACCAGCGCGGTGACCAACGCCGTCAGCAGCACCGCGCCCACCGGGTCGAAGGGCGCGTCCGGCGCCGGCCCGGCGGGTCGGTGGCGCAGCACGCCGGGAACGGCGAGCAGGCTCAGCGCGGGCAGGGCCAGGCCCGCCTGCCAGGACAGCAGCTCCCCGGCCAGGTCGGCGATCAGCGGCGCGGCGGAACCGACCGTCGCCAGCGAGGCCGTGACGAGTCCCATGGAGCGTGCCGAGCGGGTGAGGCTCATGGCGATCGTGGTGAACCCGGCAGTGCCGAGCCCTTGAGCCGCGCTGCCGAGCACGAGCGACGGCAGTGAGGGCAGGCTCACCACGAGCACCGCGCCAAGGGCGACCAGCGCGGCACAGGTGAGCAGGGCCCGGCGTACGCCCTGGTGGCTCTGCAAGCCCGCCATCAAGGGGGTGCCGATCGCGATGGCCCAGCCGAAGGCGGTGACGATCCAGGTCACGGCGCCCAGAGTCAGTCCGAGGTCGCGGGCGGCGTCCGGCAGGATGAGGCTGGGCCCGGCGATCCCGAACGAGAGCGGTCCCGCCAGCAGCGCCAGCCAGGCCGCCGGAACCCCGCGGTCCGGAGTTCCGAGCTGTTCGGGCGCTCCGCCGTGGGTGAAGGAGGCGGGGGACGAACGGCTCATCAGTCCTCCCCGCTCGCGGACAGCACCGGGTAGTCGGTGTAGCCGCGGTGGTCGCCGCCGTAGAAGGTCCTCGGGTCGGCTTCGGTGTACGGTCCGCCCGCCGCGATCCTGGTGGGCAGGTCGGGGTTGGCCAGCCACAGCCGGCCGAAGGAGATCGCGTCGGCCAGGCCGGAGCGCAGGGCCTCGATCCCGTCCTCGGGGTTCGCCGGCTTCTCGCCGCTCCACGGGTGCGGGTTGAGGACGAGCGGGCCCTCCCACTCGGCGCGGATGAGCTTGGTCACGTCGCGTGTGTCGTTCTCCGAGACGTGCACGAACGCCAGGTCGTACGGTGCCAGCGCGCGGGCCAGCTCCGTGTAGAGGATCTCCGTGTCGCCCTCCTTCATGCCGTTGTAGGAGATGCCCGGAGAGATCCGGATGCCGGTGCGGCCAGGCCCGATCACGTCGGTGACGGCCTGCACGACCTCCACGGCGAACCTGAGCCGTCCTGCCACCGAACCGCCGTAGGCGTCGGTGCGCCGGTTGGTGTTGTCCGACAGGAACTGGTGGATCAGATAGCCGCTGGCGCCGTGCAGTTCGACCGCGTCGAAGCCGGCCTCCATCGCCAGCCGGGCCGCGGTGGCGAAATCCTCAATGGCCCGGTCGATGTCGGCCAGCGTCATCTCCCGCGGCGTCGGATGGTCCAGCAGCCCTTCGGGGGTGTAGAGCCGCTCTCCGGAGCAGATCGCCGACGGAGCGAGGGGAAGCTCGCCTCCGGGGTACAGACAGGGATGGCCGATCCGCCCGGAGTGCATGATCTGGACCGCGATACGCCCGCCTCGCCGGTGCACCGCGTCCGTGACCAGCCGCCAGGCCGCCACCTGCTCCGGCGTGTGCAGTCCTGGGGTGTCGATGTAGCCCTGGCCGATCACGCATGGCTGGGTGCCCTCGGTGATGATCAGGCCGGCGGCGGCGCGCTGGGCGTAGTACTCGGCGGTCAGTTCGCCGACGAGCCCGCCCCGCGCCCTGTTCCGCGTCATGGGCGCCATGACCAGGCGGTTGGGAAGATCCAGCTCGCCGATGGTCACCGGCGTGAGAAGCTCGTTCACGATCATCCTCCTCGTCACGAGATCGTCTTCGTTGCCACGAGGGTATGAACGGGCCTTTACGGGCCGAATCGGTAAGGTTTCGGTACCGGACTACTGGGATCGCGTACGTATCCCGGAAGGCACGGCCATCCGTATCCCCGCACGAAAGGCTTGGTCGGTTGCTGTACGGCAGGGCGGGCGAGCAGGCCGCGATCCAAGACCTCGTGAACGCCGCGCGTACCGGCCGCAGCGGCGGCCTCGTCCTGCGCGGCGAGCCCGGCATCGGCAAATCGGCGTTGCTCGACTGGGCCGCCGAGCACTGCACCGGCATCGGAGTGCGCGTCCTGCGGGTCACCGGCATCGAGCCGGAGGCGGATCTCGCCTTCGCCGGGCTCGTCCAACTGCTCTGGCCGGTCCAGGAACACCTCGACGCCCTGCCCCCGGCACAGGCGGCCGCCTTGCGGGCGGTGCTCGGCTCGGGCGGCTCGGGCGGCTCGGGCGGCTCGGGCGCGCGGGACAGGTTCCTGTCCGGGCTGGCCGTGATGACCCTGCTGGCCCATCTGGCCGACGACGAGCCGCTGCTCTGCCTGGTGGACGACGCGCACTGGCTCGACCCCGCCACCGCCGAAGCACTGCTGTTCGCCGCCCGCCGTCTGACGGAGGAGAAGGTGGCGCTGCTGTTCGCCGCGCGGGAGGAGGGGTTCGCCGCCGCCGGCCTGCCCGAGATCCGTCCGTCGCGGCTGTCGCAGGAGGACGCGGAACGGGTCCTGGCCCACCGGGGCCTGACCCCGGCGGCACGGGAGCAGGTGATCGCCGAATCCGAGGGGAACCCGCTGGCGCTGATCGAGTTCTCCTCCGAACGGAGGCGCTACCACGCGGCGGCCGGCCCGATCCCGATCGCCGACCGGGTGCTCGCGTCCTTCCGCTCACGCATCGCCCTGCTGCCCGACAAGACCCGTCTCATGATGCTGATGATCGCCGCCGAGGGCCGAGGCGACCTGCCGATGCTGCTGAGCGCCGCGAACGCGCTCGGAGTCGGACCGGAGGACCTGGAGGAGGCCGAGAAGGCCGGACTGGTCGAGGTGAGTGCCGCTGCCATCGCCTTCCGCCATCCTTTGATCCGCACCGCCGCCTACCAGGCCGCGCCGCTGGCGCGGCGGATCGCCGTGCACCGGGCACTGGCGGACACGGCCACCGACGACGACTGCAGGCTCCGGCATCGGGCCGCGGCGACGACGTCACCTGACGAGGACCTGGCGGTGGCCTTGACGCGCGCCGGCGAACGGGCTCGGGGCCGGGC
>NZ_JBEXLH010000092.1:0-27902 GCF_040609855.1 Nonomuraea sp. NPDC004580 | reverse complement strand
GGTGACGACGATCTTGCCGAACTGGATGTTCGACTCCATGTGCTGATGTGCCTGCACGATCCGCTCCAGAGGGAACACCCGGTCCACCACCGGCCGGAACGCTCCGGCCCGCAGCCCTGAAGTGATGAACGCGGCCGCGCGGCGTAGCCGTTCCTGATCCTTGGCGACCTCGAGCATCGTGTACGTGCGCAGGTTGAGCGCCGGCATGCCCAGCTCGAACCCCGGGTACGGAGTCGGCTGCCCGCTCAGCGCACCCCACAGGAACAGGGTGCCGCCCGCCGCCACGGCCCGCGCCAGATCCACGACGCCGGGACCGGCGACCGCGTCGAAGACGTACTCGGCGCCCTTGCCGCCGGTCAGCTCCAGTACGCGCGCGGTCACGTCCTCCTCGTCGGAGACGATGACCTCGGCGGCGCCCTCCTCGGCCAGCTGCCGGGCCTTGGCGCGGGTGCGGGTGACGGCGAACGGCCGCGCGCCCAGCCGGTCCGCGGTGTGGATGGCGGCCAGGCCGACGCTGCTCGACGCCGCGTTGATCACCGCCACGTCCCCCGCCCGCATGCGGGCCACCTCGGCCATCGCGCCGTACGCGGTCAGGTACGGCATCCAGACGGCGGCCCCGGAAACCGCGTCCACCTGCTCGGGACGAGGCACCAGCGACGTCACGGGCACGACGGCCCGCTCGGCATAGACCCCATAGTCGTTCTGCGAGAAGTTGGGGATCACGCTGACCCGCTGCCCGGACGCGAATTCGCTCACCCCCGGGCCGACCGCCTCGATCACACCCGCGGCCTCGTTACCGAGCCTGCCCGGCAGCCGCTTGACCGGCTCGATGTACTGCCCGCTGCGAAACAACGCCTCAGCCCGGTTGACGCCGATCGCTTCGACCCGCACCCGCACCTCACCGACGCCAGGCTCCCCCGGCTCCTCATCCTCCAGCCGCATCACCTCGGGCCCGCCGAGCTCGTGAAAGCGCACCGTCCGTGCCATGCCATCCCCCATGTGTACGATCGCCATCGAACATTCGATGCCGATCATATCCCCCGCACGCAGAGCCCCCGCACGCCACCGCCGCCACCGGTGAGGCGCGGCGGAAGTTGCGGGTTCAGCTCATTTCGCGGCGAAGGATGCCCTGGCCTCCACGATGCCGGCCGCGTTCTCCTCCGCCCAGCCGGCCAGGTCGCGGACGATCTGCAGGAGGCTGCTCCCGCGCGGGGTCAGGGCGTAGTCGACCCGCGGCGGCTTGGTGGCATGGACGGTCCGCGAGACCAGGCCGTCGCGTTCGAGCCCTTGCAGAGTGGCGCTGAGCATGCGCTTGGTGATGGGCTCGCTCAGCCGGCTCAGCTCGTTGAATCGCCGCGTGCCGTCGCCCAGCTGGCAGATGACCACTACGGACCACTTGTCGCCGATGCGTTCGAGCACGTCGCGGATCAGGGCGCGGCGGGCCTGCTCGTCCAGCTCGACCTCGGCAGTGGGTGGTGACATGGAAGGCAGTATACGTCAGATACCTGGTTTCGACAGGCAGTTGGTTCTCCTGGTGATACCAGGGCAGGTCAAAGTGCCTACTTGTGGCCGTACAAGGAGGGATGCGAGGGTGTCGGTGACGGACTAGGTATACGACAAGAACCACCAAGGAGCTGGGACTTTGCAAGCGATCGGCCTATACGAGTACGGCGGCCCTGAAGTCCTGCGCGTCCTCGACCTACCGGAACGGCACGCCGGCCCCGGCGAGGTACGGGTACGCGTACACGCCGCCGCCGTGAACCCCTCCGACACGCTGCTGCGCGCCGGCGTCAGCGCCCCGTTCCTCGAGGGGGCACCGCCCCCGTGGGTGCCCGGCATGGACGCCGCCGGCGTGATCGACGAGATCGGCCCCGGCGCGGACACCGACCTGACCGTGGGCGAGGCGGTGATGGCGATGGTCATCCCGATCGGAACGGCCGCCGGCGGCTACGCCGAGCAGGTCGTCCTGCCGGCCGCCCGGGTCGTCCGCGCTCCGGCCGGCATCGATCACGCGGCGGCCTCGACGTTGCCCATGAACAGCCTCACCGCGCTCCTGGCGCGCGACCTGCTGGCGCTCCCCCCGGGCTCGGTGCTGGCGGTGACGGGAGCCGCCGGAATGCTCGGCGGCTACCTCGTGCAGCTCGCCAGGCACGCGGGGCTGACCGTGGTGGCCGACGCCGCGCCCACCGACGAGGATCTCGTGCGCTCGCTCGGCGCGCACGTGGTCGTGCCCAGAGGCACCGACGTCGCCGACCACATCCTGGCCGCATTCCCTGACGGAGTGTCGGCGGTCGCGGACACGGCACTCATAGGTCCCGTGCTGCTGGACGCCGTACGCGACGGCGGCACCTACGCGCGTTTCCGCAGCCCGGGCGAGCCCGGATTCAAGCACGTCGAGAGCGTCCGCGACATCAGGATCGCCGCCGTGTTCGTCCCCGAGTACACGAACCGCCCGGACAAACTGCACGAAATCCTCCACCTAGCCGAGGCAGGCGTCCTGACCCCGCGCGTCGCCGCGACCCTGCCCGCCGCCGAGGCCCCCGAGGCCCACCGTCTGCTCGCCAAGGGCGGAATACGCGGCCGCCTGGTCCTCACCTTCTGACCACGCCGCCGACCGGCCACGCCAACCGACCACGCCAACCGGCCACGCCAACCGGCCGGGTCTCGTGAGCGACCGGCCCCACCTCCTCACCACCGGCTCCCCTCACCTTCCCGAACCCCTTGGATTTCTCACTCATCACCAGGAGTCATCGTGTTCACACGTTTCACCGACAAAGTCATCCTCATCACCGGCGCCACCTCCGGCATGGGCCGTGCCACGGCCGAGCGGCTGGCGGCGGAAGGCGCCAAGGTGGTGCTGGCCGCGCGGGGCAAGGAGGCCGGCGACGAGGTGGTGGCCGGCATCCGTGACGCGGGCGGCGAGGCGACGTTCGTCCGTGCCGACGTCACCGTCGAGAGCGAGGGCGCCGAGGTGGTCAGGCAGGCGGTCAGCCGGTACGGCCGGCTCGACGGCGCGTTCAACAACGTCGGCGCCGCCACCGCGATGGGCGAGCTCACCGGCATCGACGCCGGCGCCTGGCAGGCCGAGCTGGCCCTGAACCTCACCACCGTCTTCTACGGCCTCAAGCACCAGATCCCGGCACTGCGCGCGTCCGGGAGCGGCGGAGCCATCGTGAACAATGCCTCCGTCGCGGGCGCGAGCGGTCAGCCCGGTATGGCCGCCTACAGCGCCGCCAAGCACGGCGTGATCGGCCTCACCCGGTCGGCCGCGCTTGAGACGGCGACGGCGGGCATCCGCATCAACGCCCTGGTCACCGGCGGCGTCGACACGCCTCTGACCCGATCGAACCTGGGCCCCAGCCCCGAGGAGTCGCTGCGGGCGGCCGCCGCCATGCACCCGGTCGGCCGGATCGCCCAGCCGGAGGAGGTGGCAGCGCTGGCGGCGTTCCTCCTGAGCGACGAGGCCGCGTTCATCACGGGCGCCGCGCTCGCGATCGACGGCGGCATGACCGCCCGCTGAATCGCCCCGGCTCACCAAGCCGGCGACACGCAGCGCAACAGCCGGCCGGCCACCGGCGCAACACGCAACGCCCCGGCCGGCTCACCACAGCAGGACGCAGAACACACCCGCCGGACCAGCTCGCCGCCACAAGAGACTGAACTCCCCCGCCGAACTCACTGGGGCAGGACGCAGAATTCGTTGCCGTCCGGGTCGGCGAGGACGGCCCACTCCACATCGCCCTGACCGATGTCGATGCGGGTCGCGCCCAAGGCGAGCAGGCGCTCGATCTCCGCCCCCTGGTCCCCGCCGGCGGGTGGGGCGAGGTCGAAGTGGAGGCGGTTCTTGCCCTTCTTGGGGGCGATGGGCGGGCCGCCCCAGGTGATCTTGGGGCCGCCGTGCGGGGAGCGGATCGCCGTCTCCTCGTTCTGGTCCCACACCAGCGGCCACTCCAAAGCCGCGCTCCAGAAGTAGCCGACCTCCTGGGAGCCGTCGCACGACAGCGCCCCGATGAAGCCGCACTCGGCCAGGAACTTGTTGCCGAACTCGATGACGCAGAACTCGTTGCCCTCGGGGTCGGCGAGCACCACGTGGTCCTCGTCGGGGCCCTGGCCGATGTCGATGTGCCGGCCGCCGAGCGCCAGGGCCCTGTCGACGGTGGCCTGCTGGGCGTCGGGGGAGGCGCTGGTGAGGTCGAAGTGGATCTGGTTCTGGCCGATCTTCTCCGCCTCGGCCGGCTGGAACCGGATGCGGAAGCCGGTGTCGTCGGGCGGCGACAACGCCACGCCGCCGCGCGGGTCGTCGGCGCTCTCCCAGCGCAGCACGCCGGCCCAGAAGCGGGCGAGGGCGGCGGGGTCGTGTGCGTCCCAGCTGAGTGCGACGAGCTGTGCCGTCATCCGGCGGCTCCCCTCCTGCAGGTTCGAACGGGCAGGCCGACGGCCTCCCGGCACGGAACGCAGCCACCCTAGCCCGCGCGGCGACCGCCGTACCAACGATTAAATTCACCCGCCCAGCAGGGGCAGCCACACCACGTCGACGATCTCGACGATCTTCTCGTACGGCACCGGCCGCATCGTCATGAACAGGTCGTGGCGCAGCAGATCGAGCGGCAGATTGACGACGCGGGACGGCCGCGGCACGTCGGGCAGCTCGCCCCGGGCGACGGCGCGGCCCACGATCGTCTCGAACGGGGCGGGCCTGCCGGACTCCAGGAGCGAGTCGCGCAGGCGCGACAGGCTGCTGCCGGTCTCGTGGAAGTAGCCGCCGAGCTGCACGCTCATCAGCGTGATCATGCCGCTCCTGTCGGCGTCGGCGTTGCGCAGGAACGCGATGGCGTCGTCGCGCAGGCTGCCGGTGTCGGGGATCTCGATCGGCCGCCAGTAGGTGGTGAGGGTGGCGAGCAGCAGGTCCTCGCGCTGGGGCCAGCGCCGGTAGAGGACGGGACGGCTGGTGCCGGCCCGCGCGGCGACGGCCTCGTAGGTGAAGCCGTGGTAGCCGTGCTCGGCCAGCACGTGCCAGGCGGCGTCGAGGATGGCCTCCTCCAGCCGGGCCCCCCGCCGCCGCGAACCGCTCTCAGGACTCACTTGTGTATCTTATCGCGTCTGCTCTACGGTCTCCCTCGCTAGATACACATGCGCATCCTAAGGAGAGCCCGCCGCCGGAGGGCGCGCCCACGATGCTGCGCCGCATGTCCGGCCGCAGCTACCGGATCGCCGAGCGCTACCGCGCCGGCCGGGTCTTCCTCGCCGGCGACGCCGCGCACGTCAGCCACGGCCCGACCCTGAACCTCGCGCTCCAGGACGCGGCCAACCTGGCATGGAAGCTCGCCGCCGTCGTACGCGGCAGCGCCGGGGACGGCCTGCTCGCAACGTACGAGAGCGAGCGGCGGGCCGGCGCCGAGCGCGTCATCATGCACACCAGGGCGGCGAGCGCGCTGCTGGCGCCCGGCGACGACGTCACCGCGCTGCGCGCCCTGTTCGCCGAGCTGCTGACCGGCGCCGGCGACCTGCGGCTGGTGGCCGGCCTGGTGGCGGGCTCGGACGTCCGCTATGACATGGGCGGCGACCGGCAGGCCGAGCCCACCGGCCGGTTCACGCCGCCGCTCGACGTGACCACCGCCGACGGCCAGGTCAGGCGCCTGGCCGAGCTGCTGCGCGACGCCCGCCCGCTGCTGCTCGACCTGACCGGCGGCACCGCCCTGGCCGCCGTCGCCGAGCCCTGGACCGAGGTACGCCGGGTCGCCGCGACCGCCCCGGGCTCCCCCGCGCCCGCCCTGCTGATCCGCCCCGACGGCTACGTGGCGTGGGCCGGTGACGACCCCGACGGGCTGAAGGCGGCGCTCAGCCGGTGGTTCAGCCCGAGCTGACCGGCGCGGCCTGCTGCTCGGTGAAGTCCAGCTCGGGCGGCGGGACGCGGAACAGCCGGGTCAGGTAGGCGAGATAGACGGCGCCGGCGGCCAGCCAGACCAGCCCGAGCGTGATGGCGTGGCCGTCGAGCTGCGTGAGCAGGTAGAGGTCGATGACCGCGCCGATCGCCGGCGCCACCGCGTACGCGAGCACGCCGAGCCGCCGCCCGGCCCGGCGCTCGCGGACGTAGTGGGCGATCACCGCCACGTTGACGAACACGAACGCGGTGAAGGCGCCGAAGTTGATGAACGACGTCGAGGTGGCCACGTCCATCCTGACCGCGATCAGGCCGACCAGGCCGGTGAGCAGGATGGAGAAGACCGGGGTGCGCAGGCGCGGGTGCAGGTAGCCGAAGACCCGGCGGGGCAGCACGGCGTCGCGGCCCATGGCGTACAGCAGGCGGGTGGTGCTGGCCTGGGCGGCCAGGCCGGAGGTGAACTGGGCCACCACCAGCCCGGCCAGGAAGACCGCGCCGAACAGGCTGCCGCCGATGGTCCGGGCGATCTCCGAGGCCGCCGCGGAGGAGTCGGCGAACGCGCCGCCCGGGTGGACGAGCTGGGTGACGTACGAGACGACGACGAAGATGCCGCCGCCGATGAGCGCGACCAGCAGGATCGCCCGGGGGATCGTGCGGCGCGGCTCGACGGTCTCCTCGGTGAGCGTGGTGACGGCGTCGAAGCCGAGGAAGGAGTACGCGGCGATGGCCGCGCCCGCGGCGACCGTGGACAGGCTCGCGCCCTGGCCGGTGAACGGCGTCAGCTCGAACAGCGCCCCGGGCCCGCTGCCGCCGATGAGGTGCCCGGCGGCGAGCAGCACGAAGAAGCCGAGCACGAGGATCTGGAAGACCATGAGCAGCGAGTTGGCGCGGTCGGCGACCTTGATGCCGGCCATATTGAGCCCGGTGGTGAGCACGACGAACGCGACGATCCACACCGGCGTCGGCACGCCGGGGAACTGCGCCGCCAGATAGGAGCCGCCGATCAGCCAGATGACCATGGGCAGGAAGAAGTAGTCGAGCAGCACGGCCCAGCCGACCAGGAACCCGGCGCGGGCGTCCACGGTGCGGCGGACGTAGGTGTAGGCGGAGCCGGCGACCGGGTAGGCGGCGGCCATCCGGCCGTAGCTGAGCGCGGTGAACAGCATCGCGACCAGCGCCAGCGCGTACGCCGACGGCGCCGCGCCCGCCGTGGTCTCGGCGACGACGCCGAAGATGCCGAGCACGATGAGCGGCGTCAGGTACGCCAGCCCGAACAGGACGACGGACCGCAGGCCGAGCGTACGCCGGAGCGTGGGGTGCGGGGTGGATGGCATGGTCACTCCGGGGGTGCGCCGGCCGGCCTCCACCGGCCGGGGTCGATACGCCCCTGGTAGAGGGGCAGGTCGATGGGCCGGTCGGCGTCGGTGAACTGCGACCAGACGCGGTTGAGCCCGGCGGTGCCGTGGCGGCGGACGCGGGCGACGTCGTCGAGGTCGAGCACGTCGGTCAGCACGGTGGCCGCCTCCCCCGCCTCGGCCCTGACCCGGCCTTCCGGGTCCACCACGAGGCTGCGTCCCGTGCCGGTGGGGGCGGCGGTGTTGACGGAGACCACGTACACCTGATTGACGATCGCGTTGGCGCGGGCCAGCACGAGCTCCTGCGCGCGGTCGGCGGTGGTGGTCATCACCGGGTTGACGATCACCTCGGCGCCCATCCAGGCCAGGTGCCTGGCCACCTCGGGGAACCAGGCGTCGTAGCAGACGGACAGGCCGATGCGGCCGGTGCCCGGCAGGTCGCAGACGACGAAGCGGTCGCCCGGCAGGTACGGCTCGTACGGCCGCCAGGGGAAGACCTTCCGGTAGGAGGCCGTCAGCTCGCCCTCGGGGGAGAGCACCAGCGCGGTGTTGTGCAGCGCGCCGCCGTCGCCGCGTTCGCAGATCGTGCCGGGCAGCAGCCAGACGCCGAGGTCACCGGCCAGCTCGGCCAGCTGCCTGACCAGGGGGCCGTCGAGCGGCTGCGCCGTGGCGGCCAGCTCGGCGTCGCGGTCGGCCGGGCGTACCCGGCTGCCGAACAGGTGCAGCTCCGGAAATATCACCATCCGGGTGCCGGGGAAGCCCGCCAGGACGTCCTCCACGTGCTCGGCGAACCGCGACACGGGCGCGCCCGCGGGCAGCGGCTCGCTCTGCGCGAGCGCGACGGGGAGGGGCCTGGGCATCGTCCACCTGCCTTCTGACCAGCACGTCTGTGCGGTGGTGCCCCAAAATAGCTCATATTGAGCTTTTTAAGCAACGTACGGTGGTGACCATGGACGCCCTGACCGCGCTCAACTCGGAGGCCCTGGAGGGGCTGCGGCGGCTCACCGCGCTCGACACCGTGCGCGCCCGCATCGCCCTGGCCGTCGACCTCGGGCTGCTCAAGCCCGGCGAGCGCCTGCCCCCCGCCGCCGACGTCGCCCGCGCACTCGACGTCGGGGAGATCACCGTACGGCGCGCTCTCACCGCCTTGTGCGAGGAAGGCGTCCTGGTACGCCGCCGCGGCCGCTCGGGCGGCACCATGGTCGCCGACGAGCCGGCCATCGGGAAGGTGGCCGAGACCGCGGCCTACCGCACGGCCGCGGCCGAGGTGCACCGGCTCATCGACCAGCGCCTGCTGCTGGAGTGCGGCCTGGCCCACCTGGCCTCGTCGGCCGTCACCGCCGGGCAGCTGGCCGAGCTGAAGGCCCTGGTCGCCGAGATGGACCAGGCGGCGGGCTGGGCCGACTTCCACACCTGCGACGAACGCTTCCACCTCGCGCTCGCGGCGGCGTCGGGCGTAGAGTCGGCGACGGCGCACTACGGGCCTGTGCTGCGCCGCCTCTACCGCTACTACCTGCCCTATCCCCTGGACTACCTGCGCGAGTCGAACAAGGAGCACGCCGCGCTGGTGACGGCGCTGGAACGGGGCGACGCGGTGGAGGCGGTACGCGTGGCCAGGGCCCACGTGGAGGTCCTGCACCGCACGATGTTCGTCGGCCTGCTCCGCTGAGTCAGCGGCCTTCCTGGACCTCGACCCTGAGCACGCGGTCGTCGCCTGGGCGGGGGTCGGTGCCGCCCCAGGTCGCGCGGTCGGTGTTGGAGGTGACGAGCCACAGGGCGCCGTCGGGGGCGACCTCGACCGTGCGGATGCGGCCGTAGTCGCCGTGGAAGTGGGCGATGGGGTCGGAGGTGGCGGTGCCGGCGGTGACCGGGAGCTGCCACAGGCGCCGGCCGCCGAGCGCGCCGATCCAGAGCGAGCCTTTCGCGTACGCGACGCCCGAGGGGCTGGCGTCGTCGGGGTGGAGGGTGGCGATCGGCGGGACGCCGGTCGAGCCTTCCGTGCCCTCGGTCTCCGGCCAGCCGTAGTCGGCGCCCGCGCGCAGCACGTTCACCTCGTCCCAGGTGCGGTGGCCCAGCTCGGAGGCGTACGCGGTGCCGTCGGGGCCGAACGCGATGCCCTGCACGTTGCGGTGGCCGCTGGAGTAGACGGGTGATCGGGCCGGATTGTCCTCCGGGATGGAGCCGTCGGGTGCGATGCGGAGGATCTTGCCGTTGAGCGAGTCGGGGGTGGCGGCGTTCTCGGGCTCGAACGCGTCGCCCGTCCCGATCCACAGGTGGCCGTCCGGGCCGATCACGAGCCGGCCGCCGTGGTGCCTGTCGGCGGTCTTGATGCCGTCGAGCAGCACCCGGTCCACGCTGAGCGCGTCGTAGCCGGCGGCGATGGTGAGGGCGACGACGCGGTTGGCGTCCCGGCCGGAGACGGAGGCGTAGACGGTGCGGTCGGTGGCGAAGCTCGGTGAGGCGACGATGCCGAGCAGGCCGCCCTCCGAGCCGGCGTGCACGTCCGGCACGACGCCCACCTCGCGGGCCGCGCCGCCGGCGGCGGGGATGCGCAGGATGCGCCCGCTGATGCGCTCCGACACCAGCGCCGAGCCGTCGGGCAGGAACGTCAGGCCCCACGGCGCCTCCAGGCCGGTGGTCAGCTCGGCCAGCTCGCCCAAGGTCGCCACCGGGCCCGCCGGTAAGGTCACCACCAGCCGGGACGGGTCCGCCACCGGAGCGGGTGCGGGCGCCGCCGAACAGGCCCCCGTCACCAGCACCGCGACCACGGCCGCCGCGACGGTCCGGCCCCTCATCGCTTCAGCTCCAGGGTTTCGGCGAAGCCGAGGCGGCGGACGAAGGCTTCGCGGGTGAGGTCGCTGAAGGCCATGACGTGGTCCACCCCGGCCCGTGCGGCGTCCACCACCGAGCGGAACGGGCGGCGGCCGGCGGGCAGGGCGAGGATGCGGCGGATCTCGTCGGCCACGTCCTGCGGGTCGGCGGTCGTCCCCGCCTCGAACAGCAGCTCGTGCGCCTCGTGGGTGCGCTCGACGAGCGGGTCCAGCTCGGCGTACTGGGCGGTCACCTGCTGGTCGCTCGCCCTGGAGGCGTTGGCGAAGTGGCCGGTGCCCCGGGTGATCGCGCCGGGCATGACGATCGAGGTCTCGATGCCGAACTGCGACACCTCGTACGACGTCACCACGGCCAGCGCGTCGAAGGCCGCCTTCGAGGCCACGTACGGGCCGAGGAACGGCGGGGTGGTGACGAGGCTGGTGCTGCTGACGTACACGAGCGTTCCCGAGCGGCGTTCGCGCAGGTGCGGCAGCGCCGCGCGGTTGACCCGCTGCGCCCCGATCGTGTTGACGTCGAACAGGTGGGCGACGTCGTCGTCGGTGAACGCCTCGGCGTACCCGATGAACAGGTGACCGGCGTTGTGCACGACGACGTCCAGCTCGCCCGCCTCGTCCAGCACGGTGCGCACGGCGGTGTCGGCGGAGGTCTGCGAGGTGACGTCGAGGCCGACGACCCGCAGGTCGTGGCCCCGGTCGCGGGCGCGCTTCGTCAGCTCGGCCACGGCGGCGGCGTCGCGGCCCTCGGGGTCGCGCATGGTGGCGTAGACGGTGTGGCCGGCCGCGGCCAGGGTCTCGGCGGTCAGGCGGCCGATGCCGGTGGACGATCCGGTGATGAGCACGACGGACATGGTGGGGCTCCTTTCCGGCGGGCGGGGCTCAGGCGGCGCCGCCGTTGACGTGGAGGACCTGGCCGTTCACCCAGCGGCCTGGCCCGGCGAGGAAGGCGACCACCTCGGCGGCGTCGGCGGGCTCGCCGAGGCGGCCCATCGGGTTGAGCGAGGCGAGGCGGTCGATGGTCTCCTGGCTCTTGCCGGCGAAGAACAGCGGAGTGGCGGTCGGGCCAGGCGCGACCGCGTTGACGGTGATGTCGCGGCCGCGCAACTCGCGGGCGAGGATGAGCGTCATCGCCTCGACGGCGCCCTTCGACGCGGCGTACGCGCCGTAGGTCGGGGTCTGCAGCCGGGTGAGCGAGGAGGACAGGTTGATGATCGCGCCGCCGGCGCGCAGGCGGCGGGCGGCGAGCTGGTCCACCACGAACGTGCCGCGCACGTTGACGCGCTGGATGCGGTCGAAGGTGTCGAGCGAGGTCTCCGCGACGGGCGCGGTGGGCATGATGCCGGCGGCGTGGACGAGCACGTCGATGCCGCCGAACTCGCGTTCGGCGAGGTCGAACACCTCGGCCATCGCGTCCTCGTCGGCGACGTCGCCGGCCGCGACGACGGCCCGGCCGCCGGCGTCCCGCACGGCCTGCGCGGTCTGCTCGGCGCGGTCCTTGCCGCCCGCGTAGTGCACGACGACGGAGAAGCCGTCGGCGGCCAGGCGTTCTGCGCTCGCCCTGCCGATGCCGCCGGACGCGCCGGTGATGAGGGCGACTCGCTGGATCTTGTCGGACATGCTGGATGCCTTCCGCTACGATATGGACTGTTCGTTCATTTCAACCATAACAACGAAATGAACATTTCGTCCATAAGCGAGGTGCCGATGTCCGAGAGCGCAGCCGTACGACGGGGACGGGGCCGCCGGCCCGCCGCCGAGGTGCGCGCCGCCGTGCTGGAGGCGGCGGGACGCATCCTGCTGCGCGACGGCATGCAGGCGGTCACGTTCGAGCGGGTCGCGGCCGAGGCCGGGTCCAGCAAGACGACCCTCTACAAGTGGTGGCCGTCGCCGGGGGCGCTGGCCGCCGAGGCGTACTTCACGCACAGCAGGGCGCTGCTCGACTTCCCCGACACCGGCGACATCCGCGCCGACCTGGTCACGCAGCTCGGCGCGTTCGTGCGGTGGCTGAAGGAGTCGGGCGCCGAGGGCCCGGTGTCGCAGCTCGTCGGGGCCGCCCAGCTCGACGCCGACCTCGCCCGCGCCTGGTCGCAGAGCTACGCCGTCCCCCGGCGCGACCTCGCCGTCGAGCGCCTGCGCATCGCCCAGCGCCAGGGCCAGCTCCGCGCGGACGCCGACCTGCACGTCATCGTCGACCAGCTCTGGGGCGCCTGCTACCACCGGCTGCTGGTGCTCAAGGTCGACTTCGACACCTCGATCGTCGAGCGCCTGGTGGACCACGCCCTCTACGGCGCGGCCCCGCGCACGACATGAAGGACCGCCCGCGAGGCGCGGGCGGTCCTTCGCGGGAGGGGGTCAGCGGCTGTAACGCGCGACGGTGATCTTGTCGATGATCGGCGCGAACTGCGAGCGCAGCAGCACGCCGGGGAAGGTGTCCGAGGCGTACGTCTCGCCGTCGAAGTTCGGCAGCTCCTCGCTCGCGAAACCGATCGTGTTGACCCCCTTCTTCAGCCTCACCGGGACGGTCAGCTCCCAGAAGTTGTTCTCGTGGAAGGTGTGCGGGAACGACACCCGCTGCGCCGTGCCGCCGTTGACGCTGATGTCGGCGTGGCGGGCCAGCGGGTCGGGGTTGTAGTGGGTGGCGGGCGACTGCTCGGGGTTGGAGTAGCGGACCCGCATCGCGTACGTGCCCGCCGCGCCGGCCCGCACGGTGAAGGTGAGCGTGTTGCCGTTGCCGGGCGGCCCGCCGACGCCGGTGACCGCGGACCCGCCGTCGGCCAGGGTGAGCGGGGCGGCCTCGGCGGTGCCGGCCGGCCGGGCCGACTCGGCCTGGTACGCGGTCTCCGGCAGCGTCCCCGGCCGCACGTCGAGCCGGTCGATGACCGCCTTGCCCGAGCGGCCGGTCACCGTGACCTTGTTGACGCCGCCCGACAGCGACACCGTGGCGGTGGCATGGCCGCGCGTGGCGTTGCCCAGCACCTCGACCCCGTTCACGGCCAGCTTCGCCGTGCCGGACAGCACCTTGAGGTCCAGGACGGAGGCGGCGTCGCGCGCCGAGTACACCCAGAACGTCGCCGACCCGCCCTTGCCGAGTGACGCGCCGCCCGAGCCGGACACCTTGGCGCCCTTGATGTCATAGACCGTCCGGGCATCGGTCAGCTCGGCCTCGTAGACGGCCGTCGCCGCCGCCGGGTTCGGCAGCCGCAGCACGATCCGGTCCACGATCGCGTCGCCCTTGGTGGCCCGCTTCCCGTCGAGGCTGCGCGCGGCCAGCGAGATGACGTGGCGGCCGGCGGTGAGCCGTACGGTGGTGTCGGCGTGGTCCCAGACCACCCACTTGTATCCGAGCGGCAGGAACACCTCCTGCTCCGCTCCCCCGTCCACGCGCACGAAGACGTTCGTGGGGCCCTGCTCGCGCACGAGGTCGTAGGTGTTGAGCGAGTTGGCGAACACGCTCAGGTCGTAGTCGCCGGTCTCGGGCACCTCGACGGTGAAGTCGAGCACGCCGTCGGAGCCGGTGCGCAGCCCGCCGACGTCGTAGCCGCCCGAGGTGTAGAACTTCGACACGTCCGACGGCGAGCCCTCGGGCCCGTTGCGGGTGTAGCCGGAGCCGGTGTAGCGGGCGTCCTCGGCCTCGTACGAGCCCTCCCACCGCTGGGGCGCGGGGGCGGTCAGCGTGCCGGTCCCCGCCGGGGTGAGCACGATCTCGTACGCCGACGACTCCGCCAGCCTGGGCAGGTCACCGGAGCCGAAGTCGAGCGCCACGGCCCCGCCGGAGACGGTCAGGTCGCGCTCGGCGACGACGCGCGGCTGCGGCGAGTCGCCGATCTGCCCGGTCCAGGGGATCTCCTTGATCCACGCGTGCACCTCGCGCCCGAACACCTTCTCCGGCACGTGCTCGAAGCGGATGTGCCCGGCGCTGCTCGCGCCGCCGATGATCGCGCGGGCCTGCCGCCTGCCGGTGTCCAGCGTCGCGACGCCCTGGAGGGTGTAGTTCTGACCGGGGTACGGCGGCGTGACCGCGACGGTGTGCCCGCTCATCTGCCCGTAGGCGTGCAGCAGCCACCACTGGCCGTTGCCGCGGTTCGCCTGCACCGCCGAGTCGCTGAGGTTGCCGTCGATGTTCCAGTACGCGATGTCGGCGTCCACCTTCGACTCCTCGATGGCGGAGATCCACTGGATCATCTGGCCGGGCACCGAGGTGTGGTAGTTGAAGGCGTACTCGTTGATGTTGATCGGCAGCTTCCTGCCCTCGTGCGCGGTGCCCGCGAAGACCTCGGCCTCCATCTCGCGGTAGCGCTTGACGCTGGAGCGCACCTGCTCGGGGTGGCTGAGCTCGTGCCAGGTCATCACGTCGGGCACGGTCCCGGCCTCGACGGCGTGCTCCAGGAAGCCCTTGACCTGGGAGTAGAGCACGCTGGTGTTGGGGCCCGCGATGCGGGCCGAGGGCAGCTTGCCCTTGATCAGCCGGTAGAAGTCATCCCATGTGCGGAAATAGTCGGTGGGATCGCTCAGCCAGCTGACGCCGTTGTAGCTCCACTCGCCGGTGCCGAACATGTTGCCCTCGGGCTCGTTGAACGGCACGAACACCACGTGCTCGCGGTACTCAGGGTCGAGCGTGAGCACCTGGTCGACCTGCCCCGCGATCTTCTCCCGGTACGTCGCGAGCTTCTCCTGCGGCGTGTCGCCCGGCCACTGGTAGGGGAAGCCGCGGTGGATGTCGGTCATGTAGATGTACACGTCGCCGCCGGTGCTGTCGGCCAGTGGCTTGACCACCTCCAGGGCGTCGGCGCCGGGATGCTGCGGCCCGTCCTGCGCCTTGGTGGAGACCGTGCGCAGCTTCATGCCCTCGATGAGGTTGTTCGTCGGCACGCCCGGGCCGTACAGGCCGTAGAGCGTGCCGGACGCGCCGCCGTGGAAGGCGCCGGTGTCCTTGGCCAGGTCGATGACCAGCCGGCCCTCGCGGATCACGGTGACCGTCGCGGTGACGGGCCGGCCCGCGGCGGCGCCGGTGACGGTGAACGTGCCGGCCTCGGCGTAGTCGTCCGGGTCCACGGGCTGCCAGGCGATGGGCACGTCGCGGTCGTAGCCGTCGGAGTAGGCGGCGCGGACGGCGGGCGGCAGGGCGGGCGCCTTGCCGATGACCGTGCGCAGGTCGAAGGTGTCCGTGCTCGGCTCGCCCGGCTCGGGCGGCGGTCCGGCCAGCTCGGCGACCTGCTCGGCGGTGAGCGCGGCGCCGTAGATCCGGAAGTCGTCGATGGCGCCGTCGAACAGCGGGTCGGGGTAGAAGGAGCGGCCGATGAAGCCGGCCGAGGTGGCGGCGTCCACCAACTGGCTCGCCGTGATCGTGGTGGGGGCGGAGGCGACGGCGGCGCCGTCGAGGTAGGTGGTGACGCGCCCGGCCGCCGTGCCGAGGGTCACGGTCAGCGTCTTCCAGGCGTTCGCCGGGAGCGGCGCGTAGCCGGTGACCTGCGCCTCCCCGCCGCCGCCTCCGGTGGTGACCGCGGTGCGCAGCCGGCCGTCCCCGTTGTACGGGGTGCTGAACAAGTAGCGGGAGTTGTCCTTGCCGAGGGCGTAGATCCACTGCCAGGGGGCGGTGGTGCCGTCCCACCTGACGCGGGCGGACACCGTCAGGTCGGTCCTGCCCTTGATCGCGTCCAGGGGCAGCTTGACGTAGGCGCCGTCCGAGGTGGGGGCGCCGCCGGGCAGGCTGAGCGCGTGCCCGCCCGAGGCGCCGTCCACCAGCGCGGCGGTGCCGGCGTTGACCAGCTCGCCGTCCAGGCCGTTGCCCGAGGAGTCGGTGACGGTGCCGGTGGTGACGTCGTCGGCGTCGAACTCGTAGGCGAGCACGGATTCCGGGACGGCGGCCGCGGTCGAGGGGGTGGCGGTTAACGGGAGGGCGAGGGCGGCCGGGAGCAGCGCGGCGAGCACCGCCCTCCGGCGAGTAGCGGTCAGGCGCGGGAATGGCATGCGTACGTCCCTGGGAATGTGAGCGCTAACAGAGCCGAGGGAGCTTCAAGGCAACGCGACCGCAGGGTTGCCGGTACGTTACGCAGCCCCGCCCGCACCCGTCAATGGGCACGGCTCAACGTTTCCGACATGTCACAATTCGGTATCGCCATCCCCCCTCCTCCTTGACGTCCGCCGTGCGGCAGAGCAACAGTCGAGCCACATCGTTCGAACCGGTTCGCCGCCTCCGGTGCCCACCGGCGGTCACCGTCACGGTGTCCCCCACCCTGGAGCTCCAACAAAGGCGACATCGGAGCGACGATGCGAGGGAGCATGGCGACGCGACCGTCGAACCGGTTCGATGAATTCGGGAGGTGAGAGTGGCGACGATCGGAGACGTGGCCCGGGAGGCCGGGGTGAGCCGCAGCACGGCGTCGTACGCGCTGTCGGGCAAGCGGCCCATCTCGGAGGAGGTGCGCCGGCGCGTGCTGGCCGCCGCCGAGGCGCTGGCGTACACGCCGAACGCGGGCGCCCGCGCCCTCGCCACCGCCCAGACCAAGGTCCTCGGTCTGCTCGCCCAGTTCCACGAGGACGAGTTCGCGCCCGCGATGATGCAGTACATCCTGGGCGTCACCAACACCGCCCGCGACCTGGGCTACGACACGCTGCTGGTCACCGAGGCCGACGGCGTGCGGGCGCTGCGGCGGGTCACCGACTCGCGCATGGTCGACGGCGTCGTGCTGATGAACATCGCCGAGGACGACGCCCGCCTGCCCATCCTGCGCGCCGCCCCGCAGCCGGGCGCGCTGGTCGGGCTGCCGGGCGACTGCTCGGGGCTCGACGTGTTCGACCTCGACTTCGAGGAGGCCGGCCGGGTCATGGTGGACCACCTGCACCGGCTCGGCCACCGCGAGCTGATCCTCATCTCGCAGCCCGAGCACGTGGTGGAGCGGGGCGGCGCCTATGTCTGGCGCCTGCGCGACGCGGCACTGGAGCGCGCCCGCACGCTCGGCCTCACCCTGCACGCCGTCTACGGCGAGTCCCGGCAACCGGCCGTGGGCCGGCTGCTGCACGGCCTGCTCGACGCCTACCCGGCGGCGACAGGACTGCTGATCAACAACGAGGCGGCCGCGGCGGCGCTGCCCTCGGTCACCTACGAGCGTGGGCTGCGGGTGCCCGGCGACCTGTCGGTCATCGGGCGCTACTCCGCCGAGTTCGCCGCGACGTTTTCGTTGCCCTACTCCTTCATCGAGAGCGCGCCCGACCGGCTCGGCTCCATGGCGGTGCGCCAGCTCGTGCGCCGCGTGGAGTCGACTTCGGCCAGGAAGGAGCCGTTCGTGGTGCGCTTCATCTCGCCTGAGCTGGCCGACCGGGGCAGCACCGCTTCACCGCGCCCGCACACTCCCTAGCCATCCGTCCCATCACCCCCCATCAGTCCGGCACGCTCCCCATGACATGTGAGCGTTAACATTGGAGGAATCGATGAACCGTCCGTCGGTGTCCGCGAGGGCGGCGGTCTTCGGAACCGCGGTCCTGGCGCTGTCCGCACTCACCGCCTGCGCGTCCGCCCCTCAGGGCGGGTCCGGCACGGATTCGGCGAGCAGTTCCGGCGGTGGCGCGTACACGTGGTGGGACCCGTACCCGCAGCACGACAAGTCCTCCGCCTGGACCGGACGGGTGAACGCCTGCGGCAAGGAGGCCGGCGTCACCATCGAGCGCACCGCCTACGACACGACCGCGCTGACCAACCAGGCCCTGCTGGCGGGGCAGGAGGGCAACGCCCCGGACGTGATCCTGCTCGACAACCCGGCCGTCTCGACGCTCGCGGACGCCGGGATGCTGGCCACGATGGCCGACTTCGGCCTCGACACCTCCCGCTTCGACGAGAACCTCATCGCGGCGGGCGAGCTGGACGGGCAGACGTACGGCATCCCCATCGGCGCCAACACCCTCGCGCTCTACTACAACGAGAAGATCCTCGACGCGGCCGGCGTGGATCCGGACTCCATCAAGGACTGGGCCTCGCTCGACGCGGCGCTGAAGAAGGTCAAGAAGGCGGGCAAGAAGCCGATCACGTTCGCCGGCATCGGCACCGAGGAGGGCTCCTTCCAGTTCCTGCCCTGGTTCTGGGGCGCGGGCGCGCAGCTCACCGCGCTCGACTCGCCGCAGGCCGTGGAGGCGCTGGAGCTGTGGACGTCGTGGGTCAAGAACGGCATCGCCCCCAACTCGGTCATCAGCAACTCCCAGAACACCACCTGGGAGGAGTTCCTGACCGGCGAGTTCGCCTTCGCCGAGAACGGCACCTGGCAGATCGACAGCGCCAAGAAGGCGGAGTTCCCGACCGGGATCGTGCAGATCCCCGGCAAGGACGGCGGGGTCGCCCCCACGCCGACCGGCGGCGAGTTCATCACCGTCCCGGTGCAGAAGGACACCAAGCGCTACGACGTCACCAAGAAGATCCTCGAGTGCATGACCACGCCCGAGGGCCTGGTGGAGACCGGCACGACGTTCGCGTACTACATCCCCTCCACCGCCGACGGGCAGCAGCGCATCCTGGAGTCGGAGCCGAGCCTGAAGCCCTGGGTGGAGGCGGTCCGCTCGGCGAAGGGACGTACCAGCGACAACCTCGGCACCGACTACCCCAAGATCTCCGAGGCGCTGTGGACCGGCGTGCAGAAGGCGCTGAGCGGCTCGGCGAGTCCGGCCGACGCGCTCAAGCACGCGCAGGCGCAGGCCAAGCAGGCGACCGGCGGCTGAGTGGCTCATGACCTCGCTGCACACCCGAGCGGGCGCGGTGCGGGAAGCGGCGCACGCCGCTCCCCGCCGGCGGCGCACCGGGCGGCGGACCGGGCGGTGGACCGCCGCCGCCTTCCTCGCCCCGCTCATCATCTACTTGATCGTCTTCTACGCCTATCCGCTCTACCGCAACATCGACCTGAGCCTGCACGACTACACGCCGCGGGCGTTCATCCAGGGCAACCCGGAGTTCACCGGCCTGGCGAACTACCGCGCCATCCTCTCCGACGACACCTTCCTGCGGGCGCTGCGCAACACCGCCGTGTTCACGCTGGCCTCCATCGCCGCGCAATACCTCATCGGGCTGGCGCTCGCGGTCTTCTTCCACCGCAACTTCCGCCTGTCCGGCGTGCTGCGGGCGCTGTTCCTGGTGCCGTGGCTGCTGCCGCTGATCGTCTCGGCGTCCACCTGGTCATGGCTGCTCAACAGCGACAACGGCATCGTCAACGCGGCGCTGCAGGCGTTCGGCATCGGCCAGATCAACTGGCTGACCTCGCCGGACACCGCGCTGCTCGCGGTCACCGTCGCCAACATCTGGCTGGGCGTGCCGTTCAACCTGGTCATCCTGTACGCCGGGCTGCAGAACATCCCCGGAGACCTGTACGAGGCCGCCGGCCTGGACGGGGCGGGGCCGTGGCAGCGCTTCACCCGCATCACGTTCCCGCTGCTGCGGCCGGTGACGCTGATCACGCTGCTGCTCGGGCTGATCTACACGCTCAAGGTCGTCGACATCATCTGGATCATGACGCGCGGCGGCCCGGCCGACGCGTCGACGACGCTGGCCATCTGGTCGTACCGGGAGGCGTTCGGCACCGGACAGCCCGACTTCTCGCCCGCGGCGGCGGTCGGCAACCTGCTCATCCTCATCGCCTTCGTCGCGGGCCTCGTGCACGTGCGCCTGCAGAGGGAGGAAACGGCATGAAGACCCGCAGAAGCGGCTGGAAGACCGCGCTCGGCGTGGTGCTGGCGGGCGTGATGCTCTTCCCCGTCTACTGGATGGTCAACGTCTCGCTCACCAGGACGCGGGACCTGCGGGCCGACCCGCCGCACTGGTTCCCGTGGAACCCCACCTTCGAGGGGTACGCCGCCGCGCTCGGCCAGCAGCTGCCCGCGCTGGCCACCAGCCTGTTCATCGGCCTCGGCACGGTCGTGCTGACCCTGGTGGTGTCGCTGCCGGCCGGGTTCGCCCTGGCCAGGCTGCGCCCGCGCGGCACCCGGCTGCTCGACTTCCTGCTGCTGGCCGCGCAGATGATCCCCGCGGTCGTGATGGCCATGGGCTTCTACGCGATCTACCTGCGGCTCGGGCTGCTCAACACCGTCTGGGGGCTGATCGTGGCGGACTCGACGCTGGCCGTGCCGTTCGGGGTGCTGCTGTTCCGCGCGTTCATGGCGGGCATCCCGCAGGAGGTGCTGTCGGCGGCGCAGATCGACGGGGCGAGCACGTGGCGGTCGTTCCGCTCGATCGTGCTGCCGCTCAGCCGCAACTCGGTGATCACCGTGTCGCTGTTCGCGTTCCTGTGGGCGTGGTCGGACTTCATCTTCGCCTCGACGCTCAACCGCAGCAGCGACGTCATCCCGATCACGCTCGGCATCTTCCGCTACATCGGCAACAACACCACGCAATGGAACTCGATCATGGCGACCGCCGTGATCGCGTCGCTGCCCGCGGCGTTCCTCCTCGTCCTCGCGCAGCGTTACATCGCCGCCGGGGTCACCGCGGGCGCCGTCAAGGACTGAAAGAAAGGTAACGCCGTATGACCAGCCCCGTGCTGCCCTCGCACGGCCGGGTACGCCCGCTCGGGCTCGCGCAGGTCTCGCTCACCGGCGGGTTCTGGGGCGGACGCCAGACCGTGAACGCCACGGCGACGCTCGCCCACTGCGAGTCGTGGATGGAGCGCCTCGGCTGGCTCGCCAACTTCGACCGGGTCGCCGACGGCACCACCGGCCCCGACCGGCCCGGCTGGTCGTTCTCCGACTCGGAGGTCTACAAGCTGCTGGAGGCGCTGTCCTGGGAGAGCGCCAGGTCGGGCGACCCCGAGGCGGAGTCGGCGATCAAGCGGCTGACCGCCCGCGTCGCCCGCGCGCAGGACCCGGACGGCTACCTCAACACCTGCTTCGGCCATCCCGGCAGGCCGCCCCGCTACAGCGACCTGGAGATGGGCCACGAGCTCTACAACACCGGCCACCTGTTGCAGGCCGCGGTGGCCAGGCTGCGCACCGCGGGCGACGACGACCTGGTCCGCGTCGCCCGGCGGGCCGCCGACCACGTGTGCCGCACGTTCGGCCCCGGCGGGATCGACGGCGTCTGCGGGCACCCGGAGATCGAGGTCGGGCTGGCCGAGTTCGGCCGCGCGCTCGGTGAGCCGCGCTACGTCGAGCAGGCCCGCCTGTTCATCGAGCGGCGCGGCCACGGCAGGCTGAAGGACATCCCGCTCGGGCGCGCCTACTTCCAGGACGACATTCCCGTACGCGAGGCGGACGTGTGGCGCGGGCACGCGGTGCGGGCCCTCTATCTGGCCGCCGCGTCGGTGGACGTCGCCGTCGAGACCGGCGACTCCGGGCTGCTCGACGCCGTGCGGCGGCAGTGGGAGCGCTCGGTGGCGCGGCGCACGTACGTCACCGGCGGCATGGGCTCGCGCCACCAGGACGAGGGCTTCGGCGAGGACTGGGAGCTGCCGCCCGATCGCGCCTACTGCGAGACCTGCGCCGGCGTCGCCTCGATCATGGTGTCCTGGCGGCTCTACCTCGCCACCGGCGACGTCCGCTGCACCGACCTCATCGAGCGCACGCTCTACAACGTCGTCGCCACCTCGCCCAGCGCCGACGGGCGGGCCTTCTTCTACGCCAACCCGCTGCACCAGCGCGCCGCCGGGCGGCCCGCCGACCCGGACGAGGTCAGCCCCAGGGCCGAGGCGGGCGTGCGGGCCGCGTGGTTCGACGTGTCCTGCTGCCCGACGAACGTCGCCCGCACCCTGGCCGGCCTGCACGCCTACCTCGCCACCGTGGACGACGACGGGCTGCAGCTGCTCCAGTACGCCGCCGGCGAGATCCGCGCCGAGCTGCCCGGCGGGCGGCCCGTGGCCCTCGACGTCGAGACCGCCTACCCCGACGACGGCACCGTCCGCGTCCGCGTCGTCGCCGGCCCCGACGAGCCGTGGACGCTGTCCCTGCGCGTGCCCGGCTGGGCGGACGGGGCCACGCTCACCGAGGGCGGGCGGACCACGACGGTCGCGCCAGGGCTGGCCCAGGTGCGGCGGGCCTTCGCGGCCGGGGACGAGATCGTCCTGGAGCTGCCGGTGACGCCCCGCTTCACCTGGCCCGACCCGCGCATCGACGCCGTACGCGGCTGCGTCGCCGTGGAGCGCGGCCCCGAGGTGCTCTGCGTGGAGTCGGCCGACCTGCCCTCGCGCGGCGTCCTCGACGACCTGACCATCGACACCCTGACCATCGACACCGGCTCCGCGCCGCGCGCCGTCCCCGGCGGCGCCGTGGTCCGCGGCCGGGCCCGTGGCGTGCCCGACCAAGCCTGGTCCTATCGGGACCGGCCGCTCAGCGGCGACGGCGGCGACTGGTTCGACGTGCCGCTGCGGCCGTACCACGCCTGGGCGCGGCGCGGACCGTCCAGCATGCGGATCTTCCTCCCCATCGCCGACCAGCCCGCCGACCAGCACCCCCCGATTCAGGAAGGAGCCTGACCCCTCATGGCCCGTACGCTCACCGCACTCGCGTTAGCCCTGGTCACCACGGCCGCCACCGTGGTGACCGGCGCCGCCCCTGCCGCGGCGGCCGGCGCGACGCTCACCGTCGACGTCGCGCGCCCGTTCCGCCCGGTCACTCACGCCGCCTCAGGCGGCCTCTACGGCCTGGCGGAGAACAACCGCCCCGCCGACTCGACCCTGCTGCCCATCAAGGTCAACTCACTGACCCAGCCCGCGCCTGGCGTCGGCCAGCGGCCCAACGGCCAGCCGCCCGGCGGCGACTCCCTGCTCATCGCCCCGCAGGCCGACCGCGTCGGCGCCGGCCAGTACATCCGCATGCCCGACATCTACCCCGACTTCCCCTACCGGTGGGTGAGCTGGGACGACTGGCTGGCCAAGGTCAACACCATGGTCAGGGCGCGGCTCGCGGCCACCACCGTCACCAACGTGCTCGGCTGGGAGCTGTGGAACGAGCCCGACTACACCTGGAACACCAGCGCCGCCGGGTCGTTCAACGAGGGGTGGGTGCGGACTCACCGGGCGGTCCGGGCACTCGACACGCTCACCCCGATCGTCGGCCCCAGCACCGCCACCTACAACCGCTCCTGGATGCAGGCGTTCCTCACCCGCGCCCGCGACACCGGCACGCTGCCCGACATCATCTGCTGGCACGAGCTGCAGAACCCCGACCGCATCGCCGCCGACATCGCCGACTACCGCAACCTGGAGGCGTCGCTGGGCATCAGCCCGCGCCGCCTGTCGATCAACGAGTACGCCGCCCCGGCCGAGGTGGACGTGCCCGGCCGCATCGCCGGCTACGTCGCCAAGCTGGAGCGCGGCGGCGCCGAGTCGGCGCACCGGGCCTTCTGGTACGAGTACGGCACCATGAACGGCCTGGTCACCGGCAACTCCCAGCCGACCGGCACGTGGTGGCTGTACAAGTGGTACGGCGACATGGCCGGAAACATGGTCACGACCACCACCTCCTCGTCCGGGCTCGACGGGTTCGCCGCCTACGACCCCACGCGCAGGATCGTCAACGTGGTGTTCGGCAACGAGTCCGGCACCAACACCGTCAACCTGACCGGGCTCGGCGCGCTGGGCTCCAGCGTGCGGGTCACGCTGCTGTCCACGCCGTCCAGCGGCCGGTTCACCGCCGTCGGCGCGCCGGCCACGGTCTCCGCCACGACCAGGACGGTCAGCAACGGGCAGCTCAGCGTGTCCGTGCCGAACATGGTCGCGACCAGCGCGTACCAGCTGCTCGTCGAGCCCGCCTCCGGCGTGCCCGCCTTCCAGCAGCGGTACGAGGCCGAGAACGCCTCCGTCTTCCGCGCCCAGCGGCTGACCTCCTCCAGCGCGTCGGCCGGCGGCTACGTGGGGCGCATCGACAACTCGGGCACGCCGCGTACCGACAGTTACGTGGACTTCGTGGTGAACGTGCCGAGCGCTCGGGCGTACACGCTGACCATCGGCTACGCCAACGGCACCGGGGCCACCGCCACGCAGGGGCTCGCGTACAACGGCGGGGCGTGGAGCACGGTCAGCTACCCGCCGACGGCGGCGTGGGGCCAGTTCGGCGCGACCGTCAGCACGACGGTGACGTTGCGGGCCGGCTACAACGTCATCCGGCTCGCCAAGGGCTCCCCGCACTTCGCCGGCGGCACGGGTTACGCCGAGCTCGACTACATCCAGCTGACCTGACCCCGGCCGGACGCGCCGCCGCACGTGCTCACGTGACCCCGAGCGGCGGCGCATCCGCGCAGGTCATCCCGCACATCTGGGCATGGGGTGGAAATGGGCCCCTCATGGGCACACCCGTGAACCGGCCCGGCGGGGAGCCGGGGGAAACGCCCAAGGATGTGGGCGACGAGCGTGCCGCTGTACGGCCCTTTCTCAGGCCGATGTTGCTGCGCACCCCCATGGCGATCGCCGTCTGGGACCGGGACCTGCGGTGCGTCTGGCGTAACGAGGCGGCCAGGGCGTTGCAGCACGTGTTCCCCTACTACCAGGTCGGCCGCAAGCTCTCGGATCCCGAGCCCTGCCTGGACACGCGCAGCGCCAGGCAGGCGATGCTGCAGGTGCTCGCCGACGGCGTCCCGCAGATCGACCGTGAGGCTCACCGGACGTCGCCGTGCCGGAGCGAGGAGCACAAGCTGTCCACCTCGTTCTTCCGCCTGGAGGACGCGGACGGCCACCCGGTCGGCCTGTGCTCGATGGTGCTGGACATCGGCCACCGCCACACCCGCGACCGCCTGACCCTCCTGCACGAGGCCGGCATCCGCATCGGCAGCACGCTCGACATCCGCCGCACCGTCCAGGAGCTGGCCGACCTGGCGGTGCCCGCGCTGGCCGACTACGTCACCGTGGACCTGGCGGGGACTTCTGCGACGCGGTGGTGCGGACGATGGTGGGCGACGGCGCCGAGGACGACGTCGCCCTGCTCGCCGCCCGGATCCGCCGCTGACGGTCCTTCATGGAACGCGGCGGGCCAGGTGGACGATGAGGTCGCCGGTCATCTCCACGGTCGCGGGCAGCACCTCCAGGATGCGGGCCAGCACCTGCTCGCGCTGCTCGTCCGGCAGCATCAGGTAGGCCGAGACGGTCGACAGGTGGCCGGCGTAGTCGCGGGCGCTGAGCTCGACGCGCCGCTCGATCACGTGCTGCTCCACGTCGCGGAACCACTCCGACCGCTCCAGCTCGCTGCCCGGCCATTGCATGGCGGCCTCGGGAGGCGTCCCGTCGGGTGCCGGGATGGTGTCGTCGGCCAGGTACGGCTCCCGCGCCGCCGCCACGGCCGCCGCCACCGCGGGGTCGGCGAGCAGCAGCGGCCCGCCGCACGAGGCGAAGACGCCGCCCGGCTCCAGCAGCGCGGCCATGCGCGCCCACCGGTCGCGCGGGTCGGTCCAGTGCAGCGCCGCCGCCGCGAACACCAGCGGGTACGTCGCGCCGGCACGCAGCTCCTCGAACGCGGCCCGCACCGGCGTGACGTTGGCCGGGACGTGTTTGCGCAGCTCGGCGAGCATGGCGGGGTCGGGCTCCGTCGCGGTGACGGCGACGCCGTGCCGGGCGAGGACGCGGGTGGCCTTGCCGGTTCCCGCGCCGATCTCCAGCGCCGTCGTGACCGGCCGGCCGGCGTACTCCAGAACCAGGCGGGCCAGCTCGTCGGGATAGCCGGGCCTGTACCGTTCGTAGGCTTCTGCGATCGTGCCGAAGCTCAGGGCGCGTTGCGACATGCCGAGCATCTTGGCACGCGGGCAGGCCGCAGAGGCGCGAGAGGGGCGTCGTAGCATGTCGGCGTGCGATCAGCGCAGCCGGTTCGCGGACCACGCTGGGACATCACGGTCCCCGCGCGGCCGGGCCGCCTGCCGGGGGTCACGATGGCGGGCTTCAGCGACCAGGCCGGCGAGTACCACGAGCTCGCGCTGGTGCCTCACCCCGCGGTGACGGTGCTCATCGAGCTGGGCGAGCCGTCGTTCGTCATCGAGGACGACCACGGCGCCCGGCAGAGCGAGCGCGTCGTGGCCGGGCTCGCGCCCAAGGGCATCAAAGGGCGGGGGCTGACCAGGAAGACGGCCTGCCTCCAGGTGCGGCTGTCGCCGCTGCTCGCCCACGAACTGCTGGGCGCGTCGTCGGAGCTGGGGGGCTCGGTGCTCTCGCTCGACGACCTGTGGGGGCGCGCGGCCGTACACCTCCAGGAGCGCCTCACCGCCGCCGCCACCTGGGAGGAGCGCTTCACGATCGCCGAGGACGCGCTGGTCAGGCGGCGGGACGACGTCCGCGGGACGGTGGATGCCGAGGTGGCCCACTGCTGGCGGCAGATGGTGGCCCGGCGGGGCCGGGTCCGCGTGGAAGGGCTCGTCACCGAGGTCGGCTGGAGCCGTAAGCGCCTGTGGTCGCGCTTCCGCGCGCAGGCGGGCCTCACTCCCAAGCGGGTCGCCCAGCTGATCCGCTTCGACCACGCCGCCCACCGGCTGGCCGCCGGTCACGCCCCCGCCGTGGTGGCCGCCGACAGCGGCTACGCCGACCAGTCGCACCTGCACCGGGACGTGGTGGCCTTCACCGGCATGACCCCGGCGGCGGTGGCGGCGGCGCCGTTCCTGGCGGTGGACGACGTCGCCTGGCCTGACCTGCACGATTGATACTTTTCTCGGCTTTTCCTCGGTGATTATCGGCCAAGTTCACACCGAAGGTTCAACGATACCGTTGACGGCATGGATATTGAGGACATCGCGCGTCCGCTCGACGGCGCCGCCCTGTCGGCCTTCCTCGGCTCGCTGCCCGCCCGCCCCCGGCTGCTCGGCCTCGGCGAGGCCACCCACCGCGTCAAGGAGCTGCGCGACCTGCGCAACGAGCTCTTTCCCCACCTGGTCGAGCACGACGGCTACCGCGCGATCGTGCTCGAGATCGACTGCCTCAAGGCCCGGATCGTGGACGACTACGTCACCACCGGCAAGGGCGGTCTCGACGAGGTCATGGAGCACGGCTTCAGCCACGGCTTCGGCAGCCTGCCGGGCAACAGGGAGCTGGTGCGGTGGATGCGGGCGTACAACGAGGAGCATGACGAGAAGCTGCGCTTCTTCGGCTTCGACGGCCCGCTCGAATACTGGGCGCACAGCCCGCGCGAGGCGCTCACCGGCCTCTACGACCTCCTGCGCGAGCCGTACCCCTGCACCCGCGAGACCCTCGACACGCTGCTCGGCGCCGACGAGCGCTGGTCGGACGAGGAGTCGGCGATGAACCCCGCCCGCTCGATCGGCCGTTCCCCCGAGGCCGTCCGGCTGCGGGTGATCGCCGACGACCTGGTCGCCCTGCTGGAGACGCAGAAGCCGCGACTGAGCGACGAGGACAGGGAGCAGGCCGAGCTGTACGCGCGCACCGCCACCGGCCTGCTGCGCTACCACTATTGGCTGGCCGACGACTCCCCCGTCCGCTGGACCCGGCTGTCGGCCCTGCGCGCGCTGATGATGGCGGACAACCTGTGCGCCATCGCCGAGCGCCACGGCCCCGCCCTGGTCTTCTCCCACAACCTGCACCTGCAGCGCAACGAGTCCACCATGCCGTTCGGCGACGACGTGCTGCGCTGGTCGAGCGCGGGCGCGATCACGCAGACCAGGCTCGGCCCCGGCTACGCCTTCCTCACCTCGGCCCACGGCACCGTCGCCGGCGAACCCCCCGCGCCCGACACCGTGGAGGGCCGCATGGCCACCCTCCCCTGGGACCGCTCCCTCCTCGACGCCGGCCGCCTCGCCACCCTCCCCGGGATGAGCACCCGCGTCCCGCCCGACTTCGCGTACTTCCCCCTCGACCCCGCCCACCTCGCCACGGCCGACGCCGTCGTCTTCATCAGGGAGACCACCGAAGAGATGTGACATTCAGCGCCGACGACGACCCGGACGAG
>NZ_JBEXLH010000091.1:0-28364 GCF_040609855.1 Nonomuraea sp. NPDC004580 | reverse complement strand
GGCTCCTGCATGGCCAGCTCGGCGACGCCCGCCTCGTGCTCGCGGCGGCGCCTGGCCTGCTCCGAGCGGAGCAGCCACCAGTCGTCCGGGTCCTGCTCGGCCCAGCCGGGCCGGGGGAAGCGGGTCGGGTACGCCTCGGCGCCCGACCCGAGCAGCGCCCCCTGGTCGCCGTAGACCGCCGCGCGGGCGCCTTCGGTCCCCAGGTCGAGGGCGAGGAAGGCAGCCATGCTCACTCCTCGTTCGGCAGGAAGAGGACCTTCGAGCTGAAGATCGACCGCTCGCCCAGGGCGACCATGGTCTCCGGCAGGGCGTCGAGCCCCAGCTCGTGGGTGATCATGAACTTCCAGGCCAGCTCGCCGGAGGCCAGCGCGCGCGCCGCCGTCCGCCACTCGTCGCCGGGGAACGGCGCCGAGAAGGAGTTCCACGCTCCGTGCAGGGTGACCTCGCGGCGCAGGAACGAGCTGAACGTGGACTCGGGCAGCACCACCGGGTCGTGCGGGATGCCGATGAACACCGCCTCGCCGTGCCGGCCCGCCAGCGCCACCGCCTGGTCGATCGTGGCGGGCACGCCCGCCGACTCGATGACGATGTCGTAGCCCTCGCCCGCGACCTGGGCCGCGGCCTCCGCGCTGGTCGCCGTGTGGGTGGCGCCCGCCTCGGTGGCCATCGCGGCCTTCTGCTCGTTGAGCTCGATCGCCAGCACCTCGGACGCGCCCGCGAGCCTGGCCCACTGCACCGCGAACAGCCCGATCGGGCCCGCGCCCACCACCGCCACCCGGCGGCCGCCGCGCATGTTCGTCCGCCACAGGGCGTGCAGCGCGATCGCGGCCGGGTCCATCATGGCCGCCGCCCTCGGGTCCAGGTCCGCGGGCAGCACCATGAGGTTGCCTGCGGGGACGGTCACGTACTGGGCGTACGCGCCGTCGCGGCGGCTGCCGAAGTAGCCGTACTTCTTGCACAGGCTGAAGTGGCCCTGGGTGCACGGGCCGCAGGTGCGGCACGGGATCAGCGGAGGGACGGTGACCAGGTCGCCCTCGCGGACCGTGCCCTCGGCGGCCAGGTTCGCGCCGAGCCTGACGACGTGGCCGGAGAACTCGTGCCCGCAGATGATCGGGAAGTGGTAGGCGATCCCCGGTTGCAGCATGCGCGCGATGTCCGAGCCGCACACGCCGCAGGCCGCCACGCGTACGAGCGCCTCGTCCGGGCCCGGCTCGGGCACGGGCACCTGCTCGACCCTGATGTCGCCGGGCGCGTGGAGCACCGCCGCCTGCATGGTTTCCGCCATCGTTGTGCCTTTCCTACTTCTCTTGTGCCGCGGCGAACTCGCCGTCGCCGATGTACTGGGCCGCGTCGTCCTTGTCGATGAGCGCGGTGCCCGCGTCGATGCTCGGCTCGACCTGCTCGCCGTTCTTGACCTTGAGCACGGTCTCGACGGCCTTGGCGCCGAGGGACAGGGGGTCGTTGAGCGCGGTGGCCACGTACTGGCCGTCGGGGATCTGCTTGACCGCCTCCATGAGGCCGTCGACGCCCGCGACCAGGACCTTGTCCTTGCCGTTCTCCTTCAGGACCTGCAGCGCGCCGAGCGCCATGTCGTCGTTGTGCGCGTACACGGCGGCGACGTCGGGGTGCACCTGGAGCAGGTCCTGCATCGCGGTGACAGCCTTGGAGCGCACGTAGTCCGAGTACGGGCCCTCGACGATCTTGATGTTGGGGTTGCCCTTCACCGCGTCGTGGAAGCCGGCGCTGCGGTCACGCGCCACCGCGCCGCCCGCGTCGCCGCGGATCTCGATGACCTTGCCGCCCTTGTCGCCGAGCGCCTCGCTGAGCCGCTTGCCGACGAGCTCGCCCATCGCCTTGTTGTCCCGCCCGACCTGGGCGACGGCGCCCTCGGGCACCGGCCGGTCCACGGTCACGACCGGCACGCCCGCCGCCTTGGCCGCGGCGATCCCGGGCTGCACGCCCTGGGGGTCGACCGGGTTGACGAGCAGGACGTCCACCTGGCGGGTGATCAGGTCCTGGATGTCGTTGTTCTGCTTGGTGACGTCGCCGCCCGCGTCGGCGAAGTAGAGCGAGGCGCCCGCCTTCTTGGCGGCGGCCTCGGCGCCCTCGCGGAGCTGGACGTAGAAGGGCGACTGCTGGGTGGCCTGGCTGAAGCCGATGGCGACCGGGCCGCCGGACTTCTCGCCGCCCGCTTCCGCCGACCCGCCCGGTGTGGACGACACCGAGCAGGCGGTCAGGGCGGAGATCAGGAGGAGTGCAGGGATTGTGAGCAGCCGAAATCTACTCATAGGGGCCTCCGTATGTGACGTAGGTAACGCACCGTAAGTCGGGAATTAACCCCGATGCAACACTTGAGCCCAAAATTGCTCATATGAGCAGACTGGGGGTCCTTGCTCCTCGTGTCCCATGACCGTCACAGGGGTTTCCCCAGGCCACAGCCGTTACGGCAGCTGCTCGGCGCCGTACGTCGTGCTACGTCGACGCGATCTCCGACCGTTTCGTGGAAGATGCCGTGGACGCCGAGGCGTCTCGGCGGCTCATCCGCAGAGCCATACGTGATCTCACCGAGTGAACCCGTGATGACAGCAGCAGGCGCCCGTAAAGGGCGTCGGCTGCTCGTCGGTTCGCTGGTCAGGTGAGGTTCAGGCCGCCGTCTACGGCGAGGACCTGGCCGGTGAGCCAGGTTGTGGTGGGGTCGGCGAGGTGGAGGATCCAGGTGGCCACTTCCTCCGGGACGCCGCGGCGGCCCAGGGGGATGCTGGCGGCCTCGTCCTGCTTGATCTGGGTGACGGTCTCCTCCGGGAGGCCGGCGGCGGTCAGGGCCTCGCTTTCCGTGGGGCCCGGTGCGACGGCGTTGACGCGGATGCCGTCCGCGGCCAGTTCCAGGGCCCAGCTTCTTGTCAGCTGTTCGATGGCGGCCTTTGAGGCGGCGTAGTGGGCGGCGCCGGGCAGGGGGCGGTGGCCGTACGTGCTGGAGATGTTGATGATCGTGCCGCGGGTCTTGCGCAAGTAGGGCAGGGCGGCGTGGGCCAGGAGGCTTGGGGCGGTGACGTTCAGGGCCAGGAGGTTTGCGATGCGCGTCGCGTCCGTTTCCGCCAGCGGCATGAGGGCTGTGCCGCCGGCGTTGTTGACCAGGACGTCGAGGCGGCCCCAGCGGTCCGTCGCGGCCTTCACCACGGCCTGCGGGGCGCCGTCCGCGGTGATGTCGGCGGAATGGACGGCGATGCCGGGGTGGTGGGCGGCGGTCTCCTCCAGAGGGGCTGGGCGGCGGCCGACGGCGAGTACGTGCGCGCCCGCCTTGGCCAGGGCGATCGCGGTGGCCCGGCCGATGCCGGAGCCGGCGCCGGTGACGATCGCGACGGTGTTCTCGAGATGGCGACTGGTCACGTGCTGAACTTCCTTGTTCTGTTCGGTGCGGTCAGGTGCTGGGGTGGGTTCGTGGGCCTGGACGGAGGGGGAGGCGCAGGGTGACGTGCGCGCCGTGGGTCTCGACGTGCAGGCTGCCGTGGTGGGCGGTGGTGATGGCGCGGGCGATGGCCAGGCAGAGGCCGGTGCCTCCCTGGTCGCCGGCCGGCTCGCCGCTGGTTTCCGAGGGGTCGTCGCTGGTCAGGCGAAGTTCCGCGTAGTCGGCCGTGCGGTGCAGGGTGACGGTCGCCGGGCGGCGGGTGGTGCCGAGGAGGATGGCCAGGAGGCGGGTCAGGTAGGTGGAGGAGGCGTGCGTGAGGACTGTGGGGTCCAGGCGGAGCCTCACGTCGCCGACACCGGCCGAGGCCGACTCCACCAGGGCGGTCAGGTTCACGTCGGTCAGTTCGCGGTCGTCGAGGCCGGCTTCGAGCCTGGAGAGCAGGAGCAGGTCGGTGGTGACGTGTTCCAGCCGGTCGAGGTCGTCGCTGACGTGGTCGAGCAGGTCGGTCACGTCGACGTCGTCCGGGTGCCGCCGGGCCGCCTCCACCTTGACGCGCAGCGCGGCCAGCGGCGTACGGACCTCGTGGGAGGCGTCGGCGGTGAAGCGCCGCGCCGCCCGCGCCCGTTCGTGCAGCTCGTCGGCGCGCGGGATGAGCACGGGCATGCCCATCAGCTCGTCCCGCTCGCGCCCGCAGGCGTCGAGGCAGGGCTGGTTGGCCGCCACGATCGTCATGTCCCCTGCCATGACCAGGCACGGGTTCGGGACGGCCGCGAGCAGCGCGGCATGGTCGTGTCTCATCAGGTTCCTCCCCAGGCGCTCAGCGAGCCTGTCACCAGCTAGGACAGCGCAGCCTCGCGGTCTGTGACCGCGAGGCCGGGAGTTTGCCGAGCCGAGGGCTTAGCGGGAGGTGGCAAGGGGAGGGTGCGGTGGACTGCGGCGAGGGGGAGGCGTGTCATGAAGGTCGTGGTGGTCGGCGGGACCGGCCTGATCGGATCGAAGCTGGTGAGCAGGCTGTCGCGCGACGGCCACGAGGCGGTGGCGGCATCGCCGCACACCGGGGTGAACACGCTCACCGGCGAGGGTCTCGCCGAAGCGCTGGAGGGGGCGCGGGTGGTGGTCGACGTGTCGAACGCGCCGTCGTTCGAACCGGCCGCCGTCCTGGAGTTCTTCGAGACCTCCACCGGCAACCTGCTGGCCGCCGAGTCGGAGGCGGGGGTCGGGCACCATGTCGCGTTGTCCATCGTCGGCACCGAACGCATGCCGGACAACGGATATTTCCGGGCGAAGGTCACACAGGAGCAGCTGATCGAGAAGTCGGGGATCCCGTACTCGCTGGTGCACGCGACCCAGTTCTTCGAGTTCGTGAAGGGCATCGCGGACGAGGCCGCCGACGGGGGAGTGGTGCGCATCGCGCCTGTGCTGTTCCAGCCGATCGCCGGGGACGACGTGGCCGCGGTGCTGTGCGAGGTCGCGGAGGGTACGCCGCTCAACGGCCGGCTGGAGGTGGCCGGGCCGGAGCGGGTCAGGATGGACGAGTTCGTCCGGCAGGCGCTGGCGGGGCTCGGTGACCCCCGTGAGGTGGTCACCGACCCGCACGCGCGTTACTTCGGGAGCGAGCTGGGCGAGCACTCGCTCGTGCCGCTGGGGGAGGCGCGGCTCGGCGGGGCTCGCTACGGCGACTGGGCCGCCGCCGGGTAGAACGCCCGAGACGTCAGACGGACTGGCGGCCCAGGGCGCGGAGCTGGTCGGGCGTCAGAGCCGAGACGTTCTGGTCGATGGGGACGTCCGTGTACTGGTGGATCGTCCACGACTTCCAGTCGGCCGGCGGCGTGATCGCGCCCTTGGCACGGCTGTAGTGGGCGACCCAGAGCGGGTACTGCGCCAGGCCGTGGCCGTAGGTGTCGGCGAAGTTCCAGCCGCTGTAGAAGAGCGGCTTGGTGCCGGTCTGGTTCTCCACGTACGACAGCCACGCCTTGGCCCAGGCGTTCACCTCGGCGACGGACTTGCCGTCGGTCGTCTCCAGGTCGAGGACCAGCAGGTCACCGGCCTTGGCGGGCTGGGCGTTCACCGCGGCCAGGAAGTGGTTGGCGTCGGCGATGGGATCGTCGGCGGGGTGGCCGTAGTGGTAGGCGCCGCGCACGATGCCCTTCTCGCCGAGCTCCCGCCAGTGCCTGGCGAAGGAGGAGTCGACGAAGTCGGTCCCCTCGGTGGCCTTGATGATGCCGAACTGCGCAGAGCTGGCGCTCCAGTCGTACAGCGGCTCGTAGTGGGAGATGTCCAGGCCGTAGGTCAGGGCGGAGCTGTGCTGGGCCGCCTCGTGCGGGGCGACCTGGTCGGTGGTGGAGGCGTGTGCGGTGCCGGTGACGGCGGTGCCGGTGACGGCGGTGACGGCGGCGAGTACGGCTCCGCCGAGCGCCAGTCCGAGGCGCTTGCGGTTCTCGGCAAGCTTGGCCATGCGGATGTTGACTCCTTGCTTCCATGCCGCCTACCGGGTTAGCTGACGGGTTCGGGACTGGAAGTGCCCTACGGACACGGGCATGAGCGGGCGTCCGATTCACCCCGGAAAGTGGGTCCCCGGTTCCGCGGGACGCGGATTCGGCGGCCGTACGCCGGAGACGGCGTACGGTCCGGTCAAAGATGCGAGGTCACGCGCTGCGGTGGTCCCTCGACCCGCAAAAGTACATAATTCGCAAAAGTATCTGCAAGTACTCCAAAGGGACTTTCCAGCCTCTGACCTGGTAAGAGGCCCGAAAACCCCGTGTACGTCGCGGATTCGGAAATAGGTAAAGTTTTCCGGCATTCACTCCAGACGAAGCGTTCGAGCCGTCCTCGTGAGGGTCTCCGGCGGCGGTGCGGCGCCGTACGACGGCACGAGCTCGCGCAACGCCGGCCGCCAGCCGTCCACCCGGCCGGGGAAGGCGCGTCCGAGCACGTCCAGCATGATCGCCACGGACGCCGACGCCCCGGGTGAGGCACCGAGCAGGGCGGCGAGCCCCCCGTGGGCCGACGTCACCACCTCGGTGCCGAACCCGGCGATCGACCCGCGCCCGTTCACCGGCTTGACCACCTGCACCCGCTGGCCCGCGGTGATCGGCTCCCAGTCCTCCGCCCGCGCCTCGGGGACGAACCGGCGCAGCGCCCGCAGCCGGTCGCCGCGCGTCTGCGCGAGCTGCCCGACCAGGTAGCGCAGCAGGGCGGGCTCGGCGCGGGCGGCGCCGAGCAGCGTCATGACGTTGCCGGGGGTGACGGATCCCGGCAGGTCGGTGAGCCTGCCGCGCTTGAGGAAGCGTGGCGAGAACGCGGCGAAGGGGCCGAACATCAGGTATGTGCGCCCGTCCACGACCCGGGTGTCGAGATGCGGCACCGACAGGGCGGGCGCGCCCGGCTCGGCATGACTGTAGACCTTGGCGTGGTGCCCGGCCACCAGCTCGGCCCGGTCCGTACGCAGGAACCGCCCGCTGATCGGGAACCCCCCGTACGCCCGCGTCTCCGCCACCCCGGCGCTCTGCAGCAGCGGCAGCGTGCCGCCGCCCGCCCCCAGGAACACGAACGACCCGCGCACCCCGTAGTCGCGGGAACCCGCCAGGTCGCGCACCCGCAGCCGCCACGACCTGCGGTCATGGGAGAGCCCGCGCACCTCGTGCCCGGTCCGCACCTCGACGCCGTCGCGTTCGAGCGCGGCGAACAGCCGCCGGGTCAGCACGCCGTAGTCGACGTCGGTGCCGCCACGGGAACGGCACAGCGCCACCTGCTCACCGGCGGGCCGGCCGGCGAACATCAGCGGCAGCAGCTCCGCCATCACCGCCCGGTCGCGGATGAACTCAAGCCCCTCGAACAGCGGATGATCGCGCAGCGCCGCGTGCCGCAGCCGCAGGTGCTCGACCCCGGCCGCGCCCCGGGCGAAGGAGAGATGCGGCACCGGCCGGATGAACCCGGCGGGATCGCCCAGCGTGCCCTCCTCGACCAGGCCGGCCCACAGCTGCCGGGAGAGCTGGAACTGCTCGTTGATGGCGATGGCCCCGCCGACGTCGATCGAGCCGTCGCCGGTGAGCGGCGTGTAGTTGAACTCGCACAGTCCCGCGTGCCCGGTGCCGGCGTTGTTCCAGGCCGACGAGCTCTCCAGGCCGAGGCCGTCGAGCCGCTCCAGGACGAGCACCGACCAGTCCGGCTGTACGCGGCGCAGCAGCACGCCCAAGGTGGCGCTCATGATGCCACCGCCGACCAGGACCACGTCGTAGCCCACCCCGGCTCACCTCCAACTCGTATGACATGTTCGCTACTTGTATAACAGCGTCCGCGCGATGTGCGAGATCCGGAGTAGCGTGGATCTTCGAGCGCCCGTACGGCACAGGAGGTGATCACGATGCACCCGGTCTAGGGACGGCCCCACCCGGGGGCGTCACGGAGCCGAAAGGTGACCGTATGAGCAAGACCGACAAGACCCGTCCCTGGTGGGTGAAGATGGCCGAGGCGCCGATGGTGCACTGCCGGCCCGTTCACGACCACCGCGACGGCGTCTGCACCCTTCCCGGCCGCGTCGACCGCGAGAGCGCGTCGCTCAACCGGCGCATGAGCGGCTGCTACTGGCAGGCCACCGCCACGTTCCTGTTCGGTGAGGGCACCCTCAGCGGAGGCCGGGAGTGGACCGGCTACTGCCGTGCGGCGCGCCGCCGCGAGCGGCGTGCGGCCCGCCGCGAGCTGCGCGACTACCGCGCTGACGACTGAGTCGGCGACTGAGACGGCGACTGGGACGGCGACCGACAGCGCCCCGGGAGGCATCCGCCTCCCGGCGCATCAATGGGACACTCCACGAACTACCGATCAGTCCGTCGTGGAGGTGGGCGTATGTACGCGAAGTCCCTGGGAGTCAACGGCGCCGAGCTGCGGCCTCTGGAGCCCTGGCGGGCGGAGGAGTTCCTGGCTCACATCGACAGGGGGCGGGAGTTCATCGGGCGGTTCGTGGGGCTGGCCGACGTGGTGACCGACCTGCCGTCGAGCCGCGCGTTCCTGCAGCGCTACGCCGACGCGACCGCCGCCGACACCGGGCGGCTCCACGGCATCTGGCTGGACGGCGCGCTGTCCGGCGGCGTCATGCTGCGCACGATGAACGTCGAGCAGGGCGAGGCCGAGGTGGGCTGCTGGCTGGAGCCCGCTGCGGCCGGCAAGGGGCTGGTGACCAGGGCGGCCGGGATCCTCATCGACTGGGCCGTGGACGAGCGCGGCATCCACCGCGTGGAGTGGGTCGTCGCCTCGGGCAACGCGGCCAGCATCGCCGTGGCCAGGCGGCTCGGGATGACCAAGGAGGGCGTGCTGCGGGAGAGCTACAAGCATCGCGGCGAGCGACTGGACGTGGAGATCTGGTCGGTGCTGGCACCGGAGTGGCGCAAGGCGCGAGAAAGCGGATAGCCCGTCGATTCGGATAGTTCATCCGCTTTCTGCTACGGTTCAGAGAGAGGACGGAAGGCGCACGCCTGCCAGAGTCCGTCTCCTCCTGCTGTCCGTGAAAGGAAAGCGACCATGCGCATCTTCATCACCGGTGCCAGCGGCTACTTCGGCGGTGTGCTCACCGAGCACCTCATCTCCGCGGGTCACACCGTCGAAGCCCTCGCCCGCTCCGAACGGGCCGGCGCCCGCGTCGCCGAGCTGGGCGCCACCCCCGTGGCGGGCGGCCTGGCCGACACCGCCGTCCTGCACGAGGCCGCCGCCCGCAACGACGCCGTCGTGCACGCCGCCGTCGACTACGGCGACCCGGCCATGCAGGACGTCGAGCAGCCCGCGCTCGACGCGCTGCTGACCGGCCTCGCCGACGGCCGCCCCTTCGTCTACACCAGCACCGGCATGGTCTACCCCGACACCAAGGGCCGGCCGGTCACCGAGGACGAGGAGGTCAGCGAGCAGACCGCCAGGCAGCCGCACAAGTACCTGGGTGAGCGCCGCGTCCTCGCCGCCACGAACCTCGCCGTCACCGTCGTCAGGGCCGGTCTGATCTACGGCCGCGGCGGCAGCGCCCTGCTCCAGGGCCTGATCGCCGGAGCCCGCGCGCAGGGCGTCGCCACCTACGTCGGGGACGGCCGCAACACCTGGTCCACCGTCCACGTGGACGACCTGGCCGCCCTCTACGCCGCCGTCCTCACCGGGCGAGAGGGTGGCGGCGCCGTCAACGCCGCCACCCGCACCGGCACGGCCTTCCGCGAGATGGTCGAGGCGGTCGCCACCCTCACCGGCACGCGCACCGCCTCGATGCCCCTCAACCAGGCCACGCAGCTCTTCGGCGACCTGGCGCGCACGCTCACCGGCTCGACGCCCCTCGACCCCTCGCGGGCCGAGAGGCTGTACGGCTGGAAGCCCGCCGGCCCGTCCCTGGTCGAGGACGTCACCCGGGGCAGCTACGCCGCCGCCTGACACGGCGGCCGGCGCGCCGCTCAACGCGCGGCCGAGGTCTGGGCGCGCCGGGCCCCGGCGCCCGTCCGCCGGGCCGGACCCTTGACCCACATGTAGGTGCCGGGGCGGGCGCGCTCCCAGCGCAGCGAGGCGACCGTGAACCGGCAGATCCGCTCCTTCACGAACGCCGCCGTCCGCCCGCTCAGGATCCGGTCCTTCGGCGAGTCGTCACCGTTGACGAGCTGGACGAGACCGTCGCGCCGCCCCAGGCTGATGCACTGCAGCAGGTAGCGGAACCGGAACGGCTCGGGGGTCCGCCCGGCCGCCCGCGCGTTGATCACGTCGGCGGCGTGCGCGGCGATCGGCATCCCGGCGGCGCACGACATCCGGTTCGTGCCGCCCTGCACCTGCACGGCCGCCGCGTCGCCCACGGCGTACACGTCGGGGTGCGAGACCGAGGTCAGCGTCTCGTCCACCACGATCCTGCCGCGCTCGTCCACGGCCAGCCCGGCCTCGGCGGCCAGCGGGGACACCGTGAACGACCCGGCCCACACCACGACGTCCGCCGTGATGACGCCCTGGTCCGTACGCACCCCGTCAGGCCCGACGCCGGTCACGCGCGTCCACTCGTGCGTGCGCACGCCCAGCCGGTCGAACGTACGGGCCAGGTGCCGGCGGCCCTTGTCCGACAGGCCCGCGCCCACCGCGCCGCCGGTGGCCAGCGCCACCCGCCACGCCGGGTACGACTCGGCCAGCTCGGCGGCCATCTCCACGCCGGTCAGCCCGCCGCCGACCACCACCAGGTCGCCGCCGCCCGCGTCCAGCCTGGCCCGCAGTTCGCCCGCGGTCTCGGCGGTGTAGGCGTGCTCGGCCACCCCAGGGGCGGTGGTGTCGGTGCGGCTGCCCAGGGCGTACACGAGCGTGTCGTACGGGAAGACCCGCCCGTCCTCGGTGCGCACCTGCCTGGCGGCCAGGTCGATGCCGCCGACCTGGGCCTGCACGGTCGTGATGCCGGTGCCCTTGGTCAGCTCGCTCAGCGGCACCGTCACCTCGGGCCGGCCCGCCGCCAGCTCGTGCAGCCTGATCCGCTGGGTGAAGTGCGACTCGGCGCTGATGAGGGTGATGCGCTGCTTCCTGTCGAGCCGCAGCGCCGCCGTGAGGCCCGCGTAGCCCGCGCCGATGACCACGATGTTCTTGCGGGAGTTCTTGTGGGCGTTCTTCTTGGCGTCCATGTCGTGTCCTCTCTCAGAACCTTCTGCGACACAGACGAGCGGGTGGCCGGAAACGTGATGGTGATTGGCGTCACACCCGGAGGAGCTTTTCCGGATTGCGTACGACGTCGACTTCCGTGATGCGCCCGTCCTCGGCGACGGCGAACGCGGCCACGGTGTCCACGGCGCCGTCCGCGGTCCGCACCACCGCCCCGAACGCGCCGTTGACCTCGGCGAACTCCACGTCCATCCCCTGCATCCAGCGCTCCATCATCCCCCGCACCATGCGGGCCACCCGGTCCGCGCCCGACACGGGCTGCATCGCCGCGGACACCACGCCGCCGCCGTCGGAGCGCCACACCACCTCCGGATCGAGCACCGCGACCAGCCCCGACAGGTCGCCGTTCAGCGCCGCCGCGGTGAACGCCTCCACCGCCTTGCGATGCGTCGAGCGGTCCGTCGTACGGCGGGGGCCGTGCTCGCGCACCCGGGCGCGGGCCCGCGACGCCAGCCGGCGCACCGCCTCGTCGCTGCGCCCCAGCACGTCCGCGATCTCCGCGAACGGCACGCCGAACGCGTCGTGCAGCACGAACGCCACCCGCTCAGCCGCCGTCAGCCGCTCCAGCACCGCCAGCAGCGCCATGCTGACCGAGTCGTCCAGCGCCGCCCTGTCCTCGGGGCCGAGCTCCTGCACGACCGGCTCGGGCAGCCACGGCCCGACGTACGCCTCGCGCCGCGCCCTGGCCGAGGTGAGCACGTCGTAGCAGATCCGGCTCACGGTGGTGGTCAGGTAGGCGCGCACGTCCCTGACCTGCGCCTCGCCGGCGTTCCGCCAGCGCAGCCACGCCTCCTGCAGCGCGTCGTCGACGTCCGTCTTCGTGCCCATGATCCGGTACGCCACGCCCCACAGGTGACCGCGATGCTTCTCGAACTCCGCCAGCCGGCCGGCCTCGTCGGCACTCGTCGCGCTCACCATGTGCCCATTATCCGAGCCGCCCCCTCCGGCCTCCCGCCCGCACCGTCACTCCCGCGAGGACCCCGATTCTGTCGGTCCCGCCTGCCAGAGTGGCCCCGCCACCCGTCACCACAGAAGGAGTGCCCCGTGCCCGCCGAAATGGCTTGAGGGCCACCCGCCGGAGGCTGCTATGGTGTGAGGCGCTCAAACCGGGCGTGCCGCGGCACGTTCCGCGATGCATCGAGGAGACCAGACATGGCAGGTGACGACGACATCTCCGGGTGATACCGGAGGTCCGGGGCCCCAGGCAGGCGTGAGCTGACCGCCGCCGCGCGTGGCCCTGTCTCGTCGTTCTCCGAATCCCTGTCCCTTTCGCCGGGCGGCTTTCGGCGCGCCCGCGTTCTCGTACGAGGTCTGCCATGTCCGATGCGTTCATCGTCTGCTCCCACCTGTCCTTCTCCTGGCCCGACGACACCCCGGTCTTCACCGACCTGTCCTTCAGCGTGGGCGGCGGCCGCACCGGGCTGGTCGCGCCCAACGGCGCGGGCAAGAGCACGCTGCTCAAGCTGATCGCCGGCGAGCACCGCCCGCGCGGCGGCGGCGTCACGGTCGAGGGCGTGCTCGGCTACCTGCCGCAGACCCTGCCGCTCGTCGGCGACCTGACCGTGGCCGAGGTGCTCGGCATCGCGCCGGTGATCGCCGCGATCGACGCCATCGAGGCGGGCGACACCGCGGAGGAGCACTTCACCACCATCGGCAACGACTGGGACATCGAGGAGCGCACCCGCGCGCAGCTCGAACGGCTCGGCCTCGGCGGGCTCGCGTTCGACCGTCGTCTCGGGACGCTCAGCGGCGGCCAGGTGGTCTCGCTCGGCCTGGCCGCGCAGCTGCTCAAGCGGCCCGACGTGCTGCTGCTCGACGAGCCGACCAACAACCTCGACCGCGCCGCCCGCCGCCGCCTCTACGACGTGCTCGGCGACTGGTCAGGCTGCCTGCTGCTGGTCAGCCACGACCGCGCGCTGCTCGACCGGATGGACCGCATCGCCGAGCTCGAACGCGGCGAGGTCCGCTTCTACGGCGGCGGCTTCACCGCGTACGAGGAGGCGGTGCGCACCGAGCAGGAGGCCGCCGAGCGCAACGTGCGCAACGCCGAGCAGGAGCTCAAGCGCGAGAAGCGGGAGATGCAGCAGGCCCGCGAGCGCGCCGAGCGGCGGGCCGGCAACGCCGCGCGCAACCTGAAGAACGCGGGCCTCGCACGCATCGTCGCAGGCGGCCTGAAGCGCAGCGCGCAGGAGTCGGCGGGCCGGGCCGGGCAGATGCACGCAGGTCGCGTCGGCGACGCCAAGGCCCGGCTCGACGAGGCCGAGCGGGCGCTGCGCGACGACCAGAAGATCGTGCTGGAGCTGCCCGACACGCGCGTGCCGGCGGGCCGCACGGTGTTCGAGGGCGCGGGGCTGCTGGCCCGTGACCTGTTCGCCGCGCCGGGCATCGACCTGTCCGTACGCGGCCCCGAGCGCATCGCGCTGACCGGCCCCAACGGCGCCGGCAAGTCCACCCTGCTCCGCATCGTCAGCGGTGACCTGGCGCCCGAGGCGGGCACGACCCGGCGGGCCGACGGGCGGGTCGCGTACCTGTCGCAACGGCTCGACCTGCTCGACCTCGACCGGACCGTGTCCGAGAACCTCGCCGCCTTCGCTCCCGGCATGGCCGCCGCCGACCGGATGAACCTGCTGGCCCGCTTCCTGTTCCGCGGCCAGGGCGCCCACCTGCCGGTCGGCGTGCTGTCGGGCGGCGAGCGGTTGCGCGCCACGCTGGCCTGCGTGCTGTGCGCCGAGCCCGCTCCCCAGCTGCTGCTGCTCGACGAGCCCACCAACAACCTCGACCTGGTCAGCGTGGGGCAGCTGGAGAGTGCGCTGAGCGCGTACGAGGGGGCGTTCGTGGTGGTGAGCCACGACGAGCGCTTCCTCGCGGAGATCAAGGTGGAGCGGTGGCTTGAGCTGTCGGACGGCCGCCTCCTGGAAACCGCCGCCCCCTCCTGACGGCCCTCCTGACGGCCCGGCTGGCGGTGTCAGGGGCGTGGGGCGCGGCGGTCGCGGCGGGCCTCCAGCTCCTCCGCGCTCACCGGGATGAGCATCGGCTGCCCGCTCACCCCCCACATGTGCACCACGAACACGGTCTCGGCGTCGGCGAGGTTGTTCGCGTCCTGGTAGTGGATGAGGTCGCCGCCGGGCTCCCAGAACGCCTCACCGGTCCTGATGACCCGTTCGGGCTCGCCCTCCAGCTCGAAGAGCAGCTCGCCGCTGATCACGTACCCGAAGGCGGGCCCGGTGTGGCGGTGCGGCGGGTTGCCCTCGCTGCCCGGCGGCAGCGTGACCAGCAGCGTCATCACCTCCGCGCCGTCCGGCACCTGCGGCGCAGGCACCGACGCGACCAGCTCCAGCTTGGGCGGCGGGGTGGTGGCGTTCGGGTTGTCAAGGTGGTGCCCGTGCTCGGCTTTCATGTCGTCCCCCGTTCCTGGCCGGTCACGCACGCGCGTGACGGCGGTGGCCGGCCGGGGTTACGCTGCCCGGCCCGCCGCGCGGCTACCCGGCGGCGGGTTCAAGGCTTGGTGACGATCCGCACCGGCGCCCTTGGCCCGGCGTCGGTCAGGGGATCTTGTACTCCTGGGCCTTGCCGCAGTAGCTGATCCCGATGGGCGGGTTGCTGTGGCGGCACACCTGCACCACGACCCGGTCGATGCTGCGCACCCCGAGCGTGTCGGAGAGCGAGAAGGAGAACTTGATCCGGTCGTCGTCCACCTTGTACGTCTCGGAGTCGACGAGCTCGCTGCCCCGGTAGCCGCTGAACGTGGCCGCGGAGTGCCTGTCGTCGGGGGAGCAGATGCTCGGGCCGCCCTCGTCGGTGAGCACGCCTTCGACGTCGACCCGCGGCCTGATGACCGGCCCGTCGTAGCGCTGGATCGTGCCCTCGGTGGACCCGCGCAGGCAGCTGTCGCCGGAGTCCGCGGCGAACGGCACCGCCTCGGCGGCCAGGGCGGGCGGGCCGGCCAGTAAGCCGGCGGCGAGCACTGCGGTCATCGTCAACCCGGTGAGCAGACGCACGACATCACCTTTTCGTTTCTGGGGAGTGAGGGGCTTCGTGACCATCGTGGGCAGCTTTCGCCGCCTCTGCCTGTGCCCGCGGTTACAGGCCGTCGAATGGACCGTGCCAGTTCGCGCAGGTCATCGCCCCGCTCGCCATGCCTCCCGTGCAAGGCCCATCGTCACCGACGTCCACCACTGCCCGCCGGCTTCGATCGAGCGTTCGTACACCTGCTCCTCCTCGAACCCGAACCGCTCGTACAGGCGCCTGGCGCCCGCGTTGTGGGCGTAGACGCCGAGGGTGACGCGCGTGACGCCCGGGTCGGCGAAGGCTGTGGCGAGCGCCGCGTCCACCAGGGCCGCCCCGTGGCCCTTGCCGCGCGCCGACGGCGCCACCAGGACCAGCCCGAGGCGTACGGAGTGATCGTCCTGGTCGCGCAGCGAGACGTGGCCGATCACGGCGCCGGCCGGATCGACGGCGGCCAGGAGCCGGCGGCCCGGCTCCCGCAGGGCGAGCAGCTGCCCCGCGTCGAAGGGCCAGGTGAAGCCGGTCTTGCCGGACCACAGCACGAGCGCCTCCTGGTCGTCGATCCAGGAGGCGATCACGGCGGCGTCGGCGGGTTCGAGTGAGCGGAGGAGGATCATGAGTCCATTGATAGCGCAGTGGCGTGGCCGGGCCGTGATCGGGCTGGTGGATGATCACTGTCCATGAAGAAGACGATCACCGTGCTGGCGGCCTGCGGGGCCGTCCTCGCCACCACCGTTCCCGCCCACGCCGCACCCGTCAAGGATCCCGTACGCGCACTCAAGAGCAAGCTCGTCGCCGGGCACGGCGTACGGTTCGCCGAGACCACCGTCGTGACCGGCGACGGCAAGCTCACGCTGCAGAAGCGCAAGGGCAGCTTCCAGTTCGACGCCAAGGGCATAGCGGCCTCCGACATCTCCGCGACGTCGAAGGGCAGGGCGGACGAGCGGACGATCAGCGTCGGCACGTACTCCTACACCAAGGGCGGCATCTACAAGGAGAAGTTCGAGGGCGGGGCGACCTGGGTGAAGTCGCGCGGCCTGCCCGGCGGCGCGTCCGGCTTCTACGGCCAGGTCATCAACCCGGCGGAGCCGAAAACCTTAGCCGCCCTGGTGAAGAAGGGCCGGCTCAAGGGCAGGACGCTGACCGGGAAGATCACGTTCAAGGACCTGGCGAAGGTGTCGCGCTGGTTCGACGCCTCGGTCCCGCTGCGCATGCACGACGACACGAAGGTGAGCTACACGCTCACGCTGTCGTCGGCGGGGCTGGTGAGCCGGGTGAAGAGCTCGTACGCGGCGACGGGCGTGTTCGACGCCAACGGGTTCGAGGGCAAGACGATGACCATCGACAGCAGGTTCACCGGCTGGGGCGCCAAGACGCGGATCAAGGCGCCCGCCCCGAGCGACGTGGCCACCGCACCGAACTGATCAGGACGGCTGCCGCAGCGCCGCGGCCCTGGCCAGGAACAGCTCGCGCTCCCGCGCGTTGCGGGTGAGCTCGGCGGCCCGGCCGAACTCGGCCGCCGCCTCCTCGTCGCGTCCCAGCCTGGCCAGCAGGTCACCGCGTACGGCCGGCAACTGCGCGTAGCCCCGCAAGTGCCGTTCGGCCACGAGCGCGTCGGCGATCTCCAGGCCGTGCTCGGGGCCCTCCGCCATGCCGACCGCCACCGCCCGGTTCAGCTCCACCACCGGCGACGGCGCGACGTGCGCGAGCAGCCGGTAGAGCGCGGCCATCCGCGCCCAGTCGGTGTCCTCGGGGGTCAGGGCCCTGGCGTGGCAGGCGGCGATGGCGGCCTGCAGCGCGTACGGGCCCATCCTGCCCAGCGCCTCGGCCCGGCTCAGCGCGGCCAGGCCGCGGCGCACGAGCAGCCGGTCCCAGCGGCTGCGGTCCTGGTCGAGCAGGAGGATCGGGCTGCCGTCCGGCGCGGTCCTCGCGGGGATGCGCGAGGCCTGGATCTCCATCAGTGCCGACAGCCCGTGCACCTCGGGCTCGTCCGGCATCAGCCCGGCCAGCACCCGTCCGAGCCGCATCGCCTCCTGGCACAGCGACGGCCGCACCCAGTCGTCGCCCGCGGTGGCCGAGTATCCCTCGTTGAAGATCAGGTAGACGATCTCCAGCACCGAGGCGAGGCGGGCGGGCAGCTCCTGCGGCGGCGGCAGCTCGATCGGCACCTTCTTGTCGGTGAGCGTGCGCTTGGCCCGGGAGATGCGCTGGCCCACCGTCGGCTCCGGCACCAGGAACGCCCGCGCGATCTCCTCGGTGGTCAGGCCGCCCAGCGTGCGCAGGGCGAGCGCGATGCGGCCCTCGGCGGGCAGGACGGGATGGCAGACGGTGAAGACGAGCCGCAGCAGGTCGTCGCCGATGTGGTCGTCGAGCGCCGCGTCGAGGTCGTCGCCGGAGAGGCGTTCGCGCAGCTCCAGGTCGCGGCCGACCTCCTGGAGCTTGCGTTCGTACGTGTCGCGCCGCCGGAACTGGTCGAGGGCCCGGTGCTTGGCGGTCACCATCAGCCACCCGCCTGGATTGTCCGGTACGCCCTTGCGCGGCCACTCCTCAAGCGCCGCGACCAGCGCGTCCTGGGCCAGCTCCTCGGCCAGCCCGACATCGCCGACCATGCGGGCCAGGCCGGCGATCACCCGGGCGGCCTCGATCCGCCACACGGCCTCCACCGCACGGTGAGAATCGGCGGGGGGATCGGCGGGGGAATCGGAAGAGGCAAGCGTCACGCCTCCTGGATACCGCATCAGGAGGCGTGACGTCTGCCCGGGTCAGGCGATCGGACGTCGCAGGCACGGGCGCGACGCCCGACCGGCTCAGGCGCCGGCCGGCGCGAGGTCCGCGGGGCTGAAGAGCCGCAGCACGTCGGCCTGGCCCTCCCATCCTGGCCACAGGTCGCGGTGCAGCTTGAGGAAGCGGCCGGCCCACTCCACGGCCTCCTCCTTGCTCCTCACCTCGTACAGGGCGTAGCTGATCAGCTCTTTGGCCTCGGCGAACGGCCCGTCGGTGACGGTCAGCCGGCCGCCGGACACCTCGACCCTGGCACCCTCGGAGCTGGGCGCGAGGCCGCTCTGGTCGAGCAGCGCCCCCGACTCGGTGGCCTGCTGGCCGAGCTTGAAGATGGCCTCCATCAGCTCGGCCGGCGGCGGGCCCTCGGGCTGGGCGGCGACGCGCAGTGTGATCAGGTAACGCATGACGGTTCCTCCTGGTAGTTCAAGGTGATTTTCAGGCAGTGGTACGCGTGAAGTGCAGCGACACTAGCGACAGCCAGCACCAGACCGCCACCATCCCGGCGACGAACCCGAGCGTGCTCCACGCCGCGCCGCCGCCGCTCGCGATCCCCGCGAACGACATCAGGAACGCCGTCCCGGTCACCCGCGAGTAGATCGCCCAGCCGCGGCGGCCCTCGCGGGCGAACCGGGAGGCGATGACGTAGCAGGCCGCGGCCATGCACGAGAACCCGATGCCGCCGACGGCGAGGTGCGCGAGCCCGGTCGCGGTGACCGTCCCAGGGCCGTCGGGCGTCCCGGCGGGGAAGCCCAGCGCCGGGTCGGCGGGGAAGAGCGCCGCGCCGATCAGGCTCACCCCGAACGCGGCCACCAGCGCCGGCGCCCATCGCGCCCCCCTCGACCGCGCCGCGCCAGGCCCGCCCGAGAGCGCTGTGCGCAGCCCCGCCGCGGCGGCGATCGTGAGCACCGCCGTGACGAGGAAGTTCGCGGTCTGGATCCAGCCGAGGTCGCCGTTGGCGAGCAGGCTCCAGGAGTGCCTGGTCAGGTCGAAGCCCTCCCGGGTCAGCGCCTGGGCCAGGCCCGCCGCCACGTACAGGGGACCGGCCGCGACCCCGAGCATCAGCAGGGGGCGGGCCGGGGTGATGGCGGCCGGACGGATGGTGGGAACGTGTGCGGTCATGGTCGTCGTCCTCGTGCTCGCGGGCCGCCCGTGCGGCCCTCTCAGAGACGCAGCGAACGGGACGACGCGGTTTCGACAACCGCCGCGAAAAAACTTGGAGAAAAAAATCGGCGGCCTCGGAGCGGAGGATCCGAGGCCGCCGGGGGAGGGGAGGGTCACGGCGTGAAGGGGACGCCGCCGAAGGTGACGACGAGGCGGCCGTCCGAGGCGAACGACCAGCTCAGCGACCCGCTGTAGGAGGAGCAGCGGGACCCGTTCGAGCCCGTCCAGAACTGGTTGGAGCCGTCCGCGTTCCCCACGATCTTGTCGTTGGACCCGCTGCCGCTGCGGCACGAGACGTTGTTGCGGAAGACCGACGTGCCGGCGTCGAAGGAGAAGTTGCGCTCCTCGTTGGCGATGCTGACGTTGTCGGAGATCGTCATCGTGCCCGGGTTGCGGTTGTAGGTGAAGCCGTGCTTGCCGTTGCGGTAGGCGATGCTGCGCCGTACGACGTGATCGACCCTGATGTCCTCGCCGCCGAGCTTGTACCCGTTGCGGTCGCCGTTGCCGGCCTGGCCGCCGTCGCTGAGCGTGCCATTGTCGTACGCCAGCGAGTCCTCGACGGTCACGGGACCGATCGCGCCGGTGTCGCTCTTGGTGTAGAGGTCCCAGCCGTCGTCGATGTTGTTGCGGGCGACGGCGTACCTGAAGACGTTCCCCGAGCCGACGGTGAGCTTGGCGGCGAAGCCGTCGGCGTCCTCACCGTCGGAGTCGGCGTTGTCGTGCGACAGCGCGGTCAGGACGAGGTTGTTCGACGGCCACTGCTCGCGCGGGGTGTCGGAGGCGATCCTGGACAGCTGCAGGCCGGTGTCCCTGTTGTGGCGGGTGACCGTGCGCTCCAGGATGTTGTCGCTGCCGCCGACGAAGATACCGTTGTCGCCGGCCCGCTCCACCACGAGGCCGTAGATGTGCCAGTACGACCCGTTCACCGCGAGCCCCCGGTTGGCCGAGCTCTCACTCTGGGCGGAGAAGTTCAGGATAGGCGTCTCGCCCGGGTGTGCCGAGATCTTCTTGCGAGCGCTGGAGGTGCCGTTGTTGCCCGGTGCGATGGTGATCGTCTGGGACGGCCGGTACGTGCCGCCGCGCATGTAGATGGTGCCGCCGGCGGCGATGCGGGTGATGGCCGAGGTCAGCGTGGTCGGGTCGTCCTGGGTGCCGGACGCGGAGTCCCTGCCGGCGGGCGCGACGTAGAGGGTGTCGCTCGTCGGCGGCGGGTCCGTCGGGTCGGGATCCGGATCGGGGTCGGGGTTGCCGTTGCCGGCCGCTTTGAGCGTCCACTGCTTGGTGGCGGCCGAGTCGCAGGAGTTCTGCTGCAGCAGGGCCCCTGACGAGGTGGAGTTGTCCTTGACGTTGAGGCACTTGCCGCCGTTGGCGTTGACGACGCGGTAGTTGGCGCCTGCCTCGGTCAGCCGCCACGTCTGCGAGGCCGCCCCGGTGCAGGTCTCCTGCTGCACGGCCTTGCCCGCGCTGGTGGAGGCGTCGCGGACACCGAGGCACTTGCCGCTGTGCGCGGCCTTGATCTGGTAGCCGTCGCCCGAGGCGGTGATCGTCAGCACCTGCCCTGCGGCGTCCGAGCAGGCGTTCTGCACGAGTTGCACGCCGTCGCCCGAGCTCTGTCCTGGGACGGTCGCGCACAGGCCGCTGGCGCCGTTGATCAGGGTGTAGTCGCCGTTCGACGGGGCCGCGGCGGCGGAGGTGTGCGCCGCGGCCACCAGGCCGCCGGTCGCGATGAGGCCGCCGGTCAGGATGACCGTGAGCCTTCTGGTCAGGGGTTCGTTCTTGCGCACGTCCCAGCTCCATTCGTACGAGGGGGGCTTCGTCTCCGTGCGTGCGCCGCCGGGTGAGGCGGGAAAGGCGGTCGCGCACGGGGGTCGCTGGTATTGCGGTGACAACCGGTTGCAGTAACAGTGACGTTACACAGCTGAAACGTCAACACATACTGGTAAAACTGCAAACGGTTCGAGAGGTTTTCCCTGGTCACCTCGCCCATCGCTGCAACAACCGATTGCAACATTCATGCCTCATGGGGCGTACCCGCGTTGTGCCGCCCTGGGGACACGTGGCCGCCCTGCTTGGCTAATCTCCTGCCGTCCTCATACCGTCGTGCTCATGCGTACTGGGGCCTCGAGGCCGAGACCGTGACAGCCATGAAGGTCTGCGCCGCCCTGGGAGCGGCCGCGCTCCTGGCGGCCGGCTGTTCCGGCGAGCCGGAACCGTCGCCCACCCCGAGCCCGCCAGGCGGCACCGCGACCACCGGCTCCGCCTCGCCGTCGCTGAGCACGCTCACCCCCACCGCGTCCGCCTCCTCCAGCCCCACCGTGACGGTGCCGGCGAATCCCGCGCGGGCCGAGGGCGAGATCAGACGGGCCTGGGAGACGTTCTTCGACGAGCGGGGCTCGACGGCGGCCAAGGTCAAGGTCGTCGAGAACGGCGAGATGAACGAGCTGATGGTGCAGGCGTTCGGCGAGGACGAGCGGTTCGGCAACGTCACCGGCCGGGTCAGGAACGTGCGCTTCGACTCGCCGACCGAGGCCCAGGTCTCTTACGTGCTGCACCGCGGCGAGCGGACCCTGCTGTCGAGCAGGCGGGGCAAGGCCGTGCACCAGGGCGACCGGTGGAAGATCGCGCTCAGCACGGTGTGCTCGTGGGCCAAGTACGGCGAGGACGTCCCGAAAGCGGCCGCCTGCTAGCAAGCAAAAGGAAGGGGCCGGACGCTTGGTCGCGTCCGGCCCCTCGTGTTGTGTCATGTGGTCGGCCAACCTCGGTGACCTCCGCTCAGCGGCGGCGGCGGCGCCGACGACGGGCGCTCTGCCCTGCGTTTCCACCACTGTTCTTGCCGGGAAGCGGCTGCGGCGGCCGGGCGGCTGAAAAGCCCATAAGACCGAGGTAGTGCAGCATCGCCATGACAAACCCCCGTTTATATAGCGAGTGCGGTACGTCGTACCTGCACACATTGATGCGAACACCTAGCGCAACCCGGCGGTTCTCCCGATCCTTCCCCTCGAACGCCTCCCGGCGGATTCGTGGACAGGCTTTTGCCTTCCGACCACCTGCTTCTCCCGCCTCGGCCCGCCCCTTAGATTTGTTGCCTCCGGCATGTCGAAGCCGTCCCTGCCGCTCCGACTACCTGGTGAGCGGCGCCGACGGCGGCGCCGCAGTCCGACGAAGGAGACGACATGAAGTTCCTGTTGATCATGCACGTGAATCCGCAGGTCTGGGACGGGCTCACCGACGAGCAGCGCAACGCGGTGATGAACGGCCACGGCACGTTCATGGAGACGATCAGGAAGTCAGGCGAGTTCATCGAGACCGCCGCGCTGGGCGACGTGTCGGAGAGCGCCGTGGTGCGCGTCCGCGGCGGCGCCCCCGTCGTGACCGACGGTCCCTACCTGGAGGCCAAGGAGTACTTCGGCGGCTACTACCTGGTCGAATGCGACAGCCGCGAGCGGGCGCTCGAACTGGCGGCGCTCATCCCCGACGCGTCGGTCGAGGGGCTCGGCATCGAGGTGCGGCCCGTCGTGTTCTCGTCGGCGGGCGAGGGCTGAGCGGGCGGTGCGCTTCGTCCTGACCCTGCACCGCGAGCAAGGGGCCGGCCTGGGCAGCGCCGCGTTCCTCGCCGCGGCGGCGGAGGCGGGCGAGCTGGTCGGCGAGTACGCACTCGCCGACCCGTCCCTCGGCGTCGTCGTGCGGCTCCTGCACGGCGGCCCCTCCGTGACCGGCGGCCCGCACCCCCGCCCCGGCACCCCCGCCACCGCGCAGTACGTGATCGACTGCGAAGACCGGGCACGCGCCGTGGAACTGGCGGCGCTGCTGCTCGGCGGCGGGGACGGCGACGTCGAAGTACGGCCCGTCATGGAGGCGGCCGGGCTGGAGATGTGACACCGGGGCGGCCCTGGAGCGGCCGATGACTTATGCGGTCCTGGAGCGGCCGATGGCGAGGTCGTCCTGGCCACGGGCGCCGGATGAGGACCTGTGGCGCCGGATGAGGACCTGGGTCCATATCCGGGTAACCGCAGGTCTAATGTCGCGTTCGGCGATTCAGTCCTCCGCACGCTCACGATGGACCTCGGTCCGATGCCGTGCCAGGTCGCCCCGGTGTGGACTTGACGCATGGCTCGACACCCCCGCAGACTCGACCGCCGGGCCACGCTCGGGCCCGTACGCACGATCCTCGGCGCCGTCACGATCGCGGTGCTGGCGGCAGGCTGCGGGGAAATGGACACCTCGCACGTGACGGCCACGGCCGTGGTGCCGCTCGACCAGGCCCCGGACGCCGAAGCAGGCCAGGGCGGCGCGGGCTGACCCACGGGCCCAGGTGCCAGGCGGGAGTGTCAGGTCATCGGCTGGTTGGTGTCAGTAGCCCATCACGTCGTTGGTGTTGGCGGACCCAGTGGTGGGTGCCTTGGCGTAGTTCGCGGCGCCGCCTGCGAAGTCGTACATGATGCACTGTTCGTCCCCCACCACCCAGGCGTCGTGTCCGGGTGGGCAGACGAACAGGTCGCCCGGTCCGATCTCGGCCTCCGTGCCGTCGTCGGCGTGCAGCCGCATGCGGCCCTGCACCACGAACGCGGTGTGGTGCACCTGGCAGGAGTCGGTGCCCGCGATCGGCTTCACGGACTCGGACCAGCGCCAGCCCGGCTCGAAGGTGGCCACGCCGAACGTCAGGCCGGACAGGTTGCAGACTTCCAGGTGTCCCCTGGGGAAGTCGCGGCGCTCGTCCGGCTTGTCGATGTTCTTGACCTCGATCATGACGTCCCCCTTCCGTCACTCTCAGTCTTTCACCGCATATTCCCCCTCACAAGCCGCTGACCTGCATATTTCGGGTGCTTAGCGGGTGGCGAAGGGGGAGCCGGGGGAGAAGGCCAAGCGGGTGAAGTTCTCGCTGATGCGGCGGTGGCCTTCCTCGCTCGGGTGCAGGTCGTCGGGCAGCGGCAGCTCGGCGTTGTCGGGCTCGCCGTACAGGTCGCGGCCGTCGAGGTAGTGCAGGTGCGGATCGTCGGTGGCGCGTTCGGCCACGATCTCGGCCAGCTCTCGGCGGACGACCTCGAGGGTCAGGTGCCCGGACGCGACCTCCGCCGGGTCGCCGGTGGGGCGGAAGCGTACGGTGCCGTCCGCGAACTGGGCGGTGAGAGGCCCCGGCGTGCGCTCCTGGATCGGGCACAGGATGGCCGACACGACCAGCAGCGGCGTCTCAGGGTGACCGTCCCTGATCGTGTCGAGGAACCCGTGCACGGCGGGGGCGAAGGCACGCAGCCGCATGGCGTCGCTGTTGACCAGGTTGATGCCGATCTTCACGCTGATGAGGTCGGCCGGGGTGTCGCGCATGGCGCGGGCCGTGAACGGATCGAGCAGCGCGCTCCCTCCGAACCCCATGTTCACCAGCTCGACCCCGCCCGCGGCGGCGGCCAGGGCGGGCCAGATGGCGGTGGGGTGCAGGGCGTTGGAGCCGTGGCTGATGGAGCTGCCGTGATGCAGCCACACCCGCCGCCCGTGCGGCCGGGCCGGGGCGACCGGCGCGTCCGTACGCAGCGCGGACAGCTCGGTGGTCTCGTTGTGCGGGAGCCAGATCTCGACGTCCTTGTCGCCGGCGGGCAGCCCGGTGAAGCGGGCGGTGCCGGACGGCCCTTCGTGCACCTCCACGGCCCCGGTCGCGAAGTCGGCGACGCGCGTTCGACCGCCCGGCACCGTGGCCTGGGCGGCGAGCCGGCCGTCGATCATCAGGTCGTAGACGCCGGAAGGCGGATCGGGCAGCCCGCGGTAGGCGCGCTTGGTGGGCAGCGCGTCCAGCTCGACGGTGGTGGCGGCCGTGCGGAAGGCGAGCCGGACGCCGGACGGCTGGCTCTCGGCCATGGCGAGCTGCTCGTCCGGGATCTGCCTGCGCGCTCGTGCGGGCAGCCGGTGGGGGAGCAGTCCGTACGGGGTCCGCTCCACGTCGAGCGCGCCCCGCAGGAGGCCGGGGGTGACGGGAGTGGTGATCAGTTCGTTCATCGCCTCAAGCCTGACAAGGGGAAACAAGAAATTACACCTATTATGCACGAACTTAAAGGCATTAAGCACGATTCGCAAAAACGGACAGTTGACAGCACACCCCCCGTCCCATGAAACTCTCCCGAAACATGAGGCGCGTTCGGTAAACGTTTACAGGAGTGGTCGATGCCCGTACCCCGATGGATCACCGCCGGCGCGCTCGCCGTCGTGACCGCGCTCAGCCTGACGGCCGGCCCCGCCCAGACCGAGGCGAGGACCGGCGGGACGATCACCACCGCCGCCGCGCCCTCGAAGGCCCTCGGCGAGGACATCGCCTACAACGTCTACCTGCCCGCCGGATACGACCGGAGCAAGGACCGCCACCCCGTGCTCTACCTGCTGCACGGCCGCGGCGACAGCATGCAGGCGTGGACCCGGGTCAAGACGACCCTCGACGACATGATCAGGACCAAGCGCATCCCGCCGGTCATCGCGGTCATGCCGGACGCTCCGTGGAGCGAGCGCGGCAACTGGTACGTCGACTCCCGCTACGCCGGCGACGACCTGCCGGGCCGCCCGGTGGAGACGGCGCTGACCAGGGACCTCGTCGCACACGTGGACGCCACGTACCGGACCGCGCGCATCAGGCAGGCCCGCCTGGTCGGCGGCTACTCGATGGGCGGCGCGGGCGCCCTGCGCTACGCGCTCGCGCACCAGGACCTGTTCGGCGCCGCCGCCGTGCTCAGCCCCGCCGTCTACACGCCGCTGCCGCCGTCGGACTCCTCGGCCCGCGACTACGGCGCGTTCGGCGAGGGCGAGGAGAAGTTCGCGGACGCGATCTACAAGAAGCTCAACTACCCCGCCCTGCTCGAAGACCTCGACCCTGACCTGCCGGTACGGATGTTCGTGGCCGTCGGCGACGACGAGTACGCCAACCCCGACCCGGCCGACGCCCGCCACGACCTCGACTTCGAGTCCGCCGCCCTCTACAACGCCGCTCGCCGCTCACCCGCGATCTCCGCCCAGCTCAGGATCCTGGACGGCGGCCACGACTGGGACGTCTGGACCCCCGCCTTCGAGCAGGCCATGGCCGACCTCGGCCCCGGACTCAGCGTCACCCCGCCGACGGGACTGCCCGCCCCGCTGCACGGCACGTCCGCCGTGGACTGGGCGGGCGGCGTGGCCGCCGCCACCGACGGCACCCTGACCATCGGGTACGCCACCGCCGAGAACGGCGACCTCGACGCCGTCGTCACCAGGCCGGGCGGCTGGACCCGGCGCATCGCCACACCCGCCGACGAGCGCCTGTACGGGGTCGTGCCGCTGCCGGACGGCGGCGTGCTCGCGGCCGGCTACACCAAGGGCGACCTGGACGGGAAGCACGCGGGCAACGGCACCGACGACGCGTTCGTGGTCAGGCTCGGCCCGGACGGCGCGGTCCGCTGGACCACCCAGTTCGGCGCGCCGGACGCCGCCGACCGCCTGTACGGGCTGGCCGCGGCCCCCGACGGAGGCGCGTACGTCGCGGGCTACACCAAGGGCGCGCTCGACGGCGCCAACGCCGGCGACAAGGACGCCATCGCCGCCCGCCTGAGCCCCGATGGCGAGGTGACGTGGATCCGCCAGTACGGCGGTCCCGGCGAGGACAAGGCCACCGGCGTCGCCGCCGGGGCCACGGGCGTCCACCTGACGGGCAGCACCACGGCCGCGCTGCCCGGCACGACCGCGCGCGGCGGAGCGGACGGCTGGCTGGCCGCGTACACCGCCGACGGCGCCAGGACCTGGGCCGCCACCGAGGGCGGCACCGGCGACGACCGGCTGAACGCGGTCACCGTCAGCACCACCGGCCTGGTCGTCGCCACCGGCGCCACGTCGGGCGACGCGCTCACCGTGGCCTACACCGACCGGGGCAGGCGCCGCTGGGAGCACCGGCTCGCCACCGCCGCCGCCGACGAGGGCGCCGCCGTGGCCGCGCTGCCGGGCGGGGAGGTCGCGGTCGCCGGCTACACGCGGGGCAAGGTCGGGGTGCCGGCGGGCGGGGCCGACGTGCTGACGCTCCGCCTGGACGGCAAGGGCGCCCAGCGCGCCGCCGCCCAGCTCGGGACCGCCAGGGACGACGGCGTCGACCCGTTCGCCGAGCCCAACCTGTACGCCGCGGCGACGGGGCAGGGGAAGGCGGCGATCGCGGGGCTGACGTACGGCACGCCTGAGGGCGGCCGCGCCCTCGGCAACGGCGACGTCTTCCTCATCACCGTCCCGTGACAGGGCGCGCCCGCCCTCGATGAAGAAGGTCAGACGCGCTTCCAGAGCGCGGGCACGTTCGTCGGCTCCCAGCCGGCGAGCGAGGTGTGCGCCTGGATGCACTCGTACGTCGAGCCGCTGTACGTCACCCGGTCGCCCACCCGGTACGCCTTGTTCGCGCTCCACGTGCCGCCGGGGTTGGTCGGCGGGTTCGTGGGCGTCGGGGTCGGGGTGGGAGTCGGGGTGGGCGTGGGCGTCGGGTTGGGGTTCGGGGTGCCGCCCCCGCCGAAGTCCACGTCGGAGCAGGTGTAGAAGGCCTCGTTGCTGCCGACCACGCGCTGCCAGATCGAGTACAGGATGTGCCGCCCGGTTCGCTGCGGCAGGTTGATCGTCCAGTTCGTGAACGTGGTCGGGTTCTGGTTGTTGAACGTCCTGATGTGCACCAGATCCGACCACTTGAGGGGCATGGTCGGGTTCCAGCCGTCGCGGGTGATGTAGAACTCGAAGTTGCTGTTGGCGTGCGGGGCGGTCGCGTGGTACGTCAGCGTGAAGTTGCCGGGCCGCACCTGCGTGGCAGGCCAGTCAGAGCGCTGCAGGTCGAGCCCGCGGTACTTGTCGCGGCCCGCGCTGCAGAGCTTGCCGTCGGGGATGAGCTGGCGGTGCCTGCCGCCCGCTTCGAGCAGCGAGACCTCGTTCCAGTCGTAGAACGCCTGGGTGCCGCCGGCGGCCACGGCGGCTTTGCAGGCGGCGGACTTCGGCGACTCCGGGCCCTCGTTCTTGCAGACGTAGACGCGGCTCGGAGGGTTGGACATGGTGCCATGGGCGTTGGCGGCGGATGCCGGCAGCAGGACCAGCATTCCGGTGGCCGCCGTCACGGTCGCGATCGTACTCTTGCGCACCTGCGCTCCTGGGGGGTGAGACAGGATTAAAAAGGAAACCTTCCTAAGAATTAACGATTTCTGACTCACGCGCAAGCGGTTCCAGTCAATGGACCGGTCCGGGCACGCGAACGGCCGCGCCGGGCGAGGCGCGGGCCGTTCCCGAGAAGGAGGTCAGGCGTCCGAGCCCAGGAAGCCCTCCTTGCTCAGCCACTCCTCGCTGACCTTGTCCGGCTCCCTGCCCTCGACGTCCACCTGCGCGTTGAGCTGCTGCATGG